>JADGEK010000014.1:8545-66209 GCA_016744395.1 Gammaproteobacteria bacterium | reverse complement strand
ACTTTGTTCTTCATTTAAGATATCAAAACCTTCTGGTTTGATATTTGGCAGGCCTTGAGCAGCCAACTGCATACGTGCTTTTTCCATATCATTGGCAGGCACCATGATATTTCCTGCACTGATTTTATACTTAATCTTACTTTGCTTTAATGCATCAGCCACCTGTGAAAGTTCAGTATCAGGTAACTCTGCATATAAGGTGGTGTAATCGGGTGACTGCGACCAAAAAACAATAGCAACCCCTAAAGCAACACTGGCAGCCAGCCCTACCATTAATCCAACTTGTCTCAATAAGGGATATTCACTGATATTCTGTAGTGCCATCATTGAATTTTTATTTTGTGCTTCTTCAGCCATTTGTCACTACTCCATTCAACCCATACAAACTAATTAAACCCGAATTGTTTTGACTTCTTGATAAGCCTTTAGTAATTTATTTCTAATCTCAAGTGTCACACCAAAAGCAACGCTGGATTTTTCAGAAGCAATCATCACTTCAGCTAAATTGACACCTTCTTTTCCAGAAATAAAATCATTTCTTAAATCAGCAGAAGTTTGCTGAATACTATTCACTTGCTGCAAAGCGGACTTCAACAGACTGCCAAATTCAACCGTTTGCTCATTTGAGCCTTTAACTCCAGGTAAACCTTCATTATTAATTGGTAAAGGACTGACTTTAGAAGCAGCCATATCACTCATGGAACGCATTTTCAGCATCATGCTTGAAGTATTAATATCATTACTCATAAAATATTCCCCTTTTTTACCCATTGCTCAAAGTGTCAAAAATCGGACCTTTTAGCTCAATTACCACATTCAATACATACTTAAGCAGTTTTCGCGCCAAAACCACCTGGAACGACAATCCCGCCATCCCGCATTTTGGCTAACTTGTATCTCAGAGTCCTTTGGCTAATGCCTAACTGCTCGGCAGCCATCTTGCGATTCCCCATCGTGGAGTGCAGTATTTCTAATATTTTGTCAAACTCTCGACCACGTAGTTCATCATTCAGATTTGAGCCACTCTTAGATGACTTGGAACTATTCACAGTTTCAGCCTTTACATCACTAGGTGTTTGCATGACTTGAGCTGCAGATTGGGGGTCATCTGTCACTGCAAATCCTTCAGAGGCCATTTCCATAGGCATGTCTTCTGGTGTAATAATATTATCAATATGCAAAATAAAAGCACGTTGGATAACATTGTCCATTTCACGGATATTACCAGGCCAGACATGGTTCATTAATTTGTGTTTTGCTTCTGGAGACAATTGAGGAATTTCACAGCCATTTTGTTTGGCCATTTTATTAATGATATGCTCTACAAGAGGAATAATATCTTCTTTCCTATCTTTCAAATCAGGAATTGTAATGGGAAAAACATTTAAGCGATAAAACAAGTCTTCGCGAAATTTATTTTCTTTCACTTGTTGGTGCATATTTCGGTTAGAGGTTGCTAAAACTCGAACATCCAAAGGAATAAGCTCCTGTCCTCCCAGGCGTTCGACTTCTTTTTCTTGTAAGACTCGCAACAATTTTGCCTGTAAGCCCAGATCCATTTCAGAAATTTCATCCAATAATAAAGTACCACCTTGAGCTTGTTCAAACTTACCTGCAGATGCTTTGTAGGCTCCTGTAAAAGCGCCTTTTTCATAACCAAAGAGTGTTGCTTCTAACATATTTTCTGGAATGGCCGCGCAATTAATGGCCACAAAAGGTTTATCAGCTCGATTGGAATTATTATGAATATAGCGAGCTAACACTTCTTTTCCCGTACCACTTGAACCACCAATCATAACAGTGGCATCACTGGCCGCCACTCGCCTGGATAATTGAGCAATTTTCTGCATACTGGCAGACTGGGCAATCATCTGATGATCATCAACACTCTTGCCTGCATAACGACTGACCACTGAAACAAGAACTTCAGCTTCAAAAGGTTTCACCAGATAATCAACAGCCCCATCTTTCATTGCTTCAATCGCTTTACCAATCGTGCCATAGGCGGTCATTAATAACACAGGAATATCATAATGACGCTTTATTTGTTTGAGTAATTGATGACCATCCATCTTAGGCATCTGAACATCGCTGATGACAATATCAATTTCTTTAAATTCATCCTGTGATAAATGATCCAAAGCTGAACGTCCATTATCGGCTTCAAGCACATTATAACCACCCATATCCAGAGTATCGACCAGTGCTTCACGTAAGGCCTCATCATCTTCAACAACCAAAATTAAAGGGGCCTGAGGATTTGTTTTCTTTGTGGTTAACATTTTGATATCTCCATTCTACCAATTCTTTTATTTTTCGATATGGATTGAATTTGGGTTGGAATACGCATCCTGAAAACACAACCTGATGCAGAAGAACTGTCTAACCAGAGTTCACCCTCATGAGCATTGGCTATAGCTTTTACAACTGCGAGGCCCAGTCCAGTACCGTTTTGTTTTGTTGTATAAAAAGGCTCAAATATTTGGCTCACGTCCTCTGCATTAATTCCCATACCATTGTCATGAATACTGAAATCAATCGCCCCTTTAATGGGTTGTGACACTTTAATAAAAACACTTCCAAGCTGCGTATCTACTGCATGAACTGCATTATTCACTAAATTAATTAAACCACTCACTAACAAATTTCGGTTACCTGAAATATAGAAGTCTTCCTTAGCCGTGTATTCAAAAACAATATTAATATTTTGCTTATCTTCTTCGATAACAATATTTTGTTCGAGTTCATTCAATAACTGTTCGACTAAAATGCTTTCACGGTTTTCCATACCACTTTTTGAGAACAACAGCATGTCATTAATCAATTGTTCAAGACTCTGAATACGTGTCAATATTTTGTCTGCAAAGCGTAGGCGTTTTTCATCATCTAATTGAGGCGATTTTAAGTGTGAGGCGTAAAGCAAGGCTGCTGAAATAGGAGTTCTGATTTGATGCGCTAATTGTGCTGCCATTTGGCCCATGGAAGCCAATCGATTTTGTTGATCATATTTTGTCTGTAACTGACGTTTTTCAGTAACATCTTGTAATAAAATAATTTGCCCTGGAACACCTTCTCCTAGAGGACAAGTTGAAATACTGACAATTTGACCTTTCTTTGTCACCGAATCCTGACCAGAGACTCGACTGTGATCAAAAGCTCGATCAATCACCGAACGCCAGGCAAGACCAATCAATGGTTCGTCTAATAATTCAATGGCTGCTGGATTGCATTCTTGAACCAAGCCTTTGCCATCTAATACAATAACTCCTGCAGGCAAGGCTTTTAACAACGCTTTTAAACGAGTTTCGGTAATTGATTCATGTAGAGGTGATTGTTGAGAAGAGGAATGTACTCGCTCAGTCTCAGTCACTTCGAAAGTAGGAATTGATCTTTCTGCTAATGCAGTTTCCAGAATTGCAGCCAAACTCATAATTTACTCCAGCATTTATATTTCTATACAAACACTAAAGCAAAAAGTAAACCAAACTTTATTTTTATATTTATTATCAGTTACTTACAAGTTTTTTATATTTAAGAAGTTGTCTTTTGTAGAGAGTGACATTTTTTGGCTATAACAAAATAACGTCTCTATATTTATTCGCCAAACATCGTTTCATATTTTTTCATTATATTAAATTTCAACAACTTAAGATCACTCCCCCTTATTGTGTGCTGTTTTGTATGACTTTTATTTAACTAAACACTCTATTTTACTTTCGTCAATTTTCTGACAACCCTCCATCACTGCTCCCTTTAGATAAACTACTAAAACTTAGACACCTTGCCACAGAATCGTCATCATTAAGTCTTTATTATTGGAGTTGATCAAGAGGGTTTCCATTGCTCAAATAATCTTTAAAATCTACTGAAATTCTATCATCATTTGCGACCCTATCCCAAAAATCCCTTGCCATGCTAATGACACTCTGCAGCATTGTCTCACTTAAAGCTGTCAGGTCTGGTGGAGTGAAGTCATAAGGTAAAACTTCCCCTCCCCTCGGAGCAAAGCCCATGGAACACATATCATAGATCGGTAATAACCTAAATACATTTCCTTCTATTGCCAAACTTAAATTACCTAAATGCATGTCAGTATTATTTATGAGGCGACCAAATCCCCAGAGAAATATTCCATCAAAAACATGCTGTCCACTCACCAGGCTTTTTTGAGACAAAGCTTGTAATACTTGTGGCCAATCACTTCCTAACCCTATAAATTCTGCATCTACTGATTGAAGTGAGATCATGGACATTCGTCCATACTCCCCAGATCTATCAAATCTTTGCGATTCTAAAAAAAGTCTATCATCAACTTCAATTAGCCTGGTTTCTGCTGCAGGAAAATCTTGTGCATGTATTGCTTCAGTGGCATGAAACTCAGTAATTAATATGTCTCGCCATCTCCGCGCAACATCACTGTCACCTTTTGGAGAAAACTTCACAATGACATGTGCCGAACGCTCCACACTAAACGCTGTAAATTTAGGTTGTTCACCACCAGCCGATGAGCCTGGAACTTCGCCACTAAGCACCCTGTCAGCAAGAGCAGGATAATCATCTGAGTTGACTGCAACAGGCTTACGCCTAACACGCAAATGTGCTTGCTGACCAAACTTAAAGTTCCCTGGCAAATCATCACCATTAGATATTAAATATCGGCCAATATGATCTACATTCCAATATCTTGGGTCAGTTGGAAAATCATCAGACTGAGCAGCTATTTCAGCAGCTATCTGACGACCAATAAATCCTTGTGGTGCAAGGTCACTTAAAAAATATGGTAAATCATCATATAAACCATCACCTTGTTCACCTAACAAAACACTAGGCATACCTGTAAATTGTTCAACAAAGAAACCACCATGAGCCAAAGGTCTCAAGTTTGCCACAATTGTATTGTGACCATATGCGTCAATCATATACAGTGGAAGCTTATCATCAGCCCCAAAAGCATTGGCGGTTAAGACATAATTAGGAGGTCTTCTGTTCTGCAACCTGATAACACAGTCACCCATGCGACTCAATTGGCGAGACACTGTTGTTTGACCTAAGCCAGTTGCAGCTTGTATTTCTTTTGAAGTCGCTGGCCCTCGCTCCAAACATTCACGTATAGATAATGCCATAAATTATTTTCCAAGTAATAGACAATCGCATAGATAACAAAAGAAAGATAACACATTTAACTCCATATTAACAATACGTTACAAACAGATAAATAAATTCATGCATCAATAAGTGCATAGATAATTATTATACTTGTCTGTTATAGGGAGGTACAATTGCACCCCAAACAGGCGAGTGTTCAGTAAGCATTGAAATTAATTGTGCCCCAATCCCCCTGTGTCAGGATAGTTGTTACCCAAACAACTTTAGAATCATGGTCATATTTGATGAAATTTAAATTCTCAAGAATGATTAAAACTTTTTTCACTCTTGTTTCAGAGATCATAGTTTCATCAGCGATTATTGGAATAGGACAATAATAAATTCCAGACATGTGCGAACCTGGGCAAGTTGCCAGATAAATGGCAGTGACAATTGCATCACTACCATTTTTTCTGATTTCATTACCAGAACCACCAAGCCAGAATCTTGAGTAGAAAAGGCTTTGGGTGCGCATTAAATCACCTCCGTATCAACTGATGGTTTAAGAACGTATAAAGCTGTGCCTCTATGTGAAACACCAGCACTGTCAGTTTCAGGAAATGCAACTGTATCAATGTTGTAACCTTTGGCTCGTAGCTCAAAGATTCTTGGCGCTGGTGCCATAATGCCCATTGCACGAAAAGCAAGGATTGAGGTTGGGCCATTTTCACGGAGTTGCTTGAGAATGGCTAAACGTTGATTATGAGTGCATGTAGAATCGATTTTTGCTACAATTGAATCAACGTGTTGTTCTACTGTGTGCTCAGTTGTGGTGGCTGGGCTCGCGCTTTGATTTTTCATTTTAAGCGGCCTCTCTATTACTTAAAGCTTCTGTAATAGCATCATCCTTTGAAGCACCATTACGAACCAAGTTGATAATTTTTACAGCTTCACGTCTTGTAAACTTCTGCTTTAACAATTTGGTAAACGTTTCCAGTGTAAATGTTAACCATTGACGCATATCTCCATTTCTCTCTGGTTCAACATCTGCTGAAGGAAATAGTTCTGCATCAATATCACGCCCTAATTTTGAGCGAGAACCACCGTTTACCTTGATGGTAACGGGAGGTCCATTTAGGAAATCAAAGTTCATTGATTAAATCTCCATAACATTAGGTTTAAGAAAACCTGAATCACCAATGGCCTGCTTAGCGTGAATCAGGATGTTATGGTTCAAATACTAGGGATTTTAAATAGGGAGTATCAGGGAAGGAAGTGAATTACAGGACGGAAATTTACGTCCTGCAAAACACACGAATCATATTGATTTAAAAAGACAATATTAGGTTTTGCAGCCTCCGTAATCTTTATTTTGTAATTCTCGATGGCTTGCTAAAATATAATTTTTTTGCAACTTCCAAAATGTTTTTTCTGGCAATTTTTCCTTATTTTTTCTGTCTTTAACAGTGAAAATACTTTACTGTCTCTTTCATATAGTCGAGAAGAAAGCTCTGAAGGTTTTAAAGGTATTACTGTTCTTCCTTTTTTATTTTCAGGAAGATATTGATCTGTTTGTTTTAACTTATTAGCAATATATTCAATTTCCTTATCAAGGATTTCAATTCTAGTCTTATCCTTATCTGTTATCTCTTTTTTTTGATTATTTGTGTTAGAAATTGACATACTTTTAAGGTGTTTT
The DNA here is from genome assembly GCA_016744395.1 of Gammaproteobacteria bacterium. Lineage (GTDB taxonomy): Bacteria > Pseudomonadota > Gammaproteobacteria > GRL18 > GRL18 > GRL18. The sequence continues at coordinate 59,425 of JADGEK010000014.1, read as the reverse complement.
GGCAATAAATATTCAGGGACTGGATAACCAGCACTTTCAAACCAGTCCATAACTTCATCATCTGAATATCTTGCTGAAAAATAGAACCCTGCTTGTGTATGAGGCTCACCATATTTTATTGAATCAGCAAGCTCCTGAGCGTCCTTAGACTTTTTCTCAGCCAGTTCCTTAGCTTTACGCTCTTTGTCTGTAACCAAATTTCCGTTTTTAGCTTTGGCCTTCATATCAAGCAGAAGTTTTCTTGCATCTTCCAAGGACGTATCAGGATAATGACCAACGGTAAATACTTTACGTTTACTATCAATATAAATAGTGGATAGAAATGTTTTTGACTTGTTCTTACGAACTCTAATTCGTAAACCCTTACATCCTTTATCTGAGATGCAGTACTCTTTTTCTTCAGATTTCAGGTTTTTAGGAAGGTATCGGTAAAACCATTGGCGGGTGCTATAATATTCTTAGACATGATTATTACCTCATATAATAATTCTTGTTAGAAAGCCTCATGTGTTGGTAGCACTGGGGCTTTTGTATTTCTATAAGGTAAACATAGTACAAAAGTCACCCAAATTATAGCTTATAAGATTTTGTGTGCTGCTTGGGTGACTTTTTATGTGCAGTAAGATGATGTACCTTGAAGCAGAAAGGTATAATTTTCAAACCTTATAACTGGCTTAATAAAGGGGTTTCAGTATCATTTCAGGCGATAAAGCTGCTTCAACCAGCCTCATCTTATCCTTCGCCAAACATCGTTTCATATTTTTTCATTTTCTCAACCAGTGTCGTTCTTCGCATATTCAAGCGTTTTGCAGCATGTGCGACAACACCATCAGACTCCTTCAAAGCCTGCTGTATTAAAGAATATTCAAGGTTAGCCATATGATCTTTTAAGTCAAAATTATCTTTCGGCAGCAAATTTGAAGGCTCAAGCATATGTGAACTGACACTGCTCTCTCCTGTTGCTTCGACATCCAGGTTAGATTCACTGGCCCCTTTATTTTCATTTTCTACAATCTCATCTCTGTCTGATTCATTATCATCATTCCCAGTGGGAGAGACGATGGTCTGTGGTAGCTCATCAATTTGAGAAATGTCATATTGGTATTTTTCGGGTAAATCATCCCATTCCACAGGCTCTTCAGGAAACATTATACCAAGACGTTCAACCAGATTAGACAATTCTCTGACATTACCAGGCCAGGAGTGTTGCATTATCGATGCCATTGCTTCTGGGGTTAATTGTACTGAACTCTCCATATCTTCTTTCATACGTTCATTCAACATACAAAATAACAAAGGAATGTCCTCAACTCTTTCTCGAAGAGCAGGGATTTCAATAGGAAAAACATTCAGTCGGTAAAATAAGTCTTCTCTAAAATGACCCGCTTTCACTTCATCTTCAAGATCGCGATGGGTTGCAGCAATGACTCGGACATCTGCCTGAAGACTTTTATTCCCCCCTACCCTCTCAAATATTCTTTCTTGCAAAACACGCAAAATCTTGACTTGCATTGAAAGTGGCATATCTCCAATTTCATCGAGAAATAGAGTCCCCGCCTGAGCCATTTCAAATCGCCCCTTGCGCAAAGTCAAAGCACCTGTAAAAGCACCTTTTTCATGACCAAATAACTCACTTTCTAATAACTCTCTGGGTATAGCACCACAGTTTACGGGTACATAAGGCATTTTACTGCGTTTGGACAGTTGATGCAGGCAACTGGCCACTACTTCTTTACCTGTACCTGATTCACCCAGGATCAAAACATTAGCATTACTTTTTGCCACTTGAAGAATTAATTTTTTAACTTGTTTTATAACAACACTTTCACCTACAAAAGTATCATCTAAAGTCATTTTATTTTGATCGGCAACCACTTAGAACCTCATTATTGTCAATTTATTGTCATTTCTCTACAAGCTTAAGGTGGTAAGACAATAAACAAACACCAATATTAATAATCTCTTATCTATCTATGGGAAATATAGCGTATTTTTCAAAGATGTAAAGTCAATTTTTTGTTATTAGTCAAAAAAATGCCACTTTCTTCCTTTATTTGTATTAAATAAAAGGCATTCAATTTATATTTACTGACTATAGGCTTCCTTTTTGACAGATTGTAAGTTATAAGTAATAATAATTTTATAAAATAACAACTTATCAAACTTAACTTGTTTTTTTATTCACTTTTATTGACTTTAATTCAAATCAGGCCAGATTGATTAAACTCTTTAGTTAAACAACTCTCACTTTTTAATAGGTTTAGAATGAAAATTGAAACAACTCGCTTTGGCTCACAAGAAGTTGAACAAGATACTATTTTACATTTCCCTAATGGCTTACTCCTAAACAACGAGAGGAATGCCCACCTAAAGGATTTTAAGCTGTTCCATAAAGAAGACGATGACTCTCAAGAGACCCCCGTTGTTTTTTGGTTACAATCTATAGAACAGCCGAATATTGCTTATTCAATTTTTGACCCTGCTCTGGCCAATTTTTATTATGAAGTTTCATTACCTGATGAAGATTATGAGCTGTTAGATTCGCAAAATTCAGATGAAATAGCCATGATGGTTATTATTAAAGACAACACATCGAAGACTCATTTGGAAAAGGAAGGACTCACCTTGGTGAATGCAAATATCACTGAGCCTCTGTTTATTAACTTAAATTCATTAAGAGGCATCCAACGTTCTATTAAAGATTTAGATTATGATATTTTCTTAAACATACCTGTCGTTGAAAATCAGTAGCCACATAAGAATTGAAAATGATGTGAGCGTAGAGACAAGGCATGCCTTGTCTCTACTTTTTTAGACTATTTATTTTGAAGATAAGCAGAATGAACATTCTGCTTTTTTTTCATCCCCTGTAATTGCCGTGCAAGAGTGCATTTATTCTGTTGAGCTTTTTTTTCGATTTGCTCATTAATTAACAAAACTTTTTTTATTATTTGTTCAATTTTTTCCGAGTCTTCCGCAGAGCTCTCATCGATAAGAGGTGACTCAAAAAAAGAATACATTACTTTTTTTCTGTTGTTTTCTAATTCTGTAAAATCATCCCAGTCATTTTTATCTGCTAAGCCAAGCATTTTTTGACTCATATCTAACAATTGATTAAGTTCAGATTCTCTAGTCTCATTCATACAATATTTATTCTATTCATTAAAAAAGCAATCATTAAATTTTAGCACTGGCTAATGATTTAGGTTGAACACCTGCTGTACTTTTTGCATGTTCCTCAATAATGTCCTGAGGAATAGCGTCCCAACCCGACTTAATATCAATTAATAGCCCCGAAACTTCATCCAGTATCTCACTTGAACTCTTTAAATTAGCCTGAGTTAACTGGCTTATCATATAAATGTATAAAGATTCCAGATTTTCTGAAATCTGACCACCCTGACTGTGATCCAAGCTCACTCTCAAGCCTTCAATAATTGAAATGGCCCAACTGATATGCTCACCTCTTTTTGAAATATTCCCATTTTGCATAAAGCCTTTAGCTTTGGATATTTTTTCAAGCGCACCTTCCATCAGCATTTGAATCAAACGATGTGGATTTGCAAAAGCAGCTGAACTATGATTCCCCACTTGGGCATATTTATTCATTGCTGCATGATTATTTGCATAATTCATAAAAAATATCCTTTAAATAAATTGAATAATAACTGTGTGTCTTATAGTTATTATCGGCTCATATTAAATTTTCTGTAGCTTAATTACTAGAAAAACCAGGTAAATTTGCAAGTTGCTGTGTTAAGTAAGAACTGGTGGCATTAGACTGTGAAATTAGAGTATCCAGGGCGCCAAATTGCTTTAAATAGCGCGCTTCAATAAGCCCCAAACGGTACTCCATTCTTAATTGAGCATCTTCGTTATCATCAATTCGAGTTTGCAGACCTTCTTCTCTGATTTCAATCAGACCATCAAAGCTTAAATAATCGTCCATTTTTTTTTCCAGACGAAATGCAATACCGTTACTGTCATTAGCAAAAAGCTCAGAAATACCTGCATAATCATTTGCTACGGCTTCATCAAGTTTAGTACTATCCAGTTTTAATTCTCCCGTTTCGGCATCAGAAGTGATACCCACTTCTGAAAGGAAGTTAAATGAACTGCTTAGACCTGCACTAGTATTAAATTCGCTGCGAATACTAGATAACACTCGATTTAAACTACTATCACCTTCTAGACCACTCTCTTTTAAAGCATTAATCGTGCTTAATAGCGTGTTAAAACCACTGACAAAACCGTCAATACTTTCTCTTGCCTTAGCAGCATCCACTTCAATAGTCATTTTACTGGTCGCAGTAGACTCTTTAAGTAAATTTAAAGTCACTCCTGAAATCGCGTCTTCTACTGTATTACTAGAACTTGAAATGGTGTATTGATTATCAACCACAACATTTGAATTCAGTGCAGATTGAATCTCCATTGCTGTACCAGTTCCCAGTCTTAGCGCCGTCTTTGCAGCACCATCATCAATAGTAACCGCATTGTCAGTACCTGTTTCAATACCTGTAATGACAATAAAATGTTCATTAGATTGAGTTGAAACAATGGATGCAGAAACAGACAAGCCATTTGCCTCTGCCGCAGTATTAATAGCATCCCGAGCCCCTTCAAGGGTTAAACCATCAACACTTACATTCATGGCTGTGGCACCCACATTAATGGTCAATGGTGAACCAGAAGTACTAAGAGCCGTTGTATTAGTATCAGCGAAAGCATTGCTACTATCAGAGCCATACTTTGTTGAACGAGCCAGTTGAGTCACTTGAAGATCAAAATTTCCAGCAGCCGCATCACTATTGACAGTTGCAGTATAACTTTGATCAGTACTGGATTCTGATGTGGATGTTTTATAGGTTTCAAACTTATCAAGTGAAGCTAGTTGCCCCATTGACGTTTGAAAAGAAGACAAAGCACTTTTTAAACGTCCAAAAGCACTCAGTTGTGACTGATATTCACTTTCTTTTTCTTGAAGACGTGTTAGAGGAGCACTTTCAACCTGCATCAATTGAGCAACAAGCCCTTGTACATCAAGGTTGACGCCTCCAAGGGACAGACCTGCCATATTATCTCCTCCAATAGACCCAGGCCAGACTGAAATTTAATATTCCAAGTCTACCTGATATAATTTACATAGTGCGTTAGACACTGGTTTTTAAGAACACTCCTTCAGCTGGAGACTGGGAAGAGTATGATTCGCTATTACGCTCACTGATATTCAAATTTAGACTGATACTTACGTTATGCAAGTTTCTAGCCAACTCAAGAACCTCTTCTGATGGAATTTGCCTGAGCACCTCATCCGTTAGTTTATCTTTCACACTGATAACGATCCTTCCAGCGTCTTTATCGATGCTAAACTCAAGATTTTTCTGAACATTCTGTAAAGAATCATTCAACTCACGAATTGTATCATCCAACTCTTCCTTGGGCATTTCCTTTTCATTGGCAACATCTGACTGATAGGGTTCAGAGGCAATTTCTTGCCGTTGAATACCATCAACATCACCTTTATTATCTACTTTAGTATCTACTTTTTGACTTTTTTGAAGAGGTTGAACCAGATTTTCACGTACGAATCCATTAATTGCATTTAATTCCAGCAACTTGGTATTCATATTAAAATCAGCCATAATTATGCTCCTTAAAAAACCCTATCGTTCAAATCACTTTGCTCAATAGGGATTTTCATCCTCTATCCTAATAAGCCTAGCACACTTTGGGGCAAAGCGTTAGCCTGGGACAAGACCGATGTGCCAGCTTGTTGTAAAATTTGGTACTTAGTCAAATTAGCAGTTTCTGCAGCAAAATCAGCATCTTCAATACGGCTACGAGATGCACTTAAGTTCTCAGCTACATTTTCACCATTACGAATAACGGATTCAAAACGGTTTTGAACGGCACCTAAAGTCGCCCTTTCAGTATTAACAGCCTGCAAGAAGTTATCGATATTACCAATAAGCGTGCCCGCAGCGGTTGCATTACTCACTGTACCTGTATTCACTGCTTCAGCATAGTTAGTTAATGACGAAAGACCCGTTGTTGCAATATCAATTTTATCATTGGTGCCATTATCAGGCCCTACCTGGAAAGTAAACGTAGTCGCACTACTACCAATAACAGCTACACCATTAAATTTAGTTTCTGCAACTCGATTAATTTCAGCTTGAAGTTGTCCTACTTCTGTCTGTAGAGCTTTACGGTCAGTCGAGCTATTAGTTGCATTTGCAGACTGAACGGCGAGTTCACGAATACGTTGTAAGTTGCCTGAAATTTCATCATAAGCACCTTCTGCTGTTTGTGCTAAAGAAATTGCATCCGCTGCATTTCGTGTACCCTGGTTATAGCCACGTATTTGAGCAGTAAAACGTGAGGCAATGGCTAAACCAGCCGCATCGTCTTTTGAACTATTAATACGTTTACCTGATGAGAGTCTTTCAAGGGCCTGGGTAAGACCAGAATTCGTACGGTTTAAATTACTTTGTGCTGATAATGATGGAACATTAGTGTTAATGACTTGTGCCATGATAAAATCTCCTGTGATATGCCCCACCGATCCTGTAACTGCTTAAATACAACAACATTGCATACAAAGCATCGAATTGTGGAGAACTTTTCTATGCGGATATACTCTCGGTTTTTCTATTTCTAGAAAAAGTGGAATATTCACCGCCTCTTGAACACATTAGCGTCGTCGATTAATTTTTCTTTAGAAAAAAATTGAATTTTTATTAATTTAGTTACTTTTCTATCAATGCCCTACCTACAAATCCATTTGGCATAAATTATGCTATGTTTATTAAGGAAAGATAATAAAGCATAATACCGTCAAAAAACAGGTACTGGAAGTGATTAAATTAAGCATTGAGACGCAATTAGGTACATTAATTGAAAATCAGTTTAGCGATAAATACCTTTTTTCTATCAATAGACGGAATTTTGAGCAGCTCGGTTATAAAACCAGCTTTCTAAAAGAGTTTGATGATACCTTTGATAAAAATGACACACTTTACATTATTACGGGTACAGATTCTGGCATGATGGTGAAGCAACTATTAAAAACACCACCAGAAAAAGGCAGTGCCTATGTCTTTATTGACTTTCCTGAAGTCATTGAACAGACAAAAAGCCAGTACAATCTTGATGGCGAAAAAAGAATTATTGTCAGTACAGAAGAGTGTTGGGAAGAAGAAGCAAAAAAAATAGGTTTGGAAATCTACTTTACCATTAATAAGGTCAAGAGAGTTAAGTCCTTTGCTGCACAATATTATCATTTAAATGAATATATTTTTCTTTCACAGGCCATTGAAGATAAAGCTAATCACCTTATCTGGCAGTATCAGTCACAATTAGGCAGTAAAACTTTTACTCAAAAACAATTAGAAAATCTTGCTGAAAATCATACTCCAGCAATTCTGCTTCAAAATTACTTCAAAGGAAAATCAGCCCTTATATTAGCAGGAGGTCCTTCTCTTGATGATTCCATTGAATGGATTGAGAAAAACCAGGAACACTACATTGTCATTGCAGTCACCCGCATTGCCAGAAGGCTACTTAAAACAAAAATAAAACCCGATATTTTCATTTCAGTTGACCCCTACCCTGCTAACTTTGAAGCCAGTAAAGAAGTTTTTAATTATGAAAAAGAAAGTTTATTAGTCCATCAATATCATTTATCACCGATGATCTTGGGTAATTGGCTAGGTATTAACTTATATATGGGTGATCTCTTTCCATGGAAAACACCTCTTAATATAGAAAACTTGAGTGGTGTCGGTCCTACAGTGACTAATTCAGCCATATTATATGCAATAAAAATGGGTATAAAAGAACAAATTCTTTTTGGTGTTGACCTCTGCTACAGTCCAGAGGGCTTTACTCATGCCATTGCCAGTAATGAACATGATGCAGGACCTGAGATAAACTCTATATCTCAAACAGTGATTACCAATAATGGAAACAAGGCAGAAACAAACTCCGCCTATTTTGAAGCGATTGAAACCATTGAAAAATTAGCAGAACTTGCCATAGAACATGGTGGTAAAGTTTATAACCCTTCCCCTAATTCAGTAAAAATGATCAATGTAGAATACATTTCCCTTGAAAACATTCATGTAGAAACTAAAAACACTGGAATTTCTGAGTTTCTGAAAAATCAATTTTTACAAAATGAAAATTCTGAATTTAAAATACGACACTACCAGAAAATATTGAAAGAACTTAACCAAGTCAATTTCAAAGTCAATAAAATTGAGGAGTTAGCTAATAAGGCATTAGCATATAATGACAAGTTTTTTGCAGGAGACAACCCTAGTGAAAATTTTAAGTTCAAACTTAAAATGGATAAACTTGAAAAAGAGCTGGAAAATAAATCATTAAAACCGTTTACTGATCTTTCCAAAAAGTTTGGCATTCATGAATTTCTGTATTTTTTAAATCCTGATAAAGATCGTAGCTGGACTAATGAAGAAATAAAACAGTCTGGTGATACTTATTACAAAGCATTAAGAACTGGTGCTATTGAATTAGCTCGCCATATTTTTACGGCCATCAATAGAACAGAAATTCGATTATTAGAGAATAAAAAATTAATTATTGATGATGATTTAATAAAAAGACATTTAAATAAATTTGATAAATCATACTTGTTGGACAGACAAATTGAAAACCAAAAGAATAATCTTAACAAAAACATAAAAACGTATAGTGAAAAAGTAAAAAGGGAACAATTAATATATTTAAGCAACTTAGAATCTGATAAGCAAGATACGATAAAAAGCAGCAAAGATCTCTACTCAACATTTCACAAAAAAGATCATTCCCTCGGAAGGACTGATATTGATAGACTACATAATATTTCGCTTTATTTGCTTATATTACAAAACGATGAAAACTACCAAACAAGAAGACTTTATATCACCTCAAAAAATAATTCAGATTTATTAATTACACCTAAAAACACCTTAATAGTAGATGAGCAACCTGACACCTATATTCAAAGACACTACAGAATAAATAATACATTACAAAAAGAACTAAAAACAGCAAACAACCTTAAGAAAATAATAAATCAAATAGCAAATATTACTGAAAACCATACACCAATTACTGTTCTAGAACAGTACTTTAAAGAAAAGTCAGCATTAATTCTAACGGATATTGAATCATTACAAAATCATAGAGAATGGATTGAACAAAACCAGAACAACTATATCGTTATTGCCTTAAGTTTTCTAGCCAAAGAAATTTTTTCAACTGGCATAAAACCTGATATTTTTATTGCCAACAGCTCAAATGAAGCAACATTTGAGACTGACAAAGCAATTATGAATTATGAGCATGAAAGTCTTTTAATAAGAAAAAACTCCTTTTTGCCTAAAATAACAGGTAATTGGCTAGGTATTAGTTTATACACTGGTGAACTTTTTCCATGGAAAAGTAAATTAAATTCAAACTGTTACTTAAATACAACAACAAATGATGCCCTTGATTTAATTCACATTGCTCAATATATAGGGATAAAAAAACAAATTATTTTCCTAAGTCAAAATGTGTTATCTGAGAATACAAAAGAACTAAAAGAATTCATAAGCCACACACAATTAGATATAAATACACCTATCTCAATTTCTTTTAAAACCTACGGAATAAAGAATGTCTCATTAAATGACTTATCTATTCCAGAAAGACAAGATGATGTCAAAGAATTTATACAACAACAAAAAGAAATAAATGAAAGAAACCAACTTGTAGAAAAACACTATCATTCAGTATTAACTGAACTAAATATAATTTATAAAAAACTAAAAACTAATTTGGAAACTAATGATTCATTCAATTTAATACTATTATCTAAACAATTTAAAAATGAACAAGGATTTTTTTGTAATGATGACGCATTAACAGTCGGTCAAAAGCAATTGACCCGATATGTTTTTACTGCGATTAACCGAATAGAATCAAGGTTGCTTGAAGAAAATCAAGTAAAACTCACTGATGATCTAATTAATCGTCACTTATTAAATAATACCGATAGTATCCTACTGGATAAGCTCTCCAATTTTCATCCTGTCTTTAAAAATAGAAAGGCTGTCTATCATGAATATTTTCAAAACAAAAATGAAAGAAAGAAAGCGACACACTTTTCCATTATTATGATGCAAAATGGATTAGAGCATCACTTTAGAAGAGTCATAAAACTTCAGAAAAAAAATCCTGGACTCTATAGCGATAAGAAACAAATTATTTTTTCTAATAAAACAGCCCATGATATTACTGCAAGTCATATAAAAACCAGTCATGGAATATTTTCAGACAATGGACATGATTCCAATAGCTCCAAATTTGATGGCCTGGAAATAAAACTATACAATTTATTTTTATTAAAGGATGTGAATGCAATTACAAGAATCATTGATGGCATTGCCTTACTTCAAAAAAGCAATACCTATGAAACCTCCTACTACCATCTTGCCTCAGGATATCGATATGAGTTAAATAATGAGGTTGAGCTTGCAATAGATGAATATGGTCAGGCTGACAGCTCTAAAACGATAGAGAGCGCTTTAAAACGTATTGCTTTCATTACTTTAGAAAATAATTTAATTGAATATGCTCATAATACACTCACGCTTCTTTCAGAAATTTCACCCGACTATTTACCACAATTGGCAGAACTTTATCTGCTCACTAAAAATTATAAAGATGCATTAGAAATATATACACAATATCTGGACTTTAATTCATCTGATACAGCCATTCTATTTAAGGTGGCAAAACTTTACGAGTCGCAGGATATCATTGATGGTGCAGAGTTTATCTATCAACAAATTTTAAAATTGGATCCCGAAAATTTATTAGCTATAAAGCAATTAAATACAATAAAGAATAAAGAAGGTTTCTCACAGACATAACCATGATTAACATCACAAAAACCTATTTACCAAATAAAAAAAAATATAAAGGTTATATCGACAAAATCTATAAGAGTGGTTGGATTACCAATGACGGCCCTTTAGTCAAAGAGTTAGAAAACCGGCTTGCCGATTATCTTGGTGTTAAAAACATTGTCCTCGTTTCCAGTGGGACATCAGCACTTGAGTTAGCGTATCGGAGTTTAGATTTAGAAGGCTATGTTATTACAACACCCTTCTCATTTGTTGCAACAACCAGTTCATTAATTACCAATGGACTAAAGCCTATTTTTGTTGATATTGATAAAAATACACTGAATATTGATACAAGTAAGATTGAAGAATCAATAACACCTAATACGTCTGCTATTTTACCAGTACATGTGTTTGGAAATGCTTGTGACATCAAAAAAATAAAGGCTATTGCAAAAAAATATAAACTGAAAGTGATATACGATGCCGCACATACCTTTGGTGTCAATAAAAAAGGTGAAAGTATTTTAAAACAAGGCAACATTTCAACCATGAGTTTTCATGCAACAAAATTATTTCATAGTATCGAAGGTGGTGCTCTTATCATCAATGATGATGCATTGGTTGAGAAGGCTAGGTATCTCAGAAATTTTGGAATAGAAAGCCCTGAATCAATTCCAGAGCTTGGAAGTAATGCTAAGATGAATGAATTTGAAGCTGCAATGGGCTTATGTGTTCTTGATGATATTCAGTTAATACTGTCTGAACGGGAGGAAATCGATCACTATTACCAGCAAGAATTAAATGATTTCGTACAAGTTCAAAAAATGAATAAAGAATATTCAAAAAATTACAGTTATTATCCTATTATTCTAAAAAGTAATAAGGAGGCTTTAAAAATTAATAATGCTTTAAACAAACAGAAAATATTTCCTAGACGATATTTTTACCCTTCACTTGATAGCCTTCCTTATATTGAACCTAAACAATACTGTAAGACATCAAGAAATATTTCTAATCGAATATTATCTTTGCCAATTTACCCTGGTTTGGCCAAAAAAGATCAAACAAAGATAATTAATATTATTAAAAGCTGCTTATGAAACTAGCAATAATGCAACCCTATTTTTTTCCTTATATAGGCTATTGGCAACTTCTCAATGCGGTTGATGTTTTTGTCATTTTTGATGATGTCAATTTTAAAAAAAAAGGTTATATTAATAGAAATACAATATTGATAAATAGTCACTCAAAACTGATCACTCTTGAGTTACTAAAAGCCAGCCAAAACAATCTCATCAATGAGATATCAATAGGAAGCAATTCCAAGAAACTATTAAAAACAATCGAGATGTCTTATAAAAAAGCACCTTATTTTGATACATGCTTCCCTATCATCGAGGAAATTCTAAAACAGAGAGAACAAAACTTAGCCAACTTTCTTGCTATGTCAATAAAAACAATAGCAGATTATTTACAAATCAAAACAAAAATCATTTATTCCAGTAAAATCGAAAAAAACAAGCATTTAAAGGCTCAAGACAAAATTATTGATGTTGCAAAATCCTTAAAAGCAAAATATTATATCAATTTAATAAATGGTCAATCCCTCTATAATAAGCATGCATTTAAACAGGAAAGAATTGAATTAAGCTTTATGAAAACTGAATTTGAGAAATATAAACAGTTTGACAATCAATTTGTACCCTCTTTGTCCATAATTGATATATTGATGTTTAACAATATTGATGAAACAAAGATTATGCTCAATAAATATACCTTAATATAACATCAGGAAATTAACAATATGAATTTAAATTTTGAAAAAATGTTAGAGGAGCTTGATAATAATGGATTTATTAAAGTGGAAAATGTGTATTCTTGTGAGCAAATTGATGGAGTAAAACAAGAATATGAGAAGGTAAAAAATAAATTCACTGGAATACAAGAAGATGCAGGCATCAGCGATGGTACAAAAAATGCAACTCATCATACCATCTTAATGTGCCCAGATATGTTAAAACTGATCGATCCAAATCCTTTACATAAGTTCATTGAGTATTATTTTGGTGGAAAATACATTTTATACACCATGGGTGCCTCATCAAAAATGCCTAAGAGTGAATACGTTTATACTCAAAGAATTCATAGAGAGTTTTATACTTTCACCTTTGGACAGCGTTTAATGCTCAATACACTCATCGTTTTAGATGATGCAACAGAAGAATCTGGTGCAACCTGGATGTTATCAGGGAGCCATAAAGAAACAATCAATCCTGATAAAGAATATTTTTTTAATAATGCCGTCCGAGCCACGGCAAAAAAAGGCGATGTACTAATTTTTGATGCTAATATATGGCATGCTGCTGGCGTAAATAAAACGGACAAAGCAGTCGAAATTATAACGCCTTTATTTACACGCCCTTTTATTAAACAAGCTTTAAACTATCCTAGAGCTTTTGGCTTAGATTTTCAACATACCATTTCGGAAGAACTCAAACAAACCCTTGGCTATAATGCAATAATACCTGAGACCATTCAGGAATTTTACAAACCTGAAGAAAAGAGATTTTATAAGCGCAACCAAGAAGATGAACATGGCACTAATAACCCTCACTAAGCCTAAATATGCTACTTACCAGGCCAGCCCTGAGTATTTAGACTTACTCGGAATTAAGGACTACTTGTTTTTAAATATTGATTCAAGTGAAACATCTATCCCCTTAATAAAAAGCTTCATCTCTAATACAAGTCACTTTGATTTAATTACCCCTATCAATTTTCAGGAATCTTTAAATTATTTGAATGAGGTTGAACTGCATAAAATATATCAGGGATTAAGGAAAACCAGTGCCATTTGTTGTTATGTTCAAACTAAGAATAGTATTAATCACTCAAGCTCACCTTTGATTAACACTGAACACTATCGTACCAACTATTTTTTTAACCTAACCCTCTCATTGGATGAACTGAGAAAAAACAAAAAAAGAGATGCTCGACAAAGGCTTAATAAGGCTATTAAATCAACATGTTACACAATATCTGAGGATATAGTCAGTAGTGAGTTTCATTTAAACTATCATAGAATCTCAGTTACAAATTCATTTTCAAACAATTATCTTTTCAGTCCTGAACAATTTTCTGGTTTTTCTAAACTTAGTGGAATCAAATACCTTGAATTAAGAAAAAATGACACATTTTTATCTGGTGGTTTCTTTGGATTTAATCAGAATAATGATGTCGATTACTTATATGGGGCTAATAGCCTTGAAATGAGTGACAGCATAAGGCTTCTTATTTGGGAGGCAATGAAGTATTTTAAACAAAAAGGTTTTAGAAGATTATTTCTAGGAGGTGGAATTAGTGAAAATGATAATCTGGCTCAATTTAAACTAAGACTTGGGACTCAAGAGCATCGATGTCAGATCATTAAGGGAGTACTGAATTGTGACACTGCAGTGAAACTGGCCAATAGAAATTTTTCAAATGAATGGTTTGACTCATTCTTCCCCCCCTATAAGCAAGCTTAAAGAATGAAAAAAAAACGTGTCATCCTACACCTTGGCTTACCAAAATGTGCAAGTACTTCTCTTCAACTTGCTTTATCAAGCCAAAACACTATTGACTATGTTGGCTTCATTCCTGATGCTAAGGAATTTTATTATTCAAATAAGGAGTTTGCCAGATTATTTGATAATAATTTGAGATTTACATGTGATGAAGAAGTCTTTTATAAAGACTTAATACATTCATATATTTCTCATTCAAAAAAAGAGACAATTATTTTTTCATCTGAAAGTATTTCATTAAGATTTTTACCCTGGGATCTCCCCACCCATCTTAAATTAAAATTTATTGGTTCAATATTTCCAAGTAATACAGAGTATCTTTTCATTTATAAACATCCATTAATCTTACTAAAATCTCTGTATAAGGAATGGGTATTATTAGGTTCATCTATTAGTTTTGTAAATTTTTTGCAAGACATTTACACCTACAAAGATATTTCTTTTTTCAAAGACTTATTAATTCATCGTTTTAGCAGCCACTTTCATTCTTTATTTCAAAATAGTCAATTAAACGTCTTATTTTTAGAAGATAATTTCCTCTATAACTTAAATCAATTTCTCAATATTCAATTAAAACAAACACCTCAATTAAATCGCTCAATCAGCGATTCAGATATTACACATATTTATAAGAATAATTATAAATTTAAAGATGACCACTCTTTTTTTGATCGAATAGAAAAGCACAGGGCCTTTTTTGACATTGATAATGATAAAAAATACAGTACATCAAAAAAAAGGAAAATTCGAAAAGAGAAAATTCCAGAAGGAAAAGAAACTGATCCTTCATGCATTCAAATGATAGATTTTAGTCTTATTGAAGCATATACTCAGATACAAAATGATTTAAAACAACAATTAAAAGAAAGAACTGACCACCCGATAATTGAACAATATATTATTGATTTAGATCAAATAATTGAACTTTCTAAACAGAGATATTAAATGATTAAAGCCAAAAATATTTTTATACAAAAAAAACTTAAGAACTCGGTTGATTTTATTTCCTCTCAATGTGACAATTTTTTTATTGGTGATGAAATGATGATCGCCAACAAAAATATGCATTTTTTTGAAGATGAACACTTTTACAAAATCTTAAATGCAACTGCAACTTCTGAAGTATATCAAGGCATGGCATGGAGAATGCATAATCTTGTATGGGCGAGTAAAATGGCACTGGGAGTTAAAGGTGACTTTATTGAGTGTGGTGTATTCAGAGGTTTTAAATCCTATTTCTTACTCAAATATTTACAAGAAACAATATCTGATAGAAATTACTATTTATTTGATACTTTTGAAGGAATCGATCAAAAGCAATCACATTTATCACCAATAAATAAAGCAGAGCACAATAAAACTGGACTTTATGATTTTATTAAATTCAGATTTAAGGGATTTGAGAATGTAATAATAAAACAAGGTATTGTGCCTCATTCACTTATAAAAGCACAGCTAAAAAAAGTGGCATTTTTACATCTTGACATGAATTCATATCAAGCTGAAATTGCTGCACTTAACCACTTATGGGACAAAATTTCTGTCGGGGGAGTTATTGTTCTCGATGATTTTGGTCTTTCTTCTCACAAAGCACAAATGCAGCATGAACTTCCATGGTTACAAGAACGCAAGCAAAACATATTAGAGTTACCAACAGGTCAAGCGATTATTATTAAAAGTTAATGAGGCAAAAATGTTATTTAATACAAATGAGCTTTCTATCATTAAAAAAAATATTTATTCATCACCTGGATATTATATTGTAAAGAATTTCCTAGATACAAAACGAACAGAATTAATTAGAAAGAATTGGCAAACAAATATTTCCCATAACTTTCATGAGTTTATTAAAAATACTCATATTAAACCAGGATCACCCAAATACGTATACAATAAACCGACCATGGATGATTTTTCTTATTGTACACAAATTTGGAATAGACCAATTGATGAAGCTCTCCATGAAAGCTCTTACTTGATACAAATGATGCGCAATCAAATTGAGGGACATCCTCTATATTATGGTCTACACGAATCAACAGGTATGGCACTTCAATACCGTGTGTGTAAGACCATTTCTCCTGATAAGGTGGTTAAACAACATGCTGATTTTTTTCAGGAGTATCGTCCTGATCCAACAGGCGATCATACTTTTGATCCAACAAGGATCCAGGCAACGTTAATTTTATCTGATTATGGAAAAGATTATGATGAAGGAGGTTTTAAGCTATGGAACGAAGAAAAAACACACTATCAAATCTTTGGTAAAGATATCAAGTTAAATAAAGGTGATCTAATTTATTGGCGTTATTCTATACCTCATGAAGTCTCAGATGTAAATACTCTCTCTTCGTTTGGTTTTTTGAGAGTTATTTACCCTTTATTTGATATTAATAGAGAATAAAAATATGTTAGTACCACCTCAATATGATAAAGAATTATGCCCCCTAATTGATGAGCATACCCGTTATGGATTAATACCAAACAAATTTGTCATCAATTTTTTTAATATTGCTAAAGACTTATCCTTTTTTTTGGAGTCAAAGGGCCTATCAAAGTCCAGTATCCTTGAAATAGGAGGTAAGACATCTCCCCTCTTTCAGCTAAATCAATATAATATAACCCCCTATGAAGATCGTAAAAGATACCAGGATTATATTTCTGATGTATTTAAACTGACATCAGAAAATAACCTCTCTCTAAAAGAGAGTATCCTCAGTCATGAAGTTATTTTAATCCATGCAGATTATATTGCTGAATTAGGTAATGACGGCAAAGATTTATCCCACATCAATAGTTTACTCAATAAAGATCAAAGCTTTTTTGTCATAGAATATTTATGGGATAGTTTTGATAACAAAATAACCTGCATCAATGATGATGGACTAATATTTGATTTAGCTTACTATCACGAATGGTTTAACATCAATCGCTCACATATGCATCTTGGCTATCAAACAGAAGAATTGAAAAACATTAGAGTCTTTAATTTTTCCTATTTTTACTAAGGTGTCTCTATTATGAAAAAAAATACTGAATCCTGGGGCAATTTTTATTTAAATGAAAATAATCTAAAACCACTGGTGCCCGAAAGCTTTATCGCGCGTATTTTTTTATCGCAACGTCCCTGCAAAATTTTAAAAAATTATGATTTTACGAATAAAAAGATATTAGATATTGGTTGTGGAAATGGTCGACATATTCATTTTTTTAATCAGTTGGGACTAAGTGCCTCTGGTACAGAAATTTCTTCAGCCCAAGTTGAAAAATTGATCAAAGCATTTCCAAAAAATAATTTCATTCAATGTTTATCAAATAATATACCATTAGATAATAGCTCTTTTGACTATGTAGTTGGTGTAAATTCACTTTATTATATTAATAATCAGCAGGATACTATAGTTGACAATTTGAATGAATCCTTTAGATTGTTAAAGAATGGTGGTGTATTTGTTGCGTCATTTGTTGGTGAAAATCATTTTATCCTAAAAAATTCTAAAACCTTAGATAATGGAAATTCAATCATTAGTAATAATGATCATCAATGTAAGAAAGACATTATTATAAGAGTAGCAAATACATCTAAAGATATTGAAAATCTATTTTCAAACATCAAAACAGCAAAAATAAGTAAGATTGGTCAGATTAGTGATGAATTGGATGAAAAAGTCCGACATTTATACTACGTCATTGCAGAAAAAGCACGCAATGAAAATCAATGCTGAAATCAGGACTAAACAGTGAAAAATGACATGACACAAGTTCATAAACAAGATGCTGATATACTCAATATTTTAGATATGATTGACAATATAGAGGCAACCTTAAAAAACAAATATCAATCTATAGAACCCATTGAAAAGCTATGTTCCAGTCTGAAATTTAATATAAAAACACGCTCTTTACATAAATATAATAATGACAATCAACTTCATAATTGTCTGAAAGAATCAAAAAAAATTCATTTTGGCTCTGGTAATGATATTAAACTTGATTTTGTAAACATTGATCTCAATAATTCAGCAAATATCTTTCTTGATGTCCGATATGATATCAATATTCCAGATAATAGCATTGAATATATCTATAGTTCTCATTTCGTTGAACACCTGGAGCATAAAGAATTATTAAAACATCTAAAAGATTGTTTTAGAATATTAGAACCTGGGGGCACATTACGTTTAGGTATTCCATTTTTTGAAAAGCTTTTTACAAATTATTATAAGAAAGACTTTTCAAGAGTAAATGAAATCAAGTCATTACTCAGTGACAAGTTTGAAATACCAGAATCATTAATCTGTTATATGGATTTAATTAATCGAGGTGTCTATGAATTTGGTGAACATAAAATAGTAATGGATTACATCAAAATTCATAATTTATTAATCCTATCTGGTTTTCATAAAGAAAATATCTCAGAAACAGATTTTATCGATGATATTGATATGCTTAGCCGTAAAAATCAAACTTTTTATGTAGAGGCCATTAAACATCAATTATAATAAAACAATAAGTGTTTAAAACATGGATAATAATTTTGCTCCTATAGGAGTCTGTACCTACAACAGACTGCATCATCTAAAACAAACCATACATGCTTTGAAACAGAATATCCTTGCTAAAGACTCTGTACTGTATATTTTTTCAGATGCACCACAAAAAGATGATGAAGCCACAGTAAATGAACTGAGAAATTTTTTAAAAACTATTTCTGGTTTTAAAGAAATTAATATTGTTGAACGAAAAACGAATGATCGGATTAATAATTGCCGTGA
This sequence comes from Gammaproteobacteria bacterium, assembly GCA_016744395.1. Lineage (GTDB taxonomy): Bacteria > Pseudomonadota > Gammaproteobacteria > GRL18 > GRL18 > GRL18. The sequence continues at coordinate 40,183 of JADGEK010000014.1, read as the reverse complement.
AGGTCTAAATTATTTACTAAATACATATGGTAAAGCAATTTTTCTGGAAGATGATATTATTACGTCAAAGTTTTTTCTAAAATATCTTAATGATTCACTTGTAAAGTTTGAGAATGATAAACGCATATTTTCTATTAGTGCTTTTAATGTGCCAATAAACTTTGATTCAAATGAACATCAGAATTTATTTATCAGTTTTCTTTTTAATAGTTGGGGTTGGGCTACCTGGAAAAATAGAAACCCAATGTCAGCCATTAAAAATAACAACGCCTTTCTTGAATTAGACAATGATGCATTATCAAGAAAGATAAGAAATATTCACCCTACTCTACATCTCGGTTTAAAAAGAATTTACGAAGGTCAACTGGATGCTGGTGATTATAAAGTAGTTTTTCACTTAATTAAAAATAATATGTATGTGCTTAAACCTAAAAAAACGCTCGTGAAAAATATTGGGTTTGATTCCAGTGGCGTTCATTGTGGAAAAACAGATAAATTCAATATTAATATAATTGAAGAACCGATTATTTTTCATGAAAAAAATACTCTAAATTACAATATTGAGTATGATAGGCAACAATATTATTTCTTTAACCCAAAATAATAGCATTAGATAAAGAAGCCATCTAAAATTCAGTCTTAATATAGTTAATACATTGATAAACCCAATTAAACAGGAAAGATAATGAGCGATTTTAATTATTTATTGGACAAAATCAGCAATCATTCTTTTGATAAATATCCCTTCAAGCACATCAGTATAAATAATTTCTTTAATAAAAAACACTTTGAAAAAATAATTTCAGATAAACAAATCATTAGAGATGAATTTAATAATATTGAAGCTTTGATCGATGATTTAACATCAATTGGCTATGAAGCACAATTCTTCCCTGGCTGTATTACCTCAATAGAAAAATACATCGAGTACATTAATCATCCTGAAGAAACTTTTGATAGAAATTTAATTGAAGGATATGGAAAAGAAATCATTGAAGGTTATGGTTTAACGCTAAGACTTAAGCAATATCGATCAGAATTCATACAAGAGCTCATGAATTTCTTTACCAGTTCAGACTTTATGAATTGCTTGTTGGAAAAATTCGATCTACAGGATTCCAACTTGCTAGATATCCAAACTTCAATTCAAAAAAACTTACATGGTTATGAAATCAGTCCACATTGTGATACCAGGGGTAAGGCTCTGACCTACATGATCAATATTTATACATCATCTGAAATGGAAGCACAGCATCTACATACACATATCATGAAATTAAAAGATAAACGCAAATACCTCTATGATTTTTGGCAATACAACACAGAGGTAGATACTTGTTGGATCCCCTGGAATTGGTGTAAAACTGTAAAAGAAACAAATATAAATAATAGTATTATTCTCTTTAAACCCAGTTTTGATACACTGCATGCAGTTAAATTACACTATGATCACTTGAAATATCAAAGAAACCAGATATACGGTAATTTATGGTTTAAGCAGGGTCCATCTAAGTATTCAGGAAACTATAAAAAAGTAGATTTAATCTCTAATTTTTACAAAAATAATGAATAATTACCCTAAGGTTATACAATTACCCATCACAAAAAAATGCAATTCACGTTGTGTTATGTGCAATGTCTGGAATATGGATTTTAGCGATGACTATAAACTAGAAGAATTTTCTAAACACATGCTTGATCCGTTGTTCAAAGAAGTAGAATCAGTGGGTATTAACGGTGGAGAACCCAGTCTGGTAAAGGATTTACCTCAATATATAGAACAAATTTTAAAATTACCATCACTAAAAACTATTAATATTATCAGCCATGGGTTTAATTCAAAACGGCTACTAAAGCATTGCAGACAAATTTTTCAGATGTGTAAAAAGAATGCAATAGGCTTTCACATTTCAATATCATTAGATGGTGTAGGAAACATACACGATAGCGTACGAGGTATCAAAAATGTATTTCACAAAACGCTCTATACTATTAATGAAATCACTGAAAATCAGGAAATATATTGTCATAGTTTTGATATTGGATGTACAGTTGTTGATCAAAATATTGATCATTTAATGGAACTGGATTCATTCTCAAAGGTCAATAACCTTCAAATAAAATATCGACTGGGTATAGAAAACAAGAGAATTGGAAGTGATCTTCTGGTCGACAATTATTCTGTTAAATACAATAAAAATAAGCAAACAGCTAAAGAATTCTTCCATTACAAGATGCAAAACGCTATTAATTCAGAAGAAAAATTTAAATATTTTTCAATCTTTTATTGGCTTAATAGTGACAAACCAAGACGCTTATCTGGTTGTTCCTGGAAAAAGGATGGAGTCACACTTGATAGTAGTGGCAACTTGTTTTATTGTGCTGTAGAGAGTAATAAAATTGGTAGCTTAAGGGTTAACAAAGGCGAAGACATATTTTTCAATAAAAACAATCTAGACTATCGTCAAAGAATTTTAGATCACAAGTGTGATAGCTGTATACATGATTATGCTGGTATTGTACTGGATACAGACCGGTTAATTTATCTGGAATATGAAGCATCAAGAAAAATTGTAATGGATGTTTACAGAATTAAAGCCAAATTATTATGAAAATTCTAGTGTTAGGCTGGTACGGCACTGAAACAATTGGAGATCGAGCCATTTTTGCAGGTCTTTTATCCTTTTTTTTCCAGGCATTCAACCAGTGTGATATTTTTCTAGGAAGTCTTAACCCCTTTTTTTCTGAAAGGACATTGGATGAAGATAATTCATTTTATAAACAGTTCCTAGCTCATGATATTACTATTTCACTATTTGATTCAACCCATTCTATAGAATTAGATCACCATATTAGACAAGCAGATTTGGTTGTCATGGGTGGAGGGCCATTAATGCATATTGATGAACTCTATATGATTGAATATGCCTTTAAACGAGCTAAGTTATTGGGGAAAAAATCAGCAATCTTAGGTTGTGGTATTGGCCCATTATTCAACATTCAACATAAGAAAGCAGTATTAGAAATTACTCAAGTAAGTGATCTTATTATTTTACGTGATTCCTATTCAAAAGAATTTCTAAGTAAAATATATAACCAATTTAATCTCACTTTTAACAATATGGAAGTTAAAATTAGTATTGATCCTTCCTTTGAAGCAGTCAGACAATTAGACGTAAGTAATACAAGTTATAACAAACATATTGCTTTAAATCTAAGAAGCTTCCCAAATGAGTACAGCCATAAAAAATTATCCAGTAGTATTAATAATAATTTATATGAATTTGTAAAAACTCTCTCTGAACAGTATTCAGAGAGTGAGATACAATTAGTTCCAATGCATTACTTTCACATAGGTAATGATGACCGGCTTTTTTTGAACGAAATAGCACTCAAACTAAACAAAGATAACTTGATTGTTCAAAATAAAAATTTATCACTACAGGAAACGATGCTTATTTATCAATCATCTTTACTGAGTATTGGTATGAGATTTCATTCAGTATTACTACAAACATTACTCAACGGAAAGAACTTTATTTTAGATTATACTGAACCTGATTCAGGAAAGATTAATTCATTTATCAATGATATTGACACAGATTCTTTTTATCAGGAAAGACACATTAAACTACAAAGAGAATTAATACCTGATAATTTTATTAAGCACATTGACAATAAATTTGTTTACTCAGAAAATTTATTGTTGAATGCAAAGACACTTTACGTTCAATCACTCAAAGACTTAAAACTATGTTAAATTCTGAACAGGTTTTTTTAAAAAAAAATTTAGAAAAAATACAACAAAAACTCAATGATAAATCTGATGTTAATGAATTGTTAAATGATACCTCTTTTATTGCTTTGTTGGATACGCTCATTCCAAACAGGAAATTATTGGAAAAACACTTATTATTAAAAAGTGAAATCAATTCAAACCTTGATACTTCAAAGATTTTTAATAAAATGTATACTCAGATAGAAGAAATTAAAAATAATCATCAAAAAATAGTTCTCTATGGCAATGGAATTGTCACTCAAATGGTCAAACATTTATTTGACAAAAAAATTATTGCCATTGCAGACAAAGCAGTTCATTCCGACACTTGCCTCCCTGAAGATTTACATAAATATGATTATGATTGCCTATTAATTATGGTCTTAGGCAGAGAAACTGAAATTGAAAATTATTTAAAAAATAAATGTCTGATTGATGATTCAAAAATATTCAAATTTAATTTAAACTTATGACTATATGAAAGTATCTATTCTATCAACAACAGACCACCAGGGCGGTGCTGCTATAGCTGCCTCACGATTATATAGTGGCTATTATAAGTACTGTGATACAAACATCCATTACATTGTTAAGTTTAACACTTCAAACAATAATGATTTTATTAAAACAAAGAGTAAAATAGATTCAAAAGAATCAATTGATCAATGTATTAATGATGATTACCTTCCTAACATTAGAAGCTCCCTATCAAATACCTTATTTTCTTTTACCAATTCTGACTCCGATGTTCAATTATTAAGACAGTATGATATTATCAATTTACATTGGGTAGAGAGATTTATTTCACTTAAAAATTTATTTGAAATTGTTAAAATGAATATCCCTATTGTCTGGACATTACATGATATGCGGGCTTTTACAGGTGGATGTCATTTCAGTGCAGGGTGTGAATATTTTATAACTCACTGCTCTAAATGTCCTCAATTAGATTCTGATCCTGAGTCTTTAGTTTCTCAAAATCTGGAATTAAAAAAACACATATTCAAATCTTCTAATTTAACAATTGTCACACCAAGTCAATGGCTTGCAAAGCAAGCCCGAAAAAGTGCTCTGTTTAATAATAAAAGAATTGAAGTCATTCCTAACGGAATTAATTTAAGTCAATTTAAAGTTCTAAACAAGAGAGAGGCTAAATCATCACTTGGGATAAAGACAAATGGAATCAGCCTTTTGTTTGGAGTTTCTGATCTCAAGGAAAAACGTAAGGGCTTTAAAGAGTTAATCAGTAGCATTAAGTTAATTAAAGAGGTACTTAAAAAAGAAAAGGTATCAATTATCTTTTTTGGAAAAAAAGAACAATATGACTTTGAAATTGACTATTTTAACCTTGGTTATCTTTCTGGCTCAGAACAATTGAACCAAGCTTATTGTGCAGCAGATATATTCATTTTGCCCAGCTTAGAAGATAACCTACCCAATACCATGCTTGAATCTCTGGCTTGTGAAACTCCTGTTATTGCTTTTGATACAGGAGGAATATCAGACGTAGTATCAAATAAAACAGGTTGCCTTGTTCCTAAAGGAGATGTAAAAGAACTAGCAAAAGCTATTTTAACACTTGTAAAAAATAGTAAGCGAAGAAAACAATGTGGGCTCAATGGCAGAAAATTAATCGAAAAAAAATACCAATCCAAACACCAGGCAACCGCTTACTATCAGCTATTCACATCCATACATCAAACGCCCAAAAATAACTCTGATAATAAGTTCATTAAAAACAACGACAGTCACGATGGGAAAACTATCGATATGGATGTATTATTTGAAAAGCTTACTGATAGTATTGCCCAAATTCACACTCCAATTTTAAAGCAGAAATCCCTTCATTTTTCGAAACAGTATAGCCAGCTCTATCAGAAGATCAGTATGTTAGCACAAAAAAAAGAGCAATATATTATTTATGGTAATGGCAGTTTAGGAAAAACACTCTTATCAGTCATGGATCAAAGTATAGTTACAACAATCGATAAATCGAGTACTTTAATTGATAAAAAAATAAGTAAAATTCAGGTTTATTCTCCCAAAAATCTAATTAATATCAAATATAATAAAATCATTATTACGGTACTAGGAAGAGAAAAAGAAATATTTGATTATCTAACAACAGAAATAGGTATCGATATTAATAAGATTATCTTATTAAATGAATGTCTCTGAGCTTCTTTTAATAATGATAATTGGAGTATAAAAAACCAAATTTACAATGTTGAAGGATATATTTCTGATTTTTTTAACAATACTTGTGTATTCCATGGCAAGAAGCCAATCATTTTTTTATCTTCTGGTGATGGTCTGAAAAACAGAGCATCCTCATTATTTAGAAGAGAGCCAAATAAAGAAAAACTGCTATTGGATGCAAATAACACATTGGCCATTGATATTGCAGATAAATCTAACATAAGAGAGGTACCACTGGCTAAATCAATATCTGGAAAAAATGATTTTACAGTAAAAGGATTTAAACCATTTTCATGAAAAATTGATAAACATTCCTCTGGTGCATCAGAAGCAATATAAACTTCAGCATTTTCAATATAGTTAAAATCAATAAAATCCTTAATCGTACCCACTAAGGATGAAATATCAACCGTGTATGTGAAATCAATATTATGACTTTCATAAACCTTATAATCACCTAAACGAATATGACAGACTATAAGTGTTTTATTTTGAAAAAATTGTGTAAAAGCTTGTTGATTATCATGAAGAATAGTTTGGAATTTATTGCTTCTATCCTGTCTTTTCTGAGCAGAAAAAATATCTTCAAATGTTTTACGAAGGCCTGATGATGCCATTAAAGCAGTATGATATTGAAAATAACCAGAAATCTCTAAGGCTTGCAATGTTGGATCCGCTAAAAAGGCCTGAATATTTCTAATATCATTATTAAAACCATCAAGTCTATCTGTTGATAGATCAATACGACAGTCTGGTTGAACAAATTCTCCATAGTTTTCTAATCCAAAAAGTTCTATTGGAAAAGCAGCAGCAGATGGTATTTGACCAGCTTCAAGTCGCCCAAGGGTTAAATCAAATGAAAACAAACGAGAAATATGCGTTGTAAACAAATATTGAAAGGCAGTATTTGCAAATCCAAGCTTCGTACCAAATGATGGGAAATATATTTTTTTATTCATGAATTATACTCTGAAATTTAAAACCCTTTTTCTAATATTTTAAAGAAGGCAACTTGTTTTTCTTCAGGACCCAGTGAGGAATAAAAAGCATATAAGTAATTTGAATTATGAGCACGTATCATCTTTAAAGCCAAATCCTTTTCTGATTCATTCAATGTTGAGGCTTTAAAAAGTGTCACCGTTCTATCATAGTATTCGATAAAGCTGGATGTCATTTGGAAGGCGCTTGGTTTAGTCGAATTAACATCACAATAGATTAAAACATTTGGAACAAATTTTACCTTTCCTGATAAGAATAATTTGTGAAGCATTGTCCCTTCATTGTAATAATCCAGGTCTTGATCAAGTAAAAACTTAATGGAACACTCTGCCATCAATTTGAGGTTATACAATCCATAGATTGGCTGACCACTTCTATTACTCAGCCAGGCCACAATATAATCCATCTTTGACTGACAATTTCCATATGAATTTAAAAAAATAGGCGTATTCACATCATTTGAACGAACAAAATCACTAAAGCACAGAATGTTTTCTGCTGCATGTTCCATTAATTCTTCAATCAAATTTTCAGAAACAAAATAATCATCATCACATGCCCACATAAAATAATCACTGGAAGCACGATCAAACAAAAATTTAAAATTATAGTCTCCCCCCAAATTTTCTGAATGCCGAAAGTATTTTATTCGACTGTCTTTTTCCATGAATTCATTGATAAGAAGTGAAACGTTGGGATCAGTTGAGCAGTTATCTGAAATAATCACTTCAATATTCTTATAGGATTGTTTAATGATACACTCAAGTGTTTTCCGCAATCCTTCAGGGCGGTTATAAGTTGGGACACCGATACTGACTAACTTATTTTCCATTCACTATTCTCTTAAGAAATCCATCTGGTGAAGCAGTAACTGCCAGTTTGTGTTCAATGTTTTTATCAATCTCAAAATGAAGCAGTTCACCGTCTACACCTCGAACATCAGTCTGCTTCAATTCGTTTAAATACTCCCATACCGCCGTTTTGGGATTATTATTCTTACCCCAGGGACGATCATCACAAAATGATTCAGGTAAATCTTCTATACCCGAATCCCATACAACACAATAAGAAGAATTTGAAGTAAGAGGAGCATAAGCTTTTAGCTCCGCTAAAACATGTTCATGAGTATGGTTAGAGTCAAGAAAAATGAGAATATTATGATGATTTTTAGCAACATCATGGACCTGTTTAATAATATCATCCGAGATAGAAGAACCTTCAATCATTTCAATTTTGTGTGATAAAGGATGTGCCTCAATTGCGGTTCTATTATGAGCCCGAATATCAATATCAATTCCAAGTACTTTCCTATGACTGGCCTCAGGAATAAGTGGCTGTTTATTTTCAACCGCTTCACAATAATCAAGCATCGCCAGTATGGAAGCACTCAAAATAAGAGAGCCTCCATGAGCAATACCTGTTTCAATAACTAAATCTGGTTTACAAGTCCATATCAGTTCCTGAATTGCATAAGTATCTTGTGGTAATTGTATTATTGGACGACCAAGCCAGGTAAAGTTTTGAGCGTATTCATGTTTGATAGCAAACTCAAGCCATTTCTGTCCTGCTTGAAGAAAGACATCATCTTTTCCAATATTGAAAATATTATCCTCAACTCTTTTTTCATGCTCACTTAATAATTCTTTATTTTGCATTGTCTTCTCTCATATTGATTGAATATTCAGTTAAGCTTTTTTCAGTACTTGAACGCCCGCAGGTATGGTTTTACCTGTTGTGCCATTGCAATGGTAACACGCCATGGGTCGCATTTTGATAAAGTCTTTTATATTTTTTCTAAGCCTATTTGTCTCAGTTGAGCGAATATCCACATAATCATTCTCATAATTATTTATTTTATTCAAATATAAGCCATACGCACTTCTGCTGCACTTATGAAGTTGTCCATTAAATAAGTCATTTGAAACAAAACAACAATTTTTATAGTTAGTTTCAAACTCTTCTGTTGTCAATGAGCGTTTATGAAAACCTCCAAAATCAAACCATTGTGCTGCCTCATCATATCGAAACCGAATACCTTTCTCACTGAGTTTTTTTATAAATTTATCCCGTTTTTTGACACGGGCACTTCCTGGCTTTTCACCATAACCACTTATTTCAACCACGACTCTTGAGTTTGACAATAATTCAAAAACAGAATTTCCTTTAGGCATAACAGTGCCATTGGATATAATTTGTACAAAGCCTATTTTTGGAAAACTCAGAACCTTCTTCAATATGGTTTCAAAATCCGGGTGCATAAAAGCTTCACCTCCGACAATCACAATTGATTTTATAAAATCAACAGCATCTAATAATTTTCTTAAATCTGATAAAATATTATCTTTGCTGAAATCAATGTTGTCTTCTTTATCAAAATGATCTCGTAAATGATTGCAGCCAACACAGGTTAAGTTACACTTTGTTGTTAGTAAAAAACCCATAACAGGCAAGCTGACAAATTCATCAGTCTCTTTTTTAATGACACCATGTTGCTGGTTAAAAATTTCACACTCTATATGGTCATCTCTTCTTGCTGGGCAAATAAAGCATTTATCTAAATCAAATTCATATTGGTTATTTTGAGATAAAGTTTTGCAATGGTCAATTAATAAAGAGCTTATTTCAGAGCGTTCGTAGAGTATGTTTTTAAAGCCATGGGCTCTTAAACTATCCGCGACTTTAATCGCTGTGTCAGCAGAAAACATTGTCACAATAATGAGTGCATTAAAAAGCGGGTAAGTCTCTGTAGTATTGTGCTCCCCAAAGCCATCTGAAAGCTTAGGGGGTCTGCTAATGCGTTCTTTTTCAGGAAACTCCAGTACTTTATCTGGATTGTTATCCCATATAGCAGAGACATTAATTCCATTTTCTTGACATAACTGATCAATTAAGTGACCGATTTTTCCAGCACCATAAATAATAATATTATTATTACTCTTTAATTGACTAAGCAAATTCATCTTCTCCACCATCTTCTATGACATTGTTAACCCGTGAAAAAACAGGTTCTTCAAAACCTTTTATACCAACATCTAATGAAAATAAGCTGCCTGATAAAGGAGCCTTTTGTAATTCAGCTTTATTCAAACCATAAGAGGCTGATGTAATAAATAAACTCTCATAATTATCTCCACCAAATGTCACTGAGGTTGGCCTGGGAACGGGTAGTTCAATGACTTCATCAATTATTCCATTGCCAGAATAGCGAGTAATACAAGCACCATCCCAATGACAGCTCCAGACATAGCCATCAGCATCCACAGTCAAGCCATCGGGAAACCCTCTATTATCTGGGATTGTTGCAAAAACATGTTGCTCACCCATAACGCCCTTCTTCATATTATAAGGATAGGCATAAATTTTTCTTTGAGCACTATCAGTAAAATACATTGTTCGACCATCAGGACTCCAGCCAAAGCCATTTCCGACAATAAACCCTTGACTGACTTTTTTTGCCTGTAATCCTTGAGTGATTTTCCATACAGCACCACTCGCTTCTATTTCATTATCATCCATGCTAGCCAGCCAGAGCCTGCCCTCATGATCACATTTACCATCATTAAATCGATTGTCAGGCTGTTCACTTTCTAAAGGCAGAATTAGTCTGGATGAAAATGGATTCAATGAAACTTCAGCCAAACCTTCTCTTATGGCTGCATACAATACGTTACCCTTTCCTCTGACAACACATCCTACTTCACTGGGCATCGAATATTGAGATTGGGTTCCATCCATCGCCCAGGATAATATTTTATGTTTTTTTATATCAACAAAAAATAATGTCTGAGTTTCAGAGCACCATAAAGGACTTTCACCTAACGAGCTACATGATTCCCACAAGCAATTAAGTTTTAATTTATTAAGCATATAAAATCAATTTATTAATGTCTCAATTCGTACACTGCCTTTTGGCGGAGTGTAGCTGTTTTGTCTGGCTGCAAATCCTTTTTTACAACTCAGATGATGTTTCAACAGATTCTCAAGTTCTTTATATCCCAGGCTATTTTTTGAGTCTGGATTAATTGATAGAGCTAAAGACATATATTGCTTTGTTAAATCTTCATTACCTGATGTATAAATTTCTTTTGCATATCTTAAGGACAATTCTGATACTCGTAAAAATGCTTTTGAACGTTCACAAGAAAAATCAACCCCCATTTCATCAGAAAAATTAAACATTTCTTTCAAAGTAGCATAGTATTCAAACATATGAGAAATTGAATGATTTAATGAGGTGGTCGTTGATGTTTCATGTTTTCTATAGCTGCAAACACTGGTTTGTGTATAGGCAACATCTCCCGACAGAGCGAGCTTAAACCATAACAAACCATCAAGGTTTACAATAAAATTTTTCTTCGCACCACCAAAGGATAAAATATTGTTTCTCTTGAATAATACCTGGCAAGGTAGAAATCCTGTGTATAAAAAAGTCCGTGCCTGTTCTCTTCCTGGAATGAAATAATCATTATCATAAAACGGTGATACGCTATGAATTTTTTCACTATCCGCATTAATTTCTATGCGCTCTCCAACGGCCATCACAGCACTGGGGAAACGTTCAAGTAACGGTGCAAGGTCAAAGAAAAAATTTTCATGTATTAAATCATCACTGTGTAAAATAACAGCATAATCACCCTTTGATAATTCCAGACATTTATTCGTTGTTAACTCCTGACCGAGATTAGATTCATTTTGAAATACTTTAATAACACCAGTCATTTTTTGAGCATATTTATTGGCAATTTCCAGAGAATTATCGGTTGAACAATCATCCACAATGACAATTTCACCCTGACCTTCTGGCAATGCAGTAATCGCACTTTCAATGGCTTCATTGAGATATTTTTCATTATTGAAATTTGGAATGACTATGCTAAATTTCATCTTGATGCAGCCTGATTTTCTGCATTACGTTCATAGGGGACACAGTAGATAACAGCCCCAGTGCCTGACCAACTGTGCAGCCTCATATAATAATGATAATCTGATAAATTATTAATTAACCAAAGGGGCAGTTTCCATATTCCATCATCATTATGATAAGAAGTCAGTACAATAATAGGCCGATATTTTAAAAGCGTTTTTTTACAACCCTTTAATGCATCTAATTCTCCACCTTCAATATGTAATTTAATAAAAGAAGGATGTAAGCCCATTTGATCCAAAGTCATCACTTCAACATGAGTACGACCAAGCGTTGATATTTGCGATGCATAACCTAACCCTTCATAGAAAGAAATCACATCTGATTGCTTCCCAATGGCACTTGAAAAGGACAGCATTTTACTTTGAATTATCTCATCTTGTTGTTCGATATAGCTCTGCAGCTGTTTCAAGTTATTTGAGTCAGGTTCAAACATCCAAATTTGATCAAACTGCCCTTTTGTGATGTTAATAAATTTTTCACTCACTCTTCCATGATGAGCACCGACATCAACAAAAGATTCATTATCATGAAGACAGTCAAGGATCTCAGGAATAAAAAAACGGTTTTCAGTGTTGACAGGAGCCTTTTCAAAAGACCATTCTTGCCTGATTAAACGCCATGTAATAAATTGAAGATGATGGGCTCGAGAAATATCATCAGACCAGCCATCATTAAGAATAGTAACTATATTATTGATTTCGTCTGCCTTAAGTTTATTGGCAAACCAACCATTACTGAGTGGATGTTGATCCCTATATCCCTCCGCAATATCATAAAACGGGACAATTGTTTTCCACCCCTGCTCTTTTAAACTTGTAGCCAATGGCATATAAGGCATTGTGACAATACAAACAGCAAGCATATATTGATTTTTTTGTTCATTTGAAACGTCACTGGGTAATACAACATTCAATCCTTTCCAAAAAGGATCATTTTTCATCAAGTCCGCATTTCGATCGATGACACAATCAACCTGGATACCAATTCTATCAAAATAACTTTTTGCCATTTTTCCCAAATCACCTGCACCATATAAGGCCAGTGGCTGATTTACTTTTTCAGGATGTGTGGCAAGTTTCTGTGAAACGATAGATTTGAGTAACTTAACAGATTCTAATTTATTTGGACAATCCATCATTTTCATCAGAAAATCATCCTTTTTTTATAAAGAGCATCTAATTGAATATCATCTGGAAAGTAGTTTTGAAAATGTGTCAAACTTCCTTTGGTCTCTTCCTCTAAAGAATTATCTTGATCATCATTCTGATACATCGTATTATTTTCTTGACATGCCATATACCATTCATAAGGTTCTTTTCCTAAAACATTTTTAAATATTATTTTTTTCTTTGGCTTAAGAATGATTTGTTCATAAAAAACACTCATTTTGTTAAACATAATTTCAGGTGAATAGCATTCAGAAATTTTTCGTGACGCATTCTCAGACATCCGTAAGCGTTCTTCAGGACAATTGATAAGATAGTCAACTGCAGCAACAAACTCATCCGAATTTGAAATAATTAAGCCTGTTTCATTATGGTCAACTATCGCCATTTCAGCAGGATTATTCATAACAATGGGTACGATACCCATTGACATTGCCTCTAACAGAACGTTCTCTGCAGTACCATAATGGCTTGGATTGAGCAAATAGATAAAGACATCAAGCGTTGAAAGTGTTTTACAGGGCTCTGAGGTATACCCTTTAAATTCAATAAGGTTGGTTTTATTAATTGCATTACATTGTGCTATGAGTTTATCTTTATAAAAATCATCGCCCCAAATCTTAAGTTTAAATCCATTGTGTGGAATTTGATCCAAATAATGAATCAAGTGTGGGTAAAGCTTGCTAGAATTTAAACTCCCCATATAACCAAAATCTATCTCAGATTTTTGGGGTAATACACTCCTGTTTTTTCTGGGAAACCCCACTCCACTGGAAACGACCCCCAATTTTGATGAAACGTCTTTATTCAGTTTCATCACATTTTTAGCACTCATAGAAGCACCTGAGGTAAACAGAAAATAATCTGAGATTTCAATCAGTTTAAGTGGGATTATGGGGGTATTGAGACCTGAAACATGACACCAAACTAAAAGGCGATGTTCAGATATAGAATGCTGACATAAAAATTGAAACGTGGCAGGATGATTCCACCATTCTAACTGGACGATATCCGTATTAATAATCAGTTGCTCAATCAGTATTTCATCAGCATCTGTATAAACCTGACACCCCGATTGAATAATTTTATCAACAAACTGTTTTTTTTCTGGCCTTTCTAATAAAAGAATTGAATGCTGATATTGTGAGCCTGATGCACCTTCTATCAAAGTCCTCAAAGCCTTGCCAACTCCTCCTCCAAGATGTGGCATGATATGTAGAATTTTCATCGGTTTAGCCACATTGCTTAAGTTGAGCAATGGATGATCTGACTTTGGTCAATAAGTCTTGTGCATAATCATCAATGTTATCTGGCAAGCAATGTGATAACTGTCCACATTTTGAACAGATAGGATTTTCCATCCTTTTCCCTTCAAGATGTTGAATTCTTAATTTATTAAGGGAATCTGAATTCCATATTTGTGAAATGGTTTGTTTCTGTGTGTCACCAATCAGTAGTTTCCTTTCCCAATCAAGAAAACAAGAACTGACCTCACCGCCAGCATTAACAGACATGGAGTAGAAGATATAAGGACAAGTATTGGTGGGACTTATTTTTTGCTGATAGATACCTTCTGTAATTTTAAAACCCGTTCGTTTCTCAATATCAAAAATAGGCCAGCATGGTGCAAAATTTTCTATAAAGATGCGATCACAATAATCACCAAAAGTATCATAGAACTCTTGCTGCTGAGCTTGGGTAATTAATTCTCGGGGAATTTTGATGGCAATTTCACAGTCCCCTTTATTTTCATAGAGCCATTTTACATTTTCAATAAATTCAGAAAAATTAAAATCAAACTTTGTAAATTTTTGATACTGTTCAACATTCATTCCATCCACAGAAATATTGATTTTATCTAAGCCAGCCTCAATAATCGGTGCCATTCGTTCTGGCGTAATTAAAGTACCGTTGGTGGTCGTATCGATATAAGGAACATGTCCGCTCTCTTTAGCATAAGCAATCATCTTGGCAAGATTTTTGTTTAATAAAGGTTCACCATCTTTATACATACGCAAAACTTTTATTTTCTCAGGAAAATCAGCCAGCTCATCAATAATTTTTTTAAAAACATCAAACTTAAGCAATCCCTGATAACGCCCGGTATTTTTTATTAATTCACGATCACCCGTTGGACAAAATGTACACTGAAAATTACATTTACTGGCTGGATCAACAAATAAAACAAATGGTGTGGATAATGGAATGACATCCTGTAAAAGCGTTCTATCATCTAAATTGATACGTGGTTTAATTTTAGCTTTCATGTTTTACTCTTTTTTTATCTCTCTTTCACCCCAAAATGCCAATGGCTCATAATCAGGATACGGGTAATAACCAAGCTCCATTTCAATATTCCAGTTGTTTTCTTTTATCCATTGTTCAACTAACCTTCGTATTGACACTGCTTTACCTGAACATACATTAATTATGCCAACATTCTCTTTTCGCAGTGCCAGTGATACCAATTGTTCAACCACATGCTCCACAGGAAGGTAATCTCGTAACTGCTCACCATCAGACATTTTGAATTTTTTTTCTTGATTTTCAACTGATTTTCTAAGCTGCGATAATAAAGAGCTCTCTGCTTGTTTATCACCATACATATAAAACAACCGAGCCCAGGTTAAATGATAAGGGTAAACACTTTGAAGATATTCCAACTGTTTCCTTAGCATATCCTTTGCAAATCCATAAGCGGTGACAGGTAAGGTGGGTAAATCTGTAGACAAGGCACCTGATTGCAACCCATATTCTAAGCAGGTACCTGTTACAAGAAGGTTTTTCAGACCTTGCTGAATCAGTGATTTTAAGAATTGATACTGCATGGGTACTTCAGATTCAAAGTGATGCAATGCACGATAATCTGATAAGCCCTGCCATGCAAGGTGAATCACCACATCCGGACATCCCATTTGTTCAAACGCATTATCATGAGCCTGTTGGATATCTATTTCAAGCAGATGTATATCATGACTGAAGATATTTTTATTACCACCAGGGCGAATAATTGCCGTCACATCAATGTCATTGTGAGCATTCAAGGCTGCCAAAAGGTGTCGCCCTATAAAGCCTCCTGCCCCAGTTACAGCAATATGTGTCATGTCCTATTTGGCTCCTGTATGTATCGCAGCTCAGGAACAGCAACAACAAACTGTGTACCTTGTTGATATAAATTCTGGTTTTGCTTAAACACTTCGTCACTGATATTCCAGGGCAAAATAAGAACATAATCTGGTTTAGCTTCTGACATCATAGAAGGAGAGTGGATTGGAATATGGCTACCCGGCAAATATTTACCTTGTTTAGAAGGTGCTGCATCGTAAACCATTGAAATTAAATCAGGTTTTACACCAGCGTAATTAAGTAAGGTATTGCCCTTTGCTGCAGCCCCATAGGCAACAACAGTCTTTCCAAGGCGTTTTTGTTCTAATAAAAAGCTTAATAATTGATTTTTTACCTCATCTGCTTGGTACTGGAATTGAAGGTAAGATTGAATATCATGCAGACCATTCTCTTGCTCTTGTTTAATAAGTCGTTCAACCACTGGACTGCTGCTTCTGGTATTCTCTATGTGACAACCATATATTCTCAAACTACCGCCATGAGTGCTCAATTTCTCTACATCAAATATTCTCAACTGTGCCTGTAAAAAAATTTGAGCCACTGTTGTTAATGAGAGATAAGAAAAGTGTTCATGGTACACTGTGTCAAACTGCGTTTGTTTTATCAGTTGCATCAAATGAGGAAACTCAAGAGTAATGGTTCCATCTGGCTTAAGTAATTCTTTTAAGGCTCGTGTGAAATTATTAATATCAGGAACATGTGCATAAACGTTATTTGCAATGATCAGATCCGCCTGTTTCCCTTCAATGGACAGTTTTTTAGCTATTGTATGATCAAAAAATTCTCTTATTACTGAAATTTTCAGTTTTTCTGCTGCATCTGCTGTTCCATCAGTCGGCTCTATTCCTAAGCAAGGAATGTTTTTATTGATGAAATTTTTTAACAAATAACCATCATTAGAAGCAATTTCAACAACAAAGGAATTTGAATCAAGATTCAGTCTGCGAATAATCATGTCAGCATACTGCTCTGCATGCTTTAACCAACTGACTGAAACTGATGAAAAATAAGCATAATCAGATTTAAAGAGTTCATCAGCACAGGCGAAGTCTTCCGTTTGCACCAAAAAGCAATGCGCACAGACGTACAACCTGAGAGGAAAGTATAACTCAGGTTTTGATAGTTCTTCTTTTGAAAGATAGGCATTAGAATGCGGTGCAAAACCAAGATCGAGAAAGACATGTTCTAGTGTCTGTTCACAGTGACGACATTTCATAATTCTATACCCGGAAAATCTTTAATATTCATAGAATGTTTTTTATCTTTCTCTGAGATATTTGTGTGTCCAAGGGGCCAGTTAATAGCCAGGAGCGAATCATCAAACTGGATACTTGCTTCAGATTTTGGCTCATAATGAGCCGTATGCAGATACAATAACTCTGAATGCTCTTCCAGTGTTTGAAAGCCGTGAGCACAGCCTTCAGGGATCACCATAGCGTTATTCTTTTCTGGCGACAATATTTCTGCATGCCAGTGCAAAAAAGTTTTTGAGCCCTGACGCAAATCAACAGCAACATCAAAAACAGCCCCTTTGATACAACGTATGATTTTCATTTCTGCATGTGGTGGGTATTGAAAATGCAAGCCTCTGATACTGCCTTTTTTAAGGGTTTCTGACAGATTAATTTGAGCAATTTGACGACTCTGAAGTATTGACTCCAATTCACGATCACAAAAAATTCTTGAAAAAACGCCTCTATTATCTGAAAAAGAGGAATTTTCAATCAGCATGACACTATTAATCGGCGTTGATATTAATTTCACCGAATAGTCTCATGGGTATATTCAGATATTTGTTTAAGGCACGCCGCCTTTAAAGAAAGTTTTGTCTGCTCAGCTTTGTGCCAGTCAACAATTTTTACGAGTGTTGTATTAAGATCCCACCTGGGCCACCATGAAAGCATTTGGTGTGCTTTTGCACAATCCAGTTTTAAAACATTGGCTTCATGCGGATTTTCACGATTATCTGATAGAGTCCAATCCGTTGTATCACCCCATGCTTCAATTAATGATTTCACAATCCATTTAACGGGCTTAACATCTGCTTCTAGAGGACCAAAATTCCAGCCTTGAGCATACTCAACACCCTTGTTATATAGTTTTTCAGCTAACATCATGTAACCGCAAAGCGGCTCTAGCACATGTTGCCAGGGACGCAGAGCATTGGGACTTCGAAGAGTCATTATTTCTTTACTCTGAATGGCTCGTATAATGTCTGGCACTAACCGGTCTTCCGCCCAGTCACCACCACCAATAACATTGCCAGCCCTGACAGAAGCAATGGCAGTTTTATGTTCATCAAACTTATCTTCTGAAAAAAAAGAATGGCGATAGGAAGCAATAAGCAGTTCAGCACAGCCTTTACTGCTGCTATAGGGATCATGCCCCCCCATGGCTTCATTTTCACGATAGGCCCAAACCCATTCTTTATTTTCATAACATTTATCGGTTGTCACCAAAATAACAGCTCGAACAGAGTTAACACTCCTAATGGCTTCTAACACATTCAGAGTGCCCATCACATTGGTTTCATAGGTTTCAATTGGATTTTGATAGGAGTATCGAACTAAGGATTGTGCCGCCAGGTGAAAAACAATATCTGGCTGGTGTTCGTTAAAAACTGTTTTAAGATGCTGTAAGTCACGAATATCGCCCGAAATCGGCACCATTCCAGAAGCAACATCTGCTTTTTCATATAAGCTGGGTGTTGTAGGAGGTTGTAGAGCATAACCTATCACATTAGCCCCTAAGGATTGTAACCACAAAGATAACCAGGCTCCTTTAAATCCTGTATGTCCAGTGATTAAGATCGTTTTATTCTTCCAAAACTCTAAATTCACGGCCATATTTTCCACGGTGCCTTGCCATCTTTCCATAATCCATCAAGATAGTTTTTATCTCTTAATGTATCCATTGATTGCCAAAAACCATTATGAATAAAGGAAGAGACCTGCCCTTCTTTGACCAAATGCTCTAATGGTTCTTGCTCCCAGACAGTCTCATCATCAGTAATAAGATCCAGTACTTTTGGTGACATGACAAAATACCCGCCATTAATCCAACCTGCACCTGATTCTGGCTTTTCTTCAAAGCGAATAATCTTATTTTTTTCAATATCCAGAGTCCCAAAGCGCCCTGGAGGTTGAGTGGCCGTTAATGTGACTAGTCTTTTATTAGACTGATGAAATTCAATAAGTGATTGTATATTGACATCTGAAACGCCATCACCATAGGTAAAACAAAAGTCATCATCACCAACATAGTCTTTGACTCTTTTTAATCGTCCACCAGTCATAGTAGACTGCCCCGTGTCCACTAATGTCACTTTCCATGGTTCCGCTTTATTATTATGTACCTCCATACTATTATCATTAAAATCAATAGTAACATCAGACATGTGTAAAAAATAATTAGCAAAATATTCTTTTATGACATATCCCTTATAACCCAGGCAAATAATAAATTCGTTTATTCCATAATGTGAATAGGTTTTCATTATGTGCCAAAGGACAGGACGGCCACCAATTTCGACCATTGGTTTGGGTCTTAAGTGTGTTTCTTCACTTATCCTCGTCCCATACCCACCTGCTAGAATAACGGCTTTCATATAAAACCCTGGAATAATCTAATGTTAAACTTCAATTTTTCGCACATAGAGAGCATCCCCCCAACCCGCATTGGTCCAGACTGTTTGTAAACGAACAAAGCCATTTTCTCCGAGGTATTTGTCCAACTCATCAATCAATGGGATATCTTTATATAAATGCTCTTTGTTCACCTCAACATAAACACCCATTAAGCTAGCAATATTAATGTACTTGCCCATACCTTCTATGATTGCTAATTCTGCACCCTGAGTATCTAAATTAACAAAATCAAAGTCAGAAAATGGCAGCGGACTGTCCCATAAATCAATAAAAGAATCCAGTCTGAAGGCATCGACTTCTAATGAATCAGTATAAACAATATCTGGGTAGTAACTCTGGTGCTTATCAAACTCAAAGACCGAGGAAGACTGTAAATTACTGGAGATATTTAATTTCACTTTCTCATTTTTATTCCATAAAGCATAGGGCACAATTGTCTGCTTCATATCAACCGTATTGATAGCAGCCTGCAATTGAGGAATGATTTGAGGGTTGGCTTCGAACCAACAAACCTCTGTCACACCATTCTCATGATAAGCTTGTGCTTCTTCTCCAATGTGTGCTCCAATATGATAAACCTTGGCAGGCTTTCTGCCATAAAGACAACTTAATATTTCAGTGCATCTTTTATAATCAATTAGCATTTATATTCTCTTCGAAAAATTTTTACCTAGCCTATGCATTACAAAAATTGTTTTGCAATAGATAATCCCTGTGACTCCATCATTTCAGAACGCATGACCTTCAGCTGTTCATTTGGGGCTGGCCAGCGCCTGTAAACATAAAGATAATCAAGCACCAGCTCAAAGTCTTTAGCAGCATCCGTTGTGCTACGTCGATTACCCGTATTTACATAGTCTTTGTATATAGTTGCTCCTAGAAGATTAATGGGCTTAAAACTTGCCTGTGATGCAACTGCTAACAGGAATTCCCAATCTTCAAATGAGCGCATATGAGTATCCTGTTGAATATTCCGAACAGCTTCAGATGGAAAAATACAAGCTTGGGTGTAAATAAAGTTCTTTACATAAACCTGCATAAACTCATTTGAAATCACTGAATGAGAGACTGGTGGATCAGGGAAAACAATCTCTTTTTCGCGATCTTCTTTTAAAAAATTAACATTACCATAACAAACTTCATTGGGTGAGGACATCGCCGCATCCACAAAGTCCTGATAGCCAGGACCTGGTAGTGCGTCATCATCATCAAAAATCAAAATGTGATGCCCTGCGGCAATTTTTAGCCCAAGGTTTCGACTTTCTGCGGGTCCAGGTTCCCCACCACGAATAATATAAGTATCGACATCCCTCAGATATTGATTAGCAATATTGGATGTGTCCTGATCATTTACATCGGAGATTAACAAAATCTCATAGCTACGCAACTGACAGCTTTTAATGGATTCTAAACAGCGAATTAATTCTCGTGGTCTTGCATGAGTTGGAACAATAATACTCAGTTCAATCATACTCTTATAATCTCCTAATTATCAGAATCATAATGTTATCTGCTGAGATCTGCAACCAAAGTTGATAAACGCTCTTCGAGGTTTTTAACAAATCGAGGTGTATCGAAGAGAACACCATTCAAACGAACCTCTTGCACCTTTTTTCTCAGCAATTGATAGCGACTTGAATCTTGTGCCAGTGTTACAGCCATATTTTCATAGTCCTGTAAATTATAGGTAATCAATTCTGGCAAATCTGCAGAGGTTAACAAGGCTCCCGCCATACGTGAAGCAAATGACTTGCCAGTCATTGTTAAAATAGGCAAGCCCATCCATAAAACATCATTAGCAGTGGTTCCAGCATTAAATGGAAAAGTATCCAGAAAGAGATCGGCCGTTGCAAAACGGGCCAAATAATCTTCTGGGGAAACTCTGGGAGCAAAGATGATACGTTGTGGATCTATTCCACTCTGCTTAACAGTATTTTTTAAGTTAATTTCTGACCAGGGATTATCTGCTAAAAGCCAAAGCACACTACCCGGCACCCTTTTTAATATGTTCATCCAGCTTGCAAAGACTTCAGGTGTATACTTATAATTATTATTAAACGAACAAAAAACAAAAGCATCCTGAGGCAACTGACACTGTTCTCGAACTGGAATCGGGCCGTGCTTTCGTTGTCGGTCACTGACTTGATATACATCTGGCATATAAATCATTTTTTCTGAATAAAATTGAGCGTATTCTTCTGGGACTAAAAACTCATCGGCAATAACATAGTCAATTGAAGGCAAGCCTGTTGTTGCAGGCAGCCCAAGATAGGTAATTTGAATGGGTGCTGGTCGATAAGCCAACATATTAGGACGTGCCCCTAATGTTTGTCCATGTAAATCAATAAGAACGTCAATTTCATGTTCGCGAATTAAGCTGGCTGTGGCTTCATCACTTAAATGAAGAATCGTTTCAAAGTGATCCATTCCTTTTATAACACGCTGACGAAGAGCAGAGTCTCCTTGATTTGTCCAGCAGTAGCCATAAATTTCAAAATCATCCCGGTTATGCAGTTCAAACAGTTCAACGGTTAGCATCGCCACCGGATGTAAACAAAAATCCGATGAACAATAACCGATACGAATTTTTTTATGGCCGTAAGCACTGGGTTGGGCCAAAGCAGGCACATTGTTAAGCACCTTATTCTCGACATAATGATAGGCAGCAGTAAGCTGCATTTGCGGATCATCTGACAAACTAATCATTGCAAGTGCTGAGGTTGATTGACGCAGGAGCTCGATATTGACATCAGAAAAGGCTTCATAGACTGGCCAAACGCAGTGTTTTGCACGCAGAAACACCCAATGATGAAGCACATCTGGTTGATTAGGTTCAAGCATCAGGCTTTTGGTCATATAGCCTAAAGCACTATGGTAACGTTTATCATAAGTTTCCAGAAGACGCCCCAAATTATTCAATGCCAATAATAACATTGAACGTTTTTCTAGTTGATTAGGAAATATATTATCATCAATCCAGCGCCATTCCCGAATGGCATCGTCTATCATCCCAAGACGTTCATAAGTCATTCCAAGATTAAATCGAGGTTGAATAAATTCAGGATCCAGTTGGATTGCCTGAAGATAGGCCTCTTTGGTACCATCCAGATCGTTGACTTTAAAAAGGCTGGCTCCAAGGTTAAACCAGGCAACATGGTTAAAAGCAGTCTGATTTCGTTTTAACCAGGTTTGATAAAGTACTATTGAGAGAGAAATTTGCCCCTTTGCTTCTAGTTCCCCAGCACAGGAAAGTAATTGAGTATGTTCCAGAGTTCCCTGCCATGCTTTTTGAATGGCTAGAGTAAAATCAGTTTCAATTGACAATATCAATTCCTTCTTTTGAATTTATGATATTCACGTTAAAGTTTCAATCTAAACTATAGCACATAAATTCAATAGGAAAAGAGCGTATGGTGGGACATATTGAGACATTTTCAGGTTAGATAATACCTAACCTGAAATTACCACTCATTCATGTTAAACAGTGCGATCTTCAAATGCACCCGTTTGATCAGTTGTCATTGCATTTATTTGAGCATAAGTCATTGCAAACTCCTGGTCACTCGTCATTGCAACAATTTGATCAGTGGTCAAAGCCTGAACCTGACTAGTTGTCATTGATTCAATTTGATTCTCAGTCAACTCATCAATCTGACTAGTTCCAATACCTGACTGGATTTGATCAGAGGACAGTGAAGCCACCTGCGTATAGGTCATTGCTGAAATCTGACCCGCAGTCATTGCCTGCAAGTCATCTGTTTCTATCGCCTGCAGTTGACTGACATTTAATTCACGAAGATCCTGTGTTTCCATAGCCTGTATTTGGTCAGTTGTCATAGCAGCCACATTATCACTACTCAAATGATGCATTTGTGTGGTGGTTAAGGCAACAACATCTTCTGTACCAAAGGCCTGAATCTGATCAGTATCTAATGCCGCAAGTTGTGTACTGAGTAGGCTGGCTGTTTGATCAGTCGTCAATGCAGCAATATTATCAGTTGATAAGTCTGAAAAATCCCCCACTTCAATTGCTTGAATTTGTGCAGTTGTTAGTGAGGAAACATTATCCGTACCCATGGCATTAAACTGATCACTGGTCAGAGATTTAATCTGATCATTTGTTAAAGCAGTTGCCTGATTCGCTGATAATGATGAGATAGCATCAGTACTTAAAGAACTGATCTGGCTATTACTTAACGCCTGCAGGTCAGTTGTCTCAATAGACTGAATTTGATCACTATTTAGGGCATTGAGATTATCCGTCGTCATTGCAGCTATTTGAGCAGTACCCATTGCCGCAATTTCGTCCGTTGCAAAAGTCTGAATCTGGTCAGAGGTTAAAGCTCCTACCTGAGATTCTGTCAAAGTCGCTATTTGTGATGCTGATAGAGCTGTAATACTATCCGTTGACAGAGCCGCCATTGTATCCGTTCCAATAGCTTGTATTTGATTTCCAGTCAACTCAGATACATTATCAGTTGATAAAGCATTAAGTTGATCACTGGAGAGCGAGCCGACCTGTCCAGCACTGAGTGAAACCGTTTGTTCAGATGTCAAAGCGGCAATGCCATCCGTATTAATAGAGCTGGTCTGATCTGTGGTCAAGGCTTGTAAATCTTCGGTTTCAATCGCCTGAACCTGATCACTGCTGAAAGCATTGAGGTTGTCAGTGGTCAAACCTGCCATTTGGCTAGTGGTCAGAGCCGCTATTTCATCAGTAGCAAATGTTTGAATCTGGTCAGAATTCAAGGCTGCTAACTGTGCGTTAGTTAAGCTTGCAATTTGGTCAGAATCCAAAGCAGTAATACTATCTGTCGATAGTGACGCCATATCATCGGTTTCAATAGCTTGTATCTGAGCCGTTGTCAGTTCAGAGACATTATCTGTTGACAAAGCATTGAGTTGATCACTAGAAAGAGAGGTTATTTGAGCCGTACTCAGTGAAACGGTTTGATCCGAAGTCAGTGCAGCAATACCATCCGTATTTAATGAACTGGTTTGATCCGTACTCAGAGCTTGTAAGTCATCAGTTTCAATGGCCTGAACCTGATCACTGGTTAGAGCATTCAAGTTATCGGTTGTCAATCCTGACATTTGACCTGTAGTCAAAGCCGCAATTTCATCGGTAGCAAACGTCTGAATTTGATCAGAAGTTAATGAACCCAACTGTGAATTCGTTAAATTGCTAATTTGATCAGAGTTCAGAGCAGTTGTGCTGTCGGTTGATAGTGCTGCCAGGTCATCTGTTTCAATTGCCTGAATTTGATCAGAAGTTAATTCAGATACATTGTCCGTTGAAAGAGCATTTAACTGATCACTAGAGAGTGACGCAATTTGCGCCCCGCTCAAAGCAACCGCCTGATCTGAACCCAGTGAAGCAATACCATCGGTACTTATGGCTGCAATTTGATCAGTATTCAAAGCTTGTAAGTCAACCACTTCAATGGCCTGAACCTGGTCACTGGTCATGGCACCGATGTTATCAGTTGTCATGGCGGGGATCTGGTTAGTACTCAGTGCAACAATGTCATCAGTAGAGAATGTTTGAACTTGATCAGAAGTTAACGCACCCACCTGATCGGTTGTCAAACTTGCGGTTTGATCTGAAGTCAGTGCTGCGGTGCTATCAGTGGAAAGTGCCGCTAAATCACTTACTTCAATAGACTGAATCTGATCCGTGGTTAATTTCTCAATATTATCTGTGGTGATTGAATTGAGCTGATCACTGGAGAGTGCTGCTATTTGCCCCCCCGTTAGGGCAACACTTTGATCCGAAGTCAAAGTTGCAATGTTATCGGTGCTCAATGAGCCAATTTGATCCGTATCCAATGCTCGCAGATCATCTGTTTCAATGGCCTGGAACTGATCAGTGTTCAATGCATTAAGATTGTCGGTTGTCATCACTGACATTTGCTCTGTGCTTAAGGCGACTATTTCATCCGTTGCAAAAGTTTGAATCTGATCAGTTGTTAAAGCTCCAACTTGATCGGTGGTCAAACTAGAAGTTTGATCAGAAGTCAGTGCCGTCGTGTTGTCCGTTGATAAAGCAGAGAGATCAGCCACTTCAATGGCCTGAATTTGGTCTGAAGTTAAGACAGACATATTATCTGTGGTCATGGAATTTAATTGATCACTGGATAAAGAAGCAATTTGGCTACCGCTTAGCGAGGTACTTTGATCGGATGTCAAAGAGGAGACGTTATCTGTACTCAGTGACGTAATTTGATCAGTACTCATTGCCTGCAGATCTTCAGTTTCAATTGCTCTAAACTGATCACTACTTAATGCATTTAAGTTATCAGTCGTCATTGCAGGCATCTGATCAGTGGTTAATGAAGCAATCTCATCAGTGGCAAAGGTTTGCACTTGATCAGAGGTTAAGGCACCTAATTGAGAATTGGTCAAACTAGCCGTTTGATCAGAGTTCAATGCCGTCGTATTATCTGTAGTCAAAGCAGCCAGATCATCTGTCTCAATAGCCTGAATCTGATCAGATGTTAAAGCAGATAGATTATCAGTTGTTATCGCATTAAGTTGATCACTTGAAAGTGAACCAATTTGTGCCCCTGTCAAAGCAGTTGCCTGATCCGAAGATAAAACATTAATATTATCAGTCGTCATGGCCCCGATTTGATCAGTATTTAAAGCTGCAAGATCTTCAGTTTCAATCGCTTGAACCTGATCACTGGTCAAAGTACTTACATTATCAGTCGTAATACCAGCCATCTGATCGGTTGTAAGGGCTGCAATTTCATCCGTCGCAAAAGTAAGCATCTGATCTGAATTTAAAGAGCTGAGTTGTTCAGTCGTCAAGCTTGATGTCTGATCAGAGGTCAATGCTGTCACATTATCAGTGGTCATCCCAGCAATGTCATCTGTCTCAATGGCCTGAATCTGGCCTGACGTCAAAACCTGGAGGTTATCCGTAGAGATCACATTGATTTGATCGCTTGATAAAGCTTCTATTTGTGCCGTCGTCAGTGCCACAGTTTGGTCTGATGAGAGACTATTAATATGGTCAAGAGTTAATGCACTGGTTTGATCGGTACTCAAAGAGCTGATCTCATCAGTACCTAACGCTGCAACCTGAGTTTTAAACAAGCCCTGAATTGTATCAGTCGTTAAGACTGCAAGTTGTTCAGATGACAAGGCTGCAATTTCATCCGTTGACAAGGAACGTATTTGATCAGAATTCAAAGTCTGGAACTGTGCTGTGGTCAAACTGGCAATTTGGTCAGATCCCATGGCTTCAATTCTGACATCTGAAAGATTGGCCAAATCAGTCACTTCAATGGCTTGTATCTGTTCACTGGTTAATACAGCCATATTATCTGTAGACAGGCTGTTCAATTGATCGCTAGACATTGACACAATCTGAGCTGTGGTCATTGCCTGGGCCTGATCGGTAGTCAAGGCACCAATATTATCTGGAGTTAAAGCACTAAATTGAGCTGAGTCCAGATTACGAAGATCATCAGTCTCCAAAGCCTGCACCTGACCAGATGCCAGCGATGAGACTTGATCTGTAGTCATAGCACCTACTTGAGACTCTGATAGGGCAGCAATATTATCACTGGTAATCGCCCTAACCTGATCAGTATCCAGGGAAGCAAGCTGAGTAGAACTCATCCCCTGAATTTGGTCAGAAGTTAAGGCCTCTATATTGCTTGTTGTCAATGCACCCAGCTGATCTGTATTCAGGACTCGCAAGTCTTGAGTTTCCATTGCAGCCATCTGATCGGATGTTAATGCAGCTAAATTGTCCGTCGTCATAGAACGCATCTGTATCAGACTTAGAGCAACAATATCATCTGAAGCAAATGCTCTGACCTGATTAGAAGTCATTGCACTTAATTGATCACCAGTTAAATTAGCTGTTTGGTCTGAAGTCAAAGCTGCAATATTATCAGTGGTGATATTGGCCATCACACTATCATCAATACGCTGAATTTGTTCACCCGAAAGCAAAGCCATATTATCTGTTGTCAAAGCATTAAGTTGACCACTGGACAGTGTACTAAACTGAATTGCTGCAAAAGCCTGAACGGAGTCGGAAGTCAGTGCACCGACCTGGGCCGTTGTTAATGCATTAAGTTGAGCACTGGTTAAGGCAAATGCCTGTTCATCCGTTAATGCTGCAATACTATCCGTTGATAATGCAGCAATACTATCGGTAGGGATTGTTCTGTATTGATCACCTGTGAAGGCAACCAAATTATCTGTGGATAAAGCATTGAACTGATCAGTATTTAATGCCTGAATCTGAACAACACTCATACCACGAGTTTGATCAGAGGACAGAACAGAGATGTTATTAGTTGTTATTGCACTGAGCTGATCGGTACTCAAGACTCTCAGGTCATTGGTTTCCATTGCCACCATTTGATCTGAAGTTAATGCCGCAATATTATCAGTCGATACAGACTGCATTTGATCGGTTGTTAAAGCAACCACATTATCAGTGGTTAATGAGACTGTTTGGTCTGTACTTAAAGAACCAATTTGATCCGTCGTTAAGCTGACGGTCTGATCAGAAGTTAAATTAGAAATATGCTCAGTGGATAGACTTGAGAATTTACCCGTGTCTATTGTTTGTATTCTTGCATTACTAATAAGAGCAAAGTTATCCGTTGATAAAGCATTCAACTGATCCGTATTCAGAGTCGTAAACTG
Organism: Gammaproteobacteria bacterium; assembly: GCA_016744395.1. Lineage (GTDB taxonomy): Bacteria > Pseudomonadota > Gammaproteobacteria > GRL18 > GRL18 > GRL18. The sequence goes on along the minus strand of JADGEK010000014.1, from coordinate 11,668 downwards.
ATCACTGGTCAGAGATTGGCTTTGATCAGAAGTTAAAGCACCTACACTGTCCGTACTCAGAGCTGTCGTCTGATCTGTATTCAGAGTACGCAAATCTTCAATTTCCATTGCAACCATCTGATCAGTAGTCAATCCTGCAATGCTATCAGTTGAGACAAAACGTATTTGTCCTGTCGTCAATGCGACAATATCCTGCGTTGCAAAGGCCTGAATTTGATCAGACGTCAGAGCTGCTACCTGATTTCCTCTCAAGCCTGCAGTTTGTAATGACGTTAGAGCGGCAATGCTATCCGTTGACAAACTGGAAATATTATCGGTTTCAATAAACCTAATCTGGCCTGTCGTCAGTGCCGACATATTATCGGTTGACAATGCATTCAGTTGATCACTGGTGAGCTGCTGCATCTGAGAGCCCGTTAATGATACGGCCTGATCACTGGAAAGTGCATTGATATTATCAGTTGTTAGTGCTGCGGTTTGATCCGAGCTTAAAGAACGCAAATCAACAACTTCCATCGCAACCATTTGATCCGTTGTCAGTGCTGCAATATTATCAGTGGTCAAGAAGCTGAAATGGCCTGTATTTAAACTGACAATATCATCAGTTGAAAATGACTGAAGTTGATCAGAGGTTAAAGCTCCTGCCTGTGTACCTGTCAAGCCTGCGACTTGTGTTGAAGTCAGTGCCGCAATATTGTCTGTTGACAAACTCGCAATGTCATCTGTTCCAATAAATCTTAACTGACCCGTTGTCAGGGCCGCCATATTGTCTGTCGATAATGCATTAAGTTGATCACTGGTCAACTGCTGCATTTGAGCACCTGTCAGAGCAACCGCTTGTGCACTGGAAAGAGCACTGATATTTTCTGTACTAACCGCTGCAATTTGATCCGAATTCAAAGAACGCAAATCAGTTGTTTCCATTGCATTCATTTGATCGGATGTCAGAGCTGCAACATTATCCGTTGTCAAAAAGCTGAAATGCCCTGTATTAAGGCTGACTACATCATCTGTCGATAAAGCCTGCACTTGATCAGAAGTCAACGCCCCTACTTGAGATCCCGTCAGTCCTGAAACCTGGATAGAAGTTAAAGCGGCAATATTATCAGTTGATAAACTGGAAATGTCATCCGACTGGATGAATCTTAGTTGTCCTGTGGTCAAGGCAGCCATATTGTCAGTTGAAAGTGCATTCAACTGATCAGTTGATAGCTGCTGCATTTGCACACCAGTCAAAGCAACTGCCTGCGAAGTAGAAAGCGAGTTAATATTTTCTGTAGTAACAGCAACAATCTGATCCGAAGTCAAAGAACGCAAGTCAGCCGTTTCCATGGCATTCATTTGATCAGACGTCAGTGCAGCAATACTATCAGTTGATAAGGAGCTGAAATGGCCCGTATTAAGACTGACAATATCATCTGTCGATAATGCTTGTAATTGATCAGAGGTGAATGCACCCACCTGAGTTCCGCGAAGGCCCGCGATCTGAACGGAGGTCAAAGCAGCAAGGTTTCCAGTTGTCAGACTGGCAATATCATCTGTTTCAATAAATCTCAATTGCCCCGTTGTCAGAGCAGCCATGTTATCAGTTGATAACGCATTCAGTTGATCACTGGTCAACTGCTGCATTTGAGCACCTGTCAAAGCGGCGGCTTGATCACTTGAAAGCGCATTAACATTCTCAGTTGTAAGTGCCTGAGTCTGATCAGAATTCAAAGAACGCAGATCACCCGTTTCCATGGCCGTCATCTGATCAGTTGTCAGAGCAGCAATATTGTCTGTGCTGAGAAAGCTAAGATGTCCCGTGTTAAGGCTGACAATATCATTGGTTGAAAGAGCCTGAATTTGATTTGAGGTAAAGGCACCAACCTGTGTGCCAGTAAGGCCAGCAACTTGTGCAGACGTCAATGCAGCAACTTGTTGAGTCGACAAACTAGCAAAATCATCAGTCCCAATAAACCTCAATTGACCCGTTGTCAGAGCTGCAACATTATCCGTTGATAAAGCATTTAATTGATCACTGGATAACTGCTGTATTTGTGCACCCGTCAGTGCAGCAGCCTGATCGCTGGTCAGCGAATTCACATTCTGTGTTGTTAGTGCCACGGTCTGATCAGATGTCAGTGCCCTTAGGTCTTCAATCTCCATGGCCACCATTTGAGCGGTGCTCAAGGCTGCAATATTATCAGTAGTCAATGAAGCAGTTTGCCCTGCATTCAAACTGACAATGTCACCCGTAGAGAAAGAGCGGACTTGTTCTGATGTCAATGCTGCGATTTGTGTGCCTTTCAGGCCTGCAATTTGTGTTGAAGTTAAAGCAGCAATTTGTTTGGTGGATAAACTGGCAATGTCGTCTGTCTCAATAAATCTCAACTGCCCTGTGCTCAAGGCAGCCATGTTGTCCGTCGTCATTGCATTAAATTGCGTACTGGTCAACTGCTGCATTTGTGCACCAGTTAAAGCCGCGGCCTGAGACCCCGTCAACGCTCCGATACTTTCAACACTCAATGCTGCAGTTTGATCTGAGTTTAATGTACGCAAATCAGCGGTTTCCATTGCAGCCATTTGACTCGTTGTCAGTGCAGCAATATTGCTTGCAGATAAAAACCGAACCTGACCCGTTGACAAAGCAACAATATCATCCGTTTCAAAGGCCTGGAATTGGTTACTGGTCAGTGCACCTATTTGCCCTCCCGTCAAACTTGCGGTTTGGGATGATGTAAAGGCTGCCACTTGAAAACCTGAGAAGGATGCTAAATCATCCGTTTCTATTGCACGAACCTGGCGGTTCTGCAACGCCATAATACTTGTGGTTGAAAGAGCATTCAGTTGGTCGCTGGATAAGGCTGAAATTTGACCATCGGTTAAAGATCTCAGTTGATCAGACTGAAGAGAGGCTATGTTATACGTCGATACTGCTTCAAGCTGAGATGAACTTAAAACGACTAAATCTCTGGTTTCAATTGCACGAAATTGGGTTGCACTTAAAGCATCAATTTGATCCGTTGACATACCCGCAAAATCTGCGGTACTCAGGGCAACAATCTGTGCAGTGGTCAGTGCACTTATGTCTGCTGGTGTCAAACTATCGATAGCCATTTTAAATCCCCTTGCCTGTATTCA
>JADGEK010000014.1:0-8445 GCA_016744395.1 Gammaproteobacteria bacterium | reverse complement strand
AATTCATTGAATACATAATTATTGATGGTGCCAGCAGCGACAACACCATAAAAATCATTAACCAATATGAACAATCAATTGATTATTGGATAAGTGAACCTGATAAGGGGATTTATGATGCAATGAATAAGGCAATATCTATTGCAAAAGGAGAGTGGATCAATTTTCTTAATGCGGGCGATCAATATACAGCAAACGATACTGTTTCTGATGTATTTGAACAACTAAAAGAAAGCAGCATATTAATCTGTGGCGGCACAAACAGTGTCGACGGAACACAACAACTCCAGTATCAGGAAAAAGCGTTAGATTTAAGCCACATATGGAAAAAAATGCTTTGTAGTCATCAGGCAATGTTTGTCAAAACAGAGCTAATGAAGAAGCACAATTTTAACATCCACTATCAATATTCAGCGGATGTTGATTTCTTTATGAAGCTCAGTTTAAGTGATGATAACTTTCAAATAATAGATAAGTACATTATTAACTTCTTAATCGATGGTTGCTCACAAGAAAACCATACAAAGGCACATCTCGAAGTATTAGATATTATTTCGAAAAAAATACCCCGTATCGAGGATCTCTACCAACACACATCCTTTGAAGCTCTTTTTATGGGAAGTAAAGAATCGCCAACATTCAATAGTAATTTATTTTTTTCAAAAATGTATAACCGAATGTTAATACAACTGGAAGAAATAAACCAAAAATATAACAATATTGCCCTTTATGGTGCTGGGCATATTAGTCAGCAGATACAAACTGTTTTAGGCAATAAAATCATACACATTGTCGATAAGAATTATGAAGAGTTAGATAATCCAAAAGTATTGTCACCCCAAACACTATCCAGTATTACTTTTGACTGTATTCTAATTTGTGCATTAGGCAGAGAAAAGCAGGTAAGAGACTATTTAAAAAACGAGTTATCCATTCCTGCTAAAATAATCATCGAATTTAATTTATTTTCTAAATAGTAGCAGCAATTTTACCCACTACTTAATTCGTTCTGACTCAACTAACCTCCTTGCTACCTCAGACATTGAGTTGAAAGCTTTCCAGTTTAAAAGGCGGTTGGCTTTATCTGGATTGGCAAGAGAGACTTCAATATCTGAAGGACGATAAAAACTGACATCAGATTCAATATGCTCACGGTAGTCCAGGTCTAATTGTGAAAAAACTGCTTTTATAAAGTCTTCTAATGAATAAGTTTGACCTGTTGCTACAACAAAATCTTCTGCTTTACTTTGCTGCAACATTCGCCACATAGCATCCACATATTCTGGTGCCCAGCCCCAATCACGTTGGATAGAGATATTACCCAAAATAAGTTTTTCATTACTTCCTTTTGCAATACGACAGGCCGTGCTAACAATTTTTTTGGTCACAAAGCGCTCAGGTCTTAATGGTGATTCATGATTAAAGAGCAAACCAGAACAGGCAAAAAGACCATAGGCTTCACGATAATTATCCACTTGCCAAAAAGCGGCTGCTTTGGCAACGGCATAAGGACTTCTTGGTTTAAAGAGGGTTGTTTCAGTTGCTGGCTCACCCTCAGTATTTCCAAAACACTCACTAGAGCACGCATTATACAGACGTGTAGGTAACTCAAGGAATCGAATCACTTCCAATAAATTCAAAACAGCAATACTAATACTGTCAAAGGTTTCAACGGGTTGTTCAAACGACAAGCCAACAGAACTTTGACCCGCAAGGTTATAGATTTCATCTGGTTTGATATGACTTAATACCTGTAGAACACTTCGAAATTCATTTAAAGACATGGATTCAAGCCTGACTTGCTCTCGAATTCCCAAGGTATTTAAATTAGAAAAAGATGAAGATGATGCATCTCGTGATGTGCCAATGACATCGTATCCCTTGTCTAATAATAACTTAGCAAGATAAGAACCATCTTGACCTGAAATACCAATTATCAGTGCTTTCTTTGTAATCATGTTTAACTCTAATAAAGGGAGTTTTTAAATAACAGTTAATAAATTATTTAGAATCTTATCTCTTTGATATGATTAAGGCAAATAGACTGTTTCAGTGCTATTATATTGAGATGAAATAAACCTGACTTAACTTAAAGAGAGTTTATGAAAAGAATTGCCTATATCGGACACAGCTTTCACCAAAAAACATTATCAACACAATTTTTTATTGAAAACTTGCAAAAACACTATGAAATTGATTTTTTCTGGACTCTCCCTTTCAAATGCAAGCTTGATATGCAAAGTTTCAATTTAAATAAAACAGACTATCATGCCATTGTCTCATTTCAAATTATGCCTGCTCCCATAGAGCTTAGCAGGTTGGACTGTAAAAATATCATATTAATCCCGATGTTTGATAATGATCTCAACATCAGTTATTCAAAGTGGAGTCAATATTACCCCTATAAATTTATAAACTTCTCAAAAACTTTGTATGATAAGTTGAATTTTTTAGGCATAAAAAACAATTTATATGCCCAGTATGCACCTAAAATCCCCCCAATAGAAAGCTCCCCTGCTGATAGCGATAAACAAAATCTATTTTTCTGGCAACGTAGTTCTGAAATAAACTGGCCTCTGATAAAAAAACTCATAAAAAAAGAACAGGTCAACTCAATCCATTTGCATCGTATTGAAGCAGAAATGGGAAAAGATACCTGGTTTGAGAAGCCTTCTGAAAAAGATGTTATAGATTATAAGCTCACTTTTTCCAGTTGGTTTGAGTCTAAAGATGACTTATTAAAGAAAATGAATGAATGCAGTGTTTTTATTGCTCCACGCTTATACGAAGGCATTGGACAAACTTTTTTAGAAGCAATGTCATTAGGAAAGTGTGTGGTTTCACCCGACTTCCCAACAATGAATGAATACATCCAAAATGGCCATAACGGCCTATTATTTAACTACCACCATCCAGAAAAAATTGAGCTCTCAAATGCTGTATCAATTGGTCTTCGAGCAAGACGAAGTATTAAAGAAATACATGAGCATTGGGGCAATAAAGAAAGTGAAATCATTGAGTTTATTGACCAGAAATTAGCTGAAAATAATAATAATATTCAATATAAAAAAAATATAACTCGGATAAAAGAAACAGACACATTCATAAATCTACCCTTTCTATTAAGTGACTTTCATCTGCATGACAATAGCGATGTGACACATTCAAATAGTATGAACTTCTCAAAATATTTAAATGGATTGCATGTATTTTTAAAAAAATTAGCACAAGAACATTCTGAGTTGATAATCTATGGTGCTGGAACTGGTGCTGAGCTGATCATCAATATCATTCCAGAAAATATAATCTGTGTCATTGATGTGGATTCATCCAAGCATGGAAAAAAAATATCAGGTAAACCAATTAAAGGTATTGAGCAATTGATTGAATCTGATTATAAAGTATTATTTAGTCTCTTTGGTCGCTTTGAGAAAATAGCCCCTACCCTTGTTCAAAAATATAATATAAACGGTGAACGACTGATTTCTCTGGATTTGTAGGCTATTTGTCTTATTCAATCATTAAATAAATCCATTATTCGTGCTGAGGCATTCTGATCACATTGATCATAAAATAGCTTTTTTATGGTGTTTCGCTGTAGAACATAAGTTTCATTGCCTATTGTTTTAACTGCATTAATAAGTTGTTCTTGATTTTCAACTTTAATCCCTGGGCTGTATTCATCATAATCAAAAAGAAAGTCACCATAGTTTTCTATATACACATCATTATCATAGTTAAAAAAGATAATGGGGCGCTCCAATAATAAAAAATCATAAACAATTGAAGAGTAATCACTAATAAGTACATCACAGTAATTCAATACAGGATAAATATCGGCTTGAGGATCATAGACCTTTATCTGGCTATATTGATCTGCCTCGAGTTCTTTATAAAACTGCAAAACAAATGGATGCAGTTTTACAATCAAATAAGCATTGAGTTCAATTAATTGTTGATTGAGTTTTTTAAAGTTCAATGGGAGTTTTACTGATTTTTCTCGATGCGTGGGCATATACAATAAAATAGTACTGTTTTTTTGTTTTTTCTTCACAAAATGAAAAATGTCACTATCAGTGAAAAGAAGATCTAAATTATCCTTTGTAAGTACCTCCACTTTTTCAAATAAGATATCATTTCTAGGATAACCACAATTAACAAAGTGTCTAGCAGAAAAAATATGTTTAAAATTACTCTCATTGGTCCAGTCTGAAGTTGAAACAAAATAGTCGTAAGTAATATTATCCAATTTGCTCATTTTTTTTAATCCAACACCATGCCATAGTTGCACAGTTTTTTGTTCGCGACTTAATTTTGGCAGATAAGTATAATTCCCCTGATCAAAAATAATTACTTTTGCTGTTGCCAGATGATAATATGTTGCCAGAGACTCAAAACCAGCCACAGGCAAACCATTATCTTTAAGTTCATTTACCTGAGTTTTATTATCCGATAACATCATCGTATTAAACTTATTTCTCCAACAGTGAAGATAAAGAAATTTATTATTTGCACCAATAAAATCTTTACTGATAAACAGGATTTTTTTTCTTTTGATTGGTGTCAAAAAATAGAGGAGCTGTATAAATGAATAGAATAATTGTTGAACTGATTGATTGAGCAAAGGAAGAATAAGTTGTCTAAAATGACTTTGTTCCGCAATTCCATACTCATTTGAATGAATGTGAACTTCAAAACAAGAGGCTCTTGGGCTCCCCTCTTTTATTAATGTACTCATTATACTTTTTGCATGATTAGGGCTAAGTACAAGAATCGCATCATATTCCAATGAGGAAACCTCACCATATTGATAGATGTCATTACCCTGAGCGTTTTTATCAATAAAACCAATAAAGTTTACCTTCTGCTCTTGCACTAAAAAAACTTTAAAGGCTTTACTCATTGGAGAAAAAGGAGCTAACAATATCTTTTTTTTATAAAACCGATCCATTAATCTGTCTTTTTTATATCGATAACTTGCCCGGAAAATTCCTCAAACAAAATACTCAATGCAATTGATGCCACATTACCCGCATCCAAAAGTGTATTTTTGGGCTCAAAGCCAAAGTTTTTAGTACGCATTGGTGTATCTGTTCTAGAAGGATTGATAGCATTTATTTTAATATGATGTACCGCCCACTCCTGAGCAATTGCCTGCATAAAATTAACAATAGCAGCCTTGGTCGCTGAATAGAGACTATAACCTGAACGCCCTCTGGTATAAGAACTGGAAGTGAACAACAACAAATGTCCCTGACTTTTCTGTAAATAAGGGAAACTTTTTTGAGTAATGGTAATAGCACCTTTCAAATTCGTACTTAGTATTTCATCAATGGTTTCCTCATCCATTGATGATAATGTTTCTCTACTTAAAACCCCTACCGTATTCACAACAAAATCAATTTTTTTGTGCTTTTCATAAACAGACTCAAGTGCTTTTGAAACCGCCCCCTGATCATTAATATTAGTTCCTTCAGACTTACTGAACGAAAATACCTGGGCATGATTTTGCATGCAAAGCTCAACCATCTTTTGGCCAATTCCTGAATTGCCTCCAAAAATAACAATCACTTTGGCTTTTAATAAATGGGATAGATTTTTAGTATGAGTAAAAAAAGAAAGCGACTGCAATTGCAACAATTTTTCTGCGAGAAGCAAATCTTCTGGCCGAGTTATTTTAATATTCTTAGCATCACCATTAACGACATAGACTGGTTCATCAGGTAAATAATGAAGGATGAGGCCACAATCATCGGTAAATGGGTGAGTAAAACCTTCTTCCTCAGCTTTTTTATAAGCAGCTTGAATGGTTTTGAAATGAAATGCCTGAGGAGTCTGTCCCTGTTGCAAAAAATTTCTTTCTGGTATGTTTTCAATTGTCTTATTTTCAGCTACTTGAATAATAGTATCCGTTGCTGGAATGGCGACATCAATTGCCTTATACTCAGAAAGCCCATCAATGACATTGCTGATCGTCTCATGCGAAATAAAGGGTCTAACGGCATCATGAAAAATAAGGTGGCAATAATCTTCATTAGCATAAGCCAAAATAGCAGAACGACTGGAATCTGAACGCTCTTTGCCGCCATAGATTACTTTTTTTATTTTTTTAAACTCATTATGACACATTATTTCATCTATGATGTGTTCATGTGAAGGATTAATCACCAAACAAATTTCGTCAATCGCATGATGCGTATTAAATTGTTCAATGGTGTACTCAATAATTTTTTTTCCACCCAGCATAATAAATTGCTTAGGGATCACACTTCCAAATCGAGTACCTGTACCACCAGATAAAATTACAGCAATGTTTTTTTTCTTCATTTGTAAATTGATTTAACCTAATTTTAATGATGATTTTGAGGATTCTACAATTTGAACAAAATCATCAAAACAAACTGCAGAAGACAGCTCTTCAACGGTGAATTTGGTTCCAGTTAATTTTTCCACCTCCATAACCAACTGCAATTGCTTTAATGAATCCCATTCAGGAGTTACTCCCAGTTGTGCGGATTTTATATTAAACTGGACATCGACATCTGTAAATATATGATTAAAAGCCTTTATAATCAGTTGTATTTCATGGCTATCTGTTGTCAATTCATCTGAAATAACTTGTCTGCTTTTGGGGGCTATTTGAGAGCTCTTATTTTTAGATCCAAGGTTTGGATAAGCTTCTAGGAATTCAAATAATCCATGTTTCGGGTGCATCATAAAAGACACTCTTCTACCGTCAAAGACGTCATCCTCACGTGGTGCCACAATAATAAGTGCCGACTTTTTTTTAGCCGTTTGTATTGCTGCATCCAGATCTTTGACAACAAAGCACAAGTGATAAGCACCACCTCCATTCTTAACATGTTCAGAGATAGGAGAATCCTCTTTTACACCCAGAATTTCAATCACCAAATTTTGTGCGGTTCTAACAAAAGCATAATCAACGTTTTGACTTTTATTAGTACCTGGACCTCTCAGAAGCTCACAGCCAGGCATCCCCATATAATCATTCAAGACCTGTATAAAGTCAGATGTCGTGACGGCCATATGGTCAATTGAGATAACACCACATTGTTGCCAGAGAGAGTCCTTTATATTCATTTATCAGCCTTGTTTAAAAGAGTTAACCAGGAAGGCATATGAATCTCTGCCCTAGTCAAATCTATTTCAAAAAGGGTGTCACTTTGCTGTTCAAAGCCTAATTTAGAATAGAGAGACTGTACTGGTTGATTTCGATTAGTAGGAACAATTTCACCCGTAATCATTTTTACATCCTGTTGTTTAGAATAAGTAGAAAGCCAGGCCATCACACCAATTTCAATGTCACGTCCAAGCACTCGACATGATAATAAGAAGTTGTCTATTGTCATTTTGCAGAAAGTGTCATCTGTTCTATCGTAGGTGAGCATCAAAACACCAATAATTTCATTATGACTTAGACGATCCTTCAATCGAATGGCAAAGCATTCCCCTATTTGAAGGTATTTTTCAAATTCAAGGCGATTATAGCGCTGTGTTGTCGTATTAAATTGATTCGTCTTATTAATTAACTGTAAAACACGCTGCTGATTCAGTTCATTATATGGCTCAAGGGACAAGACCATACCTAAATTGGTTAAAAAACGAGACCTGGAATCATCACTTAATTTTTGTTTGTTTAAATCGGCACGAATTTTATACTGCAGTGCTCGATTTCTGTCTTCGTCACCTGTACTCATATCGGCCAATTCAGGCAATCGTTTAATTATTTCTGGCCATTCACTAATTTCATCTGGCAACTCTGGAACAAAGACTTCTGGTAAACAGCTTCGGATCTCTTCACGTTCCGCTGGATTATCATCCAGTACACAAAAAGAGGATAATGGCAGACCCAGTTCATTTGACAATTCGATTAAATTATCAGGCTTTGGTTGCCAATTAATACGCCAGGCGGTTAAATCATCAAGTGACAGCTGCATCCCTGAATGCTTTCTAAAAACATCCAGTGCTGTTTGTTCAGTATTTTTACTGCACAGTGCCAGTAAAATCCCCCTATTTTTAAAACTCAGTAAAACAGACTGAATTGTCTGAAAAACATTAGCAGGGTAGTCACCATCAAGAACAATACCTTCAATGCCCTCATCTCCAACAATACCTGACCACAAGGTATTATCAAGGTCGGAGACAATAACTCTGGCATTTTTTTCCTCAATACTCATCATTAAAGCCAGAATAGTTTCACTCAAACGTTCATTAAATACAGTGGAAAATGGGGCACGGGAAAGATACCAGTACTTTTCTGGGTGTGCTGCTTCCCTTCCAACGTTACTGATGAGTTCAACAAGATCCAGAATATGAACATCTGGCAGTTCATTACAAAGTTGCTCTAATTCCTTGTGCATATTTGTCAAGGTCAAAGTAATTTTTTTATTATCGTCACTTTCAGGATCGGCATCCATAAGCCAA
>JADGEK010000096.1:13609-14857 GCA_016744395.1 Gammaproteobacteria bacterium | reverse complement strand
TTTTTAAATTTAACTCATTTATTTGAAAAAAGAGGCTTAAACTCAAACCTTGGTATAATTGGTAGTATGCGAAATTCTTCTCATCAGGCAGAATCGGTGTTAAAGGAAATTCATGCTGGCATTGAAGCAGGTATCATTAAGAAGACTGAAGCCATTCAATTACTGAACTTAGTGGCCTCTTTACTGATAGCCTTTGTGATTGTTAGCTTTACCTTTTTTGTTTCAAAAAGCATTACTATGCCATTGTCAGGCTTTGTCATGACTTTAAAAGAAATTTGTCAAAGTGGCAATTTGTCGTTGAAGGTTGATGAATCGGGCAAGGATGAAATTTCAGAAGTGGGTGCTATTTTGAATAAAATGTTATCCACTTTTCAAGAAATTATTCAAAAATTACACACAACTACACAAGATTTAAAGCAATATTCACAACAATTTGTTGCTATTAGAGAGAGCACGTTTGTGAGTGTTGATAAGCAACGAATAGAAACAGAAGATGTCAGTTCTGCCATGACCGAGATGGCGGCATCTGCACAAAATATTGCTGAAAATACAAACCGTACTGCTGAAACATCTCAGCAAGCGAATACCATTACTTCTGAAGGTAAGCGTATTGTTGATGGTACAGTTCATTCAACTCAATTATTAGAAGATACCATCAATAATGCCAATCAGGTTATTCAACAACTGGGCGAAGACAGTAATAGTATCGGTGGTATTTTAGATGTCATAAGAGGTATAGCAGAACAAACTAACTTATTGGCTCTGAATGCAGCAATTGAAGCGGCAAGAGCGGGTGAGCAGGGAAGGGGCTTTGCCGTTGTTGCAGATGAAGTCAGAACTCTGGCACAGAAAACACAAGATTCAATCAGCGAAATAGAGCAGATGATTTCTAATTTACAATCGGGTTCAAGCCAGGCAATTCAGGCAATTTCAAAGGGGCAAGAGGGTGTTGTTGCTAATGTCGAGCAAATTAATAATGCGGGTAATTCACTATCCAGTATTGTGGCTGAACTGAATTCAATTAATGATATGAGTCAGGAAAATGCATCAGCAACACGTCAGCAAAGCACAGTTGTTGAGGAAGTTCAAAAAAATGTCATCGCAATAAAAGATATGGGTACTTTAATTGTGGAAAATATTGGTGAATTGAAAGAAGCCAGTGATAACATGTCTATTTTATCTCATGAAATGGAAGATTTAGTTAAAAATTTCCAAGTTTAGATTGAATCTTGAATCTTGAATCTTGAA
>JADGEK010000096.1:0-13509 GCA_016744395.1 Gammaproteobacteria bacterium | reverse complement strand
TTGAATCTTGAATCTTGAATCTTGAAGGTTGGATTGAGAATCAAAAGCCCTTAGCTAGACTAAATCTGAACGCCCATCGTTTTGATCACCTAAAAATTTATCATTATCTTTTTTTCTAAGTAATTGAAAATCATAAAATAGTATGAAAGTATCTTTTAGAACTTGAAATGTTTCATTGAATTTTTTATCCTTAGCCTGTTTTTATTAAGCAGTCTATTAATTCAATAAGATATTTTAATCAAAGTTTTACTAATGAAAGATATGATGACCTACAATACCCGTTCACTCCAACAGCTTTTTCAAATCTTTGATTCAGAAATCTCTGGCTTATCCGCTTATAAGGATGAATATGGTGAAATTCTATCAATAGAAAATAATCAACAGAAAGTTGAACGTCTTATTGGTTTATATCATGATATTTTCCCATTGTTTGAAAAGCAGATGTGGGTATCTGACAATTTTGATGAAATGCTCAGTGTCTACCAGAGCTTATTCCGTGAACAGGAATTATTAATTCAACAATATAATTCTGACTCTGATGATTACAAGCAGTATCATTATATTTTGAGCATACCGATTGCTGATAGGCCTGAGCATTTACGAGGCTGTTTGGAGAGTATTTTTCAAGTTTGTAGCTTATTTTCGTATGGAGGGTGTTCTTATGATGGAAATTCAACTTTAGACAATGGGAATGCCTCGTTTAATAAAATCATCGTGGTGATCGTTGAAGACAGCAAAGAGCAACAGCATATTGATAAGGACAGGGCGCTTGCGGAAGAGTATACAAAAAAAGGCTTAAGAGTTTATCACTATGGTCTGGAAGAACAATATGATTTGATGATGGCAATACCTGAAACGGTTCGCCATCAGGTGAGCTCGATCATTGGTGATCCCTCAACAGAAAATTTCTATCACAAAGGTCAGGCTGTCACACGAAATTTAAGCTATTTAAAAGCGTTGCAATTGACTTCTTTAGATGAAGTGGCCGATAAAGAAAACACACTCTTTTATTTCGTAGATAGTGATCAGCAGTTTCGTGTCAATCGTCCCACAGCGGATGGTGATGAATATGTTTATGGACTGAATTATTTTTATTACATCAACCACCTGTTTTGTAAAAAAGACATTGCGATGTTAACAGGGAAATTAGTGTGTGACCCACCAGTTTCACCCTCGGTCATGTCAGGTAATTTTCTGGACGATGTGATTGCTTTTTTTGAACAACTCTCTGCTTGCAAACCTCAAGCTGTTTGTGACTTTCATCCCGAGTCAAAAATAAAGCCAGATGATGCTGCCTATCATGATATGGCGCATCTTTTTGGTTTAGGAACACTTAGAAAAACCTATGATTACTGTTGCACCATCACTGACAAAAATGGGACTGAACACGACCATAGTGCTTGTTTAAAGTCATTTTCTGAGCGAATCAACTATTTCTTTTTTGGTGAACACCTGACTCGAAAAACCTACTTTTCTTATGTCGGCTCATTAACGGATACTGCTCCCGCGAGGACTATTTATCCTGGTAACTATATTACGACTTTTGATGGATTGAAATACATTATTCCCTTTGGCAAGCTCCGACTCAGGATGTCAGGACCAACAGCAGGTCGTTTAATTCAATCTGAAATTGGTGAGCGTTTTGCATCGGTTAATTTGCCTATGCTGCACGCTCGAACTTTGCAAAGTGATTTTAAAGATGAATACCGTCCTGGTGTGGAAGAAAACCTGAATCACATTGATTTAACGGATGAATTTGAACGGCAATTTTTTGGTGATTTAATGCTGTTTACCGTGGTTAAACTATCAAAGTCAGGGATCGATATTGAAGCGTTTAATCGTCATGTTCTATCTGAAACATTTGCAGTTGTTGAAAAGGAATTGATCGATTTATATGAACAAAAACATAATAACGTTTTGTTTAAATGTGGTCAGTTAAGCGCTTTGATTAACAATGATAACTATTGGTGGAATCATAGTGACGCATTAACAGAGTCAATGAACCTGGTGAAAAACTTTATTAAAAGTGTCCAATATAATTTTGATGAGCAATCCAATGCCTATCAGCAGATTCAGTCTGATAAAAATAGAGAAATTCGAATAGAACAAATGATCGTTTCTCTGTTAGCGTATCGATACGATCGTGATGCATGGGACGAGATGTTACTTTTGGTAAGCCACTAGCTCGTCAGTGAATGGATGGAATTTTTAATGATCAATTGCCTGTAGTGTTTGCTCTCTATCTGGGCTTGTTGTAGTAATTTGTTGGGAAGTTCTATCGTATCATAATCACTTTGTTGTTTAACGATATGGCCTTTTGTCATGTTGTCAGATGAATCGCCCATTCTTGCTCTGCCCGTCATTGAAAAAACCTGATAGTGTTCACTTAATGGTGTTTCCAGCGAAAGCCATGTTTGCAAGCAATTCAGACTGTTCTCAGAATCCTTTCGGATAAGATCGGCATCATAATAATAATACCTGTTCTTATATTTTTCACAAAATTGGGCCATGTTTTTGATTCTTTGAAGATAATATTCAATGGCATTGATGGGCTCAGCATATGGATGCGGCTCTTTTTTATGACGAAATAAATTAATAATGCTTTTGATGGTTTGTTCTGCTGGTCTGATTGAAACGAGTATTTTTATTTGTTCAGAGCTGTTGTTATCCTTCGATTGAGATACCAAATTCTCCGGCATCAGTTCGTATTTGTTGTGTAAGAGTTTATCAAATAAATAGCGGGTATTACTGACTGTGGCTGCTTGTTTTATTTTATTCTTTAAGTCGCTATTTTTAAAAAGTAAAGCTTCCTGTTTTTGAAAGTCTTGCTTTGAAGTGTAACTCAAATGCATTTCATAATAACCACTAATTTGCGGGTGAGAACCCAGAATATGGCTAATAAGACTGGTGTTTGCCCGCATGTGGCTGATTAAAAAAATACGCTTGAACTCAGTAGCGGTGAACAAGGGGGAAGTGTTTTTATCCGTGTTCATTGTTTGAGTGCTTAAATCAGAAGTTTTCATACTCCGATTATAACCAAAAAATAAAAATATTTATTGTTACTCTCTTGCTTTTTTATCATCTTTTATTCAATTATAGTTTCCTCACATTTTTGCATACTTGCAGCTTAATGAGCATTGCAGTAGTTCATTAAGCTGCAGGTTTAAAAAAACAAAGTACTGAATAATGTGAAGAGTCCAAATACAGGCTTAGCCATTGAGTTTTGAAAATATGTAAATATATGAGTGTCTACAACTAAGTACCTAGGCTCAGTTTATTTATAAAATGTATGTTTAGAATTAATTTGAAAAAATATCTTAATCTAACCGTTTTTTTTACTGGAAGTCAGTTCTGAAAAAAAATATAATACTAAACTCTTTCAACTTTGAAGTGATATTCACCAATATTCTATGAAAATTGCAGTAAGTGAGCTAATTGTCCAGTTTATGGATCGTCTGGGGATTGACCATATCTTTGGTATGCCTGGTGCGCATATTCTTCCTGTGTACGACAGTCTGTATCAATCTTCCATACAAAGTGTTCTTGCCAAACATGAACAAGGGGCTTCGTTTATGGCGGGAGGTTATGTCAGAGCGTCAGGGCAAATATCTGCCTGCATTACCACCGCAGGGCCTGGAGCAACCAATCTGGTCACAGGAATAGCAAATGCCTATGTTGATAAACAACCACTTTTAGTCATAACGGGTGAAACATCCACTCATATTTTTGGTAAGGGTGGGCTACAGGAAAGCTCAGGGGAAGGCGGGAGTATTGATCAATATGCATTATTTAAAAGCATTACCCGATATTCAAAGCTAATTGAGCGTACTGATTATCTGGCTAATGTGCTCAATCGTGCTGCTAAAATCCTTCTATCTGATGACTCTGGGCCTGTATTACTCAGTTTTCCATTCAATATTCAAAAAGAAATGGTTGATGACAGTATTCTTGAGCAAATCAAAACCAGTAAAAATAATCACCATTTGCGACATGACACTTCTGCTGCTGAAGCACTGACTCAACTGATTCAGGAAACAACAGCACCTGTTATTGTGGCAGGAAATGGCTGTATTGTCTCAGGGGCTCAGGCACAGGTTTCGGAGTTATCTGAATTGATGAATATTCCTGTGACTTCAAGCCTCAAAGGTAAAGGCGTGGTCAGTGAACGCTCCAAACTGTCTTTAGGGAGTCTGGGAGTGACTTCATACAGTAGTGCCTATCATTATATTTTAGAAAAATCGGACCTTATTATCTTTCTAGGAGCAGGTTTTAATGAGCGAACCAGCTACGTCTGGAATACAGACTTATTAAAAGATAAAAAAATTGCCCAAATTGACAATAATATTGAACAGTTAGAAAAAGTCTTCAAAGCCGATTTAGCCATTCTGGGTGATATTGAAATCATTCTAAACACGGTAAACTCGTCCTTAAAAAACAAATTGTCTGCACAACAGATCCAAAGAAAAGAAATCATTGATTCACTGGATGCTTATCGAACCAAAGAAACAGGTGCTGCAAATGCAGACATGGAAAATCTACGTAGCCGTTTTCCTTTGCCCAGTTTGTTTTTTTCAGAATTAGAAGCTTACTGTCCTAAAAATGCAATGGTTTTTGACGATAATATTATCTTTGCTCAAAATTTCTTTCATGTCTCATCTGAAAATCGATATTATCCTAATTCTGGTGTGTCATCATTAGGTCATGCGATTCCTGCAGCTATAGGGGCGCGATTTGCAGAAAAAAACTTTGCAGATGACTGGGCTGTTTTTGCTGTTATTGGTGATGGTGGTTTTCAAATGTGTTGTATGGAAATTATGACTGCGGTCAATTATAAATTGCCCATCACTATTGTCATGTTTAATAATTCAACGATGGGACTCATACGTAAAAATCAGTTTCAACAATACGATGAGCGCTATATTGATTGTGATTTTGTGAATCCTGATTATGAACTATTATCTCAATCATTTGGTATTGAACACTACACCGTGAATACTGAATCGGATTTAAAAGAGCTGTTTCCAAAGCTGGATTATAAAAATTCAATTAATCTCATTGAAATTATGATTGATAAAGATACCTTTCCAGGGTACGTATCCAGACGTTGAATGTCTGCATGCTACTCTCTATTTTAAAAGTATGCACTTTCATTTTTCTCATCAAAGAAAAGGGGGCATCTCAGTTACTCAATCATGCTATCAAGGCTTGTCACTCTCTTCATGTCACCTCATTAGTTACTCTTCTGATACAAAGTAATCTTGGAAGCATCAAATTACTTGAGCGGTTTGATTTCAAACTCTGGGGATGTATGCCAGGCATTGTTGAATTTGAGAATAAAAAATATGATCATTTATACTACGGGTTAAAAATCTCAGAATAAATATAAATCAAAAATTTTCTAGAGGTTGCTGGAACTGATAAGCTAAAGTTAAAGGCGCACCAGTAAAAACACTCTTCTATTGATAATTGAGATAAATAGCGGCTCGTGAATAATGTCAGTGGTTACTCAATACTAACCATTTTGATGCATAGCATGTCTCAGCAAAACAAGAGATTTTTTAATTAATAGACAATAACTCATCCTGGAACTACAATTAAATAACATCATGTCCTAGAATAATAATAGGGACTCTAGGATAAACCCTTATATTATAAGATTATTAGATTCTTATACAATGACCATTAATGATAAGGATATGTCAATTTATGCAATTTACCGTACTATTTTCACTGCTGTCATGTGCTATGCTCTTAGGCGTTGGTACGAGTAAGGTTCTGGCAAATGGGTTTTTTCAGGAAATTAAGGATAATTCACCTGATAATGAACAATTACAGCGCAGTGATGACTCTTACTACACCTTTCAAGATGACTTTATTTTAGATCAACAAAGTCCTCATAATTTTTTTAATCCATACAATCAACCGTTACTACCTGCGAGTAAAGTGTCTGCGAGTAAGCCATCGGAAGTGAAGGTTAATATGGATAATGCACTCAGAATGACTGAAATTCAGGAGTTTGATGGTGAACTTGAACAAAAAAGTGAAAAAGCATTTCGAGAAAATCGTTTAAATGCTCAAGCATCCCGTTCACAAAATCAGGAACTATCAATGGAAAGTGAACCTCAGTTATCAGGCATTGAATTATCTGAGTTAACCAGTTCAAACCTTATTATTTCTGCACAGAAAAAAAAGTTTATTGAAAAATTGCTGCCCGCTTTATTAAGCGATCGAAGAATTCTTTTGCAAGACAGAGAGAGATTAGTATTATTATTAAGTCAGTTTGAGCAGGGGAATATTATTGATGATGTTGATGAGCGTTGGCTTAGGCAGCTGGCTAGAGAGTATCACCTACAAGAAATAGATGATTTTCAGAAGAGATTTTAAAGAGTCTTGCAACTCAATCGATTGATTGTGTTTTTAGGCCAGTGACACCCAAATGAGTGTGACGGCTGTAATCAATGAAACTAAAGTAATTGCAGCCGCTGTACAATTAACACAAATCTTTCCAAGTACGTTCATAATAAATCCCACCGTTAAAAAATAAAAAAAAGTTGATTCACCCAATAAAGTCAGTACACAATTGATTTATTGGAGTCAGTGGGAGAATATTAACAAGATTAATAACCTATATTCAATAGGGTAATTACTAAAATTTTCAAACAGTTGACTGTTATAATATATTGATTTTCTAATTTTTTTACCCTTTTACACTCGTGATACTAATCGAGTTGTTGCAAACCATCTAGATACCAGGTGGGTTCAGAGCTGTCATTACCTCTTACAAAATGCCATAGTTCTTTGACTTGTGTGGCACGTCCCTGAGTGTTGTGATCTGATTCGTCTAATAACGCATCAAATAGGACAGAAGCTTCACTGTGGTCATCCAGCTCATTAAAATCAATGAGCTCAGCATTCAGTTGAAGTATACGTGTCTTACCTTGTGTTGTTTCTGAGGCAAATTGGCTGGCAATTTCATTATACACAGACTCTGTAGTGAGCCCTTTTATTGCATCCAGGTCACCCTTATCCCAGGCTTCTTGAAGTAAAGTGTAGGCTGAACGGGCCCCATCGAGAAATTCTTCCTGATTGAACCAGTTTGGTAAAATGGACTCATTAGGCTGATCGGAAGCTTGAGCCTGACCAAAATTCATACCAAAACTATCCGCAAAACTGGCATCCTTTTTTGACGCTGTATTACTGGATGATGTCTCTTTGCCTGCAGCAAAGCTATCAGAGAAACTTGCATCTTCTATATCAGAATTCAGTTTAAACTGAGTATCATCCTTTGTGGCACTGTTATGAGAGCTACCGTTTTGAGGAGCACTATAAGCTCCAGCTGTTGCAGTTTGTGTTTGAGATGACAGAGCTTTACGCTTCATAAACCACATCACGGCAAATATAATGCCGCCGATAATTAAAAAGTCAAAAAAGTTGAAGTTTTCAAAAGCACCACCAAAAAAGAGGGCGCCGAGTAGCCCACCTAATGCTAATCCGCCGAGCATGCCCATGAGGCCACCACGCTTAGAAAGCTGTTGTTTACGTTGTTGATTGGTGGCAGACGCTTTTTGCTGTGAAAAAGACTTTTTTTGAGTGGTGCTTCGCTTAAATGGTGAGCTGTATGATTTCTTACTTCCAAAAGAAGAGCCACCACCAAAGCGTTTGGCTTCGACACTGCTGGCTAAAATAAACATAAATGAGATAAGGCTGATAATAGAGAAAAGTAATTTTTTATTCATAGAAAACTCGTGTGATTTGTTTAAGTCAATAAAAATAAGAATTTTGGGGTTAATTCGACCAGAAAGAGGCTTCTTTTTCTGGTTTTTGTAGTGTAAATAATCCAATGAGTTGCTCATTTTCGCTAAGCTTTGCATGGCTGGCATCCGTAACAATGAATTCATAAATGGCTTTCTTATCAGTGTTATCAGAATAAACACATTGCATACTCATTGTTTGTTTTGCGACTGCAGACCAAAAGCAGCGACGAATAGAGTCTTCTCTACCTTCGGTATAAAAGTCCGCATTCCCTTCAAAAACGACATTGATTGTCGTGATGTTTTGTGAGTTTTTGGCATCGGCTTTCCATTTTCCAGCACCTGGGTGTGGTGAACAACCTGCCAAAGCAAATAAAGAAGCTGCTATAAACAGAGTGAGAGAAATGTTTGTGAGTTGTTTTACTTGAAATTTTTTTGAAAAGGTTGCTGGCATTATTTGCTCTCTATGTGTCGCTGTGAGGTCATTTTATTAGGAAAGTGTATTGTTTAACTTGTTGTTTTATAATCTGTTAATTGTTTTTACAAGGATAAATGGTGCCCCCGAGACGATTCGAACGTCCGGCCTACCCCTTAGGAGGGGGTCGCTCTATCCAGCTGAGCTACGGGGGCTTATTTCGCAGAATAATATATCACAAAACAGGCTTATATTTAATATAAAAGTCGGGTAATTAATTGGTAAATGATGAAACAGGCGGTTACTCGCTATTGAGCTTTCGTTTTTTGCGATCAAGGCGGGTAATGAATTTTTGAATGAACCTTCTATGTTCTGGGGATATTTCTTCCAGATGACCAGAAATAATGGTATTACCCAGTGTATTTGAAATACGCTTGACTTCCATTTCACAGGTGATGGTTTCTTTTAAATGGAGTGTTAAAAAAGGGACATTTTCATCAACGGTGAGATCAAAATTCTGATTCGGCTCTAAACGTATAGAGATACCACTAAAGGAAATGTCATTTAAAAAGCCAGCGATAAATGCACCTGATTCAGTTTGCATATTGACTTGAATACGCCGGCTTAAGGGAATGCTTACCCTATAGCTCTCTCTTCGCTGGGTAGAACGAATTTTATCCGGGAAGTACATGATATAGTGAGGGATGCCTTGTTCTTCACCGATTTCTTTCAGTGTACATTCCGCGGTGAGTATTGCACCGTCTAATCGTGTTCTGAGTTGAATTTTTTTTAGGCTTTTTAATTGTTGATTACCCTCATTAGGTATCAATTCATCAAGATAAAATAACTTGTTTTTATAATCCACTTTAATGATGGCGGTGTTATAGGTTTCCTGAATGTTGGAGAGTTTATCCGTGGGGAATTTAGCTGTCATTATGACAAGATGCTGTTGAAGTTGCTTTAATAATCGGGAGATTGATTCTTCACTGTCTAGAATACTGCGCTGAACGGCTTTTTTCTTTTTCTTCAAAGAGCTGAAGTAAGAAGTCAGGGATGATAATTGATTAAATACTGACATTAAACAGCCGTGTACATGGCACTTCTTTTTTGTAATTTTGTTTGGCCTAAATGACTATAGGTTTGGGCATTATTTTGTGGACGACCTAATAATATTTGCAGTATTTGATCTGTATTTTCTTTTTGAATGTGTATCATTTTGCCATTTACTTCATTTTGTTTTTTACACTCAGGTAATTGAGTTTTAATCGACTGCCATATGTTTTGAATTAGCAGTGATGGATGCTGATTGATAAAATGTGAGAAATTCGTATTGCTGTATGAAATACCTGTTTGTTGTTCAAAAAAAGTTTGGCGCTGTTTATCCAGTTGATCCAGCTGGCTTAACAACATCAATTTTTTATCAAGCAGGTCATCAATTGATTTTATTTTTCGTTCTGCAATGGCTGTATTTTCAATTTTTAATAATTGAATCACCTGTTCCAGGCATTGCTGCTCTTTATTCAAGATATCCATTAATACTTTTTCTGTTGGAGTCTCTTGAGAAGTTCCACTTGCCTGAGCGTTCTGATTTTCTGGTTGGGCTGATAAAAACGGGTTCATTTTTTTATCCTGCTCTATATAAATAAGAGTGTTGTAAAGAGTTTAAAAAAATTGGCTCATTAAAGTAAGCCTTTCTCAAAGTTAATAAGCTTTTCAGCGATACGATCAGAATTAAATTCAAATGAACCATCACTGATTGAACTTTTAATTTGCTCAACTTTTTGTGTATCCACAATGGGAAGACGAGCGACTTGATCTTCTAATGTTTTTAAACGCATAACTGAACTGGTCAGATTCACTGAGTCTTGTTCAAGTGTTGCTTTAGATGATTGGGCCATTTTGTCATCTGCTTTAACTGACTGAACTTGTTGTTGATCATTTGTTCTGTCGGTTTTTGCTGCACTTTTTGATGCTTGAGCGGATATATTACTGATATTTATTGGCATTATTTTATGCTCTCCCGTTTGGCTATATTATCGGCCATTTGAATGGAAACTTTAGCATTTTCTAACATTAAAATTCAAACAGTTTTCACTTGTTTGTTCATAAGGCTGAAGTACATTGCTGCAACCCTGTCAATAAAATAAATATTGTTCGGCATACCTCTTTTGATATTAGAAGTTGACAGCGACAACACCTCTGTCAACAACCACGGCATCAATTATTTTTCTGGAGCTATTATTGCGAACTTTAATCATTTCGTTATAGCGCCCATTTTTTAATGCTGTACCTTTCATACTGATTTGAATTTGTTTGTTTTTAGCGTAGATCATGACGGTTTCTTTTTTATGTACTAATAAAGCTTCTTGTAGCATAGAACTATTAATGACCCGGTTAGGGCGAATGGTTCGACGTGCTTCATGACCGATTATGTGGTTGATATCAGAAAAATGTTTTTGATTCTGGCGTGTTATCTCTTGCTCTATGAGTTCTATTTTTTCTTCAGTTATCATTTCTCCTCGGGTAATAGTGGTTGTGCTGACCAGCATTTTACGAGTGAGTCGAGCTTTAACTGGAATGTAAATACTCCAGGGGATATCGCCATAACAGCGAACACCAATTGTCCAACTTTTTGCAATTTTTTTCTTCATGCTTGAACTGGCTTCAAGCGCTTGTGAACATTGTTTAAATCGAATCCTGGAGTCCATTTTTCCAGCACTGATTTCTTTAATGGTAATATCATCAGGAATTTGAGAGCGAACAAATTCAACTGCCGTTTGGCGGATTTCCTGATGAGAATGCCGTTCATTTGCCCATGATGGTTGAGCAAAGAATAAAGTCATTAATAGGGTACTCAGTATTAAGTGAGAGTGCCTACAGGCTTCTTTTTTTAATAGTCTCATGGTGAATGTCATTTTTAAGTCTTCCATACCATAGCTTTGCCATACTATCGCTTGCTGGTGAAATGCTTTGTTCAGTTGTTTTTTTACTTTAATATTCGCATATGATTTAAATATGCAAGAATTGCACCAAGGTTGGTGTCATTTTTTTGTCATGAATCAGGTGAATTTTCTAAAACAGACTATGATTAGGCTTAAGTATTAAGATTTTTCTACCGATACCTACTATTACGAGCAAACTTTGTTGTCTAATATACTTTTCAGCATGTGCACATGGAGAAAAATATGACCACGTCTTTTTCATTTAGTAAATCCAGTATCTTAAAAAATTTATTTATGGCATTTCTTGTTTTTGGTATCTTTCTGGGTGCTATTTTTCCATTATGGGCCAGTTTATTTGTTGAGTGGAAGGAGGGAATGCAGGGCTGGTTTGCCCTTTCTTGTATTGTCGCAGGTCTTATTATTGGTTTCTCAAATTATTGGCTTTTAAAAATCATCTTGCTCAAGAGATTAGAGTGTATTTCAAGTACAGCAATTACTATTAGCAATAATGACTTGACTCATAAAATTAATGTCAACAGCCATGATATGGTTGGTGATATTGCCAGTAGTTTTAATTATATGACAGAAAATTTATGTAATGTTATCAGCGAAATTATGGATGTCAGCAATTGATTATCCAGCAATTGTCAGGCAATGAATTCTATCTCCAGTGAAACTCAACAAAAAGTTGAGCAACAAAGGCAGCAAACAGAAAGTGTGGCTAACACAATCAGTAATATGTCGATAAAAGTACAGGAAATGGCCAGCAATGCTGATGAAGCATCGACTGCTGTGGATAATGCTTCGAATGAAACCCAAAAAGGACAGCAAGAAGTTAACTCAACGATCAGTTCTATTCAAAATTTAGCAACTAATGTAAGTAGTGCCGCAGATGCTCTGGAAAGACTGGCAAAAGACAGTGAAAATATTGGAACGGTGATTGATGTGATTAAAGGCATCGCAGAACAAACCAATTTGCTGGCTTTAAATGCAGCCATTGAAGCGGCGCGTGCTGGTGAGCAAGGACGGGGCTTTGCTGTGGTTGCTGATGAAGTTCGCACGCTTGCCAGTCGGACTCAAGAATCAACCAAGGAAATTGAACAAATGATTGAGCGCTTGCAGACTGCTTCCAATCAAGCTGTTCATGTCATGGGACAGGGTAAAAAACAAGCCCAGGAAAGTGTCACACAAGCCTCTCAAGCAGGTCAGTCTCTGGAAACCATTTCATCTGCGGTTGCAATGATTGCCACCATGAACAGTAATATTGCGACTTTGGCTGCGCAACAAAATCAAGTGACTGATGAAATTAATAATAGTGTTGCATCAATTAATACAGTGGCTCAAGGCATTGTCAGTGGTTCGGAAAATGTGACTCATTCCAGTCAGGATGTTGAGCAACTAGTCAATGAAATGAATGCTTTAGTCAGTAAGTTCACAGTATAATCCCATAGAGACAGGGCATGCTCTGTCTATCAAGTCGCTATCACATTCCCATATCTACATACAGCCTGGTTTGGTCTTTTGAAATGACTCACCAATAATTTCTTTTAGCTTTTCAGGCTCAATAAGAGTAATGGTTTCATCTTCAATGCTGATCAAGCCTTCTTTTTTCAGTTTTGATAAAATCCGTGAAAATGTTTCAGGTGTGATTGACAGCCTTGATGCAATCATTGACTTTGTTGCTGTCAGCTTAACGGTTGGTTGTTTTTGAAGATCATTAATATGACCCAGTAAATAACTGATTAAACGGTGTTTGGCATTATAAATGGTCAGCTCACTGATTTCAGTTAAAAGTCCTTTCAGACGAGTACTCATATCAGCCATCATGGCAAAACACAGGGTGTTTGATTTTTGCAATTGTTCAGTAAAAGCTTGATTATCGAAATAAAATAACTCGGTATTGTTGGTTGAACGCGCATTTACTGGGTAGCGTGTACCTTCCATGAACATAACGGCTTCAGCAAATGTTTGGCCAGGTCCTATAATATCAACGACTTTTTCATTTCCTTCTGGTGAAGTTTGAAATAACATGATTTGTCCACTTCGCACTAGAAAAAAACGACTTGCCTCATCACCTTGTTCAAAGAGTGTTTCATTTCTTTTTAAAGAGGTTAGGTTTGAGTGTTCAAGAATATGCTTGAAAGCCTCGTCAGATAAACGACGGAATAGGTAATGCTGACGTAATTCTTGTTGGAAAAGTTTACTGATACTCAATGCGCTTGCCTGTTCCGATGTTAATAAATGAACAGAATTATAGAGGAGTTAATGAGAAAACAAAAGGGCTTTGAATAATAGAGTGCTGTGGAGTTATGGAGCATTCATAAAAAAGGGCGAGGTATAAGCCTCGCCCTTTTCTTTTTACAAGCTCAGTCAATTGATTGTCATTTGCAGTAGAGACAAA
>JADGEK010000095.1 GCA_016744395.1 Gammaproteobacteria bacterium | reverse complement strand
ACTTATCTACATCTATTTAAGTCTACATAACAAATTATAGACAAGGTATACACTTATGTCCAAATCAAAATAGAATATTATTAATAATAATTATTCTATTCTCAGCCTTCTCTTAAAAATAATCAATGAGTCAGAACAAATACAAGTCAATAATAATCATTCTCCTTTACCTGAAAGTCTACCAAGATACAAAAGTAGCAGTTTTTGAACAAAGACACACACTTTATATGGTCATTACCAGTATAACGTGAACAATAACCTTTGTTATTAAAGGTTATTAGCAGTAACGGAAGATATGAAAAATTCAATCGTCAATAAGATATAAAGGGAGGTATTATGAAGATATTATGAATCCATTCCAGTGATGATAAGCATTAAATGAGTAATTAAAACATACTCTGAACAGCAAGCAACATCAATAAAAAAGTTGCGGAGGTTTAGTTATTTACAGCAACAAATAGAGCTTGGCATTTTGATTTTAAATTGTGCACCTCTTTCCAAACCAAACTCACTTTCATATTGAATATTTTCCACCGTCAAGTATCCATCCATGTGTTGTTCAATAATCATCTTTGACATATAAAGACCTATTCCCGTGCCATCATCATCCATTTTTGTCGAAAAATAGGGCTCAAATATTTTTTCAATTGAATTTTCTGAAATACCGCCAGCATTATCTTGAACTAGCAAAGTTGGGCTATTATCATTTCGAGATGAGATGATTGTAATACTTCGATTATTATCCTGCTTTGCTTTTAGTGCATCACACGCGTTATTTATCAAGTTAAGTATAACATTCACCATTTCACTTTTGTAGCCAATTATTTTACAGTCAATCCCTTTGTTTTCATCATTTCCTGCCGCAATAAATTTCCAGGTCACATTATTTTTTCCCAGAGAATTACTCGTTAAAAGCATTGCTTCATGTACTATCTCCTCAAAATAAAATTCTTCTTTTTGCTTATTTGGTTGAAAAAAATTTCGAAACTCATCAATGGTTGTGGACATGGATAAGATTAAACTTTGTCCTTTTTCTACTGACTGTTCAAGTTTTTCAGGACTAAGCTGCCCACTTTGCTCTAAAAATTGTATCTTTTGTAAAATAATCCCAACCGCATTTAAGGGTTGTCGCCACTGATGAGCAATATTGCCGAGCATTTCACCCATAGCAGCCAATCGAGACTGATGCAGCAGTATTGCTTCATTTTCCTGGCGCTGTTTTGTTTCTTTTTCCAATTTATGTTGTATTTTCTCCCTATTTTTAACTTCCTGATTTAACTGTTTATTTAATTGTTTTGCTTTCTCATTAGAGGCAAGTAAATCGTTAATGAGCTGTTCACTTCCCTTTTGTGTCTGTAAAAAACCTACGAATCGGTGATGTACAACATGCATGGAACGAATCATGGCTATTGTGTATATTCCAATTCCGATAGCAACTACAATTTGTACTCCTCCAAGAAAAGCAAATTGCAGTAGCAGCATTATTGTGCCAGGCAAAACATACAGGAGGTAACTACTATAGTCAGAATTAAGCGAAGATATTGCCGATCCCTGCAGTGCAGCAAAAACGACCAGGGCATACAAATAATATTCATAAGTCGTATTATGGGTACCTATAAAAGCAAACCAGAGCCATCCTAGACTAATAGTTGCCACAGTTATATTATACTTTATATACCATTTCTTAGTCCCACTCAACTTATCTATTGTTATAAAAAAACAACGAATTAAATACCAACGTGCACTCACCCCAATTATCATGAACAAATACCAGGATAGGAGCATAACGCCAGGTACAACCTTCCAATATAAATAGAGTAGAGCAGTTACCGATATAAAAACAATGAAATTGGAAGCATTACCATTAGAGTAAAGTGCTTTTATCTGTTCATTCTTAATCAAGTCAGAAGTAAGCATTTTGCTTTTAGGGGAGTTGAGTTCTTTTTTCATAGACTATCGATAATTTGTCTGGCTGAACATCCTGAGAAACACTGATAAAATAGTGGCAGCATTCTCTTAACGTTCATTGTGAGCTAACAAGAGCACAAGCCTGTTTTAATACTTCTTCCAATTGTGCAAGAATAATTGGCTTGTTAACATAAAATTGAGTACCCACTTGTTGGGTCTGTTCAATAAAATCAGCTTCATCCAAAGCAGTCATCAGGATAATGACTGCATCAGGATTAATAGCCATTATCTTTTTAGTTAGACATAACCCATCCATTTTCGGCATATGCACATCACTGATAATAATATCTATATGATTTTCATTATAGTACCGTAATGCTTCTTCACCATCACTGGCAACAATAAGATCAGGGTAATCAAAAGTCAGTATTTCAGCCATTTCTTCTTGAATGGCAAGGTCATCTTCAACATAAAGTAATTTAATTGGAGTTTTATTTACTGACATCGAATTTGCCCCACTCATTAATTTTAATGTATTTACCTGATATTTATAACACTATCAGCCAGTCAGGCTCAGTTTTTTACTGTTTAACAAAAGCATAAAATTAATCAAAATTGATTAAAAACAACTTACAATCGCGCGTCATTGTATTTTTCATAAATATCGATAATTCGAGCTGATATCTCAACAAACATATCGACTAATTGAGGATCAAAGTGTGTGCCTGAACTATCCTGTATCATTTCAAAGGCAGTCTGAGTATCCCATGCTTTTTTGTATGGACGCTCTGTAGTCAAGGCATCAAAAACATCTGCAATGGCACAAATACGCCCCAGAACAGGAATCTTATCCCCCTTAAGTCCATTAGGATAGCCACTACCATCCCACTTTTCATGGTGTGTCAGAGCAATGATATGAGCGGCTTCCATAACCAAAGAGTGGTTTTTGGAGAGTAATTCAGCACCAATAGTGGTATGTGTTTTTATTACCTCAAACTCTTTTTCTGTGAGCTTACCTGGTTTTAGTAAGATATTATCTGCAATACCAATTTTGCCAACATCATGCATTGGTGCAGCTTTGAGTATCAAATTACATATCTCTTCACTGAGCCCCATTGCCTTGGCTAACTCAAAAGAGTATTGACTCATACGGATAATATGATTGCCCGTTTCAGAATCTTTATATTCTGCAGCTTTTGCCAGACGTTGAATAGTCTCAAACTGGCTATCAAGCAACTCTACTTCACGACTGGCTAAAGTTTTTGATATCTCTGCAGTGCGCAAGAGATAATGAATTTTGTGTCCCAACAGAGTCCAGTTTACAGGCTTGGTCAAAAAATCTGTGGCACCATCATAATAGGCCTGATTAATTGCATCGATGTTATCCAAACCCGTTAACATTAAAATCGGCAAGTATTCTCCACCAGAACTTTTTCTGATTTCTCGACAAGTTTCAAAACCATCCATTTCTGGCATGACAACATCCAAAATAACCAGGTCAGGCTTAAGTTTTTGAAAAGATTCAAGAGCCAGAACACCATTTTCAGCTTCATCAACACGAAAGTCAGCGCCTTCTAATGCTGAACGCATTGGTAGTCGCTGCATATAATCATCATCAGCAATTAAAACAAGTGGTTTTTGTTGGTTTTTACGACGCTCAAAATTTGTTCTTTCGCTCTCTATTTGCAAAATATTTAATGGGCATTCAACTTCATATTTTTTTACACAGTTCCTGCCCGCCGCTTTTGCCCGATAAAGTACAATGTCAGCACGCTTTAATAAGCCTTCAACGGTATCATTCATTTTGAACTCAACCACAGCAAAGCTACAAGTGAGATGCTCCACTGGATTGAAATCATACGTCTCCACTAAATGACGTAAATTCTCAGCAACTTTCATTCCCATTTCAAGTGTGCTCTGGTTTAACAAGAGGATAAACTCTTCTCCACCCCAACGAGCAAAAAAATCTCTTTCTCTGATGCTTTTTTCTATAAGCCCAGTCAATTTCTGTAAAACCCGATCCCCGACATCATGACCAAAATTATCGTTCACACTTTTGAAATGATCGATATCAAAAAATATGAGTGTAAATGGCTCATTCTGTATTTTTTTACGATCAATAAAGCGCGCAACCACTTGCTCATACATAGTTCTATTGGCAATACCCGTCAACTTATCAGTCGTTGCTGAATGTTCCAAACGCAAGTTCTCATTGGCTAAATCTGTAATATTAGCCAGAGAAAACAAATAATATCCAGTATCTTTTTTTTGAGTCATAGCAATCACAAATGAATGCCTGACTTTTCTTGGGGTATTTGTAGTCTTAAAAGACAAGACATGCTGTGAGTCTGAGTTATCAAGGAAATATTGAATGAATTCCTTCCGACTCTGTAGCATATAATCTTGCTTATCAACTGTTTGAATATAGTCACATAAACAAAAGTCATCGTAATTATCTGTACTATACGGTTTATAATTCAGGAAGCTTTTCATGGTGTGATTAATATAGTTCACACCATGAATGGATAACATCATCATCATATTAGGATTTGAATCCATCATGATATGAAAATTCTCTAATTTCTGTGTTAACTCTTTTTTTAACAGGAGACTTTTTGCTGCATCACAAAGACTATCTAACAATTTTGCCACATCAATTGGTTTGATAATATACCCATCAACTCCAATTTCAACCGCTTCAATTAAGAAT
Source organism: Gammaproteobacteria bacterium (assembly GCA_016744395.1). GTDB lineage: Bacteria > Pseudomonadota > Gammaproteobacteria > GRL18 > GRL18 > GRL18. Next base: position 10,267 of record JADGEK010000095.1, on the reverse strand, counting down.
TCTGCATCAGAAAAAGCAGTAGTAATTAATACTGGCTGCTCTGGTTTAAGCTCTTTTATTGCGGTAGCCATTTCTAGCCCACTTAAACCTGGCATCCTGATATCAGTAATAACGATATCAGGCAGGTATTTTTCATAAGCGGCAAGCCCTTCTTCACCATCACTACTGACATATACAGTATCAATATAAATTTCCAGAATTTCCAAAAATTGCTCTCGGATGTTTTCATCATCCTCAACATATAAGATACGGATGTTTTTTAATATTGAATATTTGTTCATATTGTTAAAGGATAGATAACTCAATGGTGTTTATCAATCTATAAATTGAAAATTATATTTTTTGATGTCTTAAGTCCGCTGATTGGCGGCAGAAAATTCACAAAAAGTAATTCGATGAGCCTTATGAGTCGACCTGTATATCCTTGTGCCTGGATTTATAACAATATATTAGTGTTTCTGGGCTCTAAATTTGCAAATTTTTGGTAAAAGGCTGGGTTTAAATCATAAGTTCATCAAACAACCAAGGGGATGAGAATGGGTGCCTCGCACCCAAAAGACACAAGTTCAAAAGAATAATAGACAACCTCAGGTGGCTCCTGCTGGGAGCCAAGAAAGACTAAATAAATTGAAAATTAACAACTTTGAATATTAAAGGGTTTAATTAAGGAGACATACTCCCCTTATCTATTCCACTATATAGACTTAATCATCTTCAAATACTGGCTCAGCAGAATCGGTCGTATCACTGGATCCAGCTATAGGTAGAAGCTTTTCACGTATTTTAGCATCAATTTCCGCAGCGATTTCAGGATTTTCTTTCAAGAAGTTACGAGCCTTATCTTTACCCTGACCAATTTTATTGCCATTATAGGCATACCAGGCACCTGCTTTATCGACAAAGCCTTCTTTTACTCCGATAGAAATTAATTCACCTTCATAGGAAATGCCTTCACCATACAGAATATCAAATTCAGTCTGTTTAAATGGCGGTGCAACTTTATTTTTGACCACTTTAACCCGAGTCTCATTACCTAGAATTTCATCACCCTTCTTGATTGCGCCAATGCGACGAATATCTAAGCGAACAGAGGCATAAAATTTCAGTGCATTACCACCTGTCGTTGTTTCAGGATTACCAAACATCACACCAATTTTCATGCGAAGCTGGTTAATGAAGATCACTAAAGTGTTCGAACGTTTAATAACACTCGTCAATTTACGCAAAGCCTGTGACATCAAACGAGCTTGTAAGCCCATATGAGAATCACCCATATCACCATCAATTTCAGCTTTTGGTGTTAAGGCTGCTACTGAGTCAACAACCAGTACATCAACGGCACCAGAACGGACGAGCATATCAGTAATTTCTAATGCCTGCTCGCCAGTGTCAGGCTGAGAAACAAGCAGCCCATCAATATTAACACCCAGTTTTTCAGCATAGACAGGATCCAAAGCATGTTCCGCATCAACAAAAGCTGCTGTACCACCCGCTTTTTGTGCCGCAGCAATGACCTGGAGTGTTAAGGTTGTCTTACCTGAAGATTCTGGCCCATAAATTTCAACCACACGGCCCTTAGGCAAACCACCAATGCCCAGAGCTACATCCAGTCCTAATGACCCCGTAGAGATAGAATCAATTTGTATTGCTCCAGCATCTCCCATGCGCATAACTGAGCCCTTACCAAACTGGCGATCAATTTGAGAAAGTGCGGCATCAAGTGCTTTTTGCTTATTTGCGTCCATATTTACGTCCATACGTTTAACGATTTGTAACCAGCCTGCTTTAAATCAAACGAGATTTTTTTAAGCCAGTCTCAAGTGTTTTTGGTGAGAAATGTGTATCAGCTATTGGTAATATTTGATATTTGTACAACAATTATAAGTAGTCTTAATGTTGTGGTCAAGAAGTTATTCAGGTTCTTAACACTATTGCGAATTTTTAATCAGATTCACGGTATTAGAAAAATAGTAGAGACAAGATATGCCTTGTCTCTACACTCATGTATTTACCATTATCGGAGTTTTGATAGCCTTTAGAATAATTTAATAGATTGGGTCTTCTTTGATTATTTCAAGAATATGTTGTAATGCATACAAGGCTGATTGATTTCTAACCGCATCACGATCACCTGAAAATTGCAGACTTTTTGTCTTCACAATAATTTCATCCGCCTGATTGTGATTACGATAATATGCCCAGCCAAAACAAACCAAGCCAACAGGCTTAAGTTCTGTCCCTCCTCCAGGTCCCGCAATACCTGAAATGGATAATGAGAAATAAGCCTGAGAATGTTGCAAGGCTCCCCTGGCCATTGCTGCAGCAACCGCTTCGCTCACCGCGCCTTGCTCAGCAATCAACTGTTCATCAACACCTAACATCTGCTCCTTTGCCAGGTTACTATAAGTGACAAAGCCTCGTTCAAACCATTGCGAGCTGCCAGAAAGATCGGTTATTAACTTTGCAACCAGTCCTCCAGTGCAGGACTCAGCTGTCGTTATCAGTAGCGAATTAGCCTGACAAACTCGAGCTAAATCATTAAGAGTATCATTTATCATATTGATTTTTAAATAAGAAAATTATTTCGTTAAAGTAGTTTCTAAGAGCTGAGATTTAGGGGAATTCCTGACTGGTTAAAAAAGTCAATTGCATCTATAATAAAGTCATGCAGATTTCAAATCCAGCCATTTCTCAATTTCTCAGTGGAACGATAAACCGTGCTCAACAGCCCGATCGTTTTCCAGTCAAGTCCAATCCAACTCAGTCAGCACCGATTGAGGGACAACTGGTTGACGATAAAAAAACCCCGTCGGAGGCTAATAATGTTCAAGAATCTGGTTTTAGTCAGGGATTAGAACAATCAGAAAATGGCTCGCAAACACAACTCATCGCACCAACAAATGCACCACAAATTACACAAACACTGGCTTCGGAACACCAGGGCGGTCAGCTTTTAATTCAAAAGAAATTGAGTAGCAATCCTGTAACCGTATCACAAAATGACTCATCATCAGCACAGAATTTTCCATTTGGCAATCGCAGGAGTCTTGAAGGCATTTCAGGTGGCTCTTTAGTGATTCAAAAATATCTAAGCAATGAATCGACCAACCAGACACCATCAGGTAATTCTCAAAGAAATATAGACGTCTTTATTTAATAAGAACATACCTTACATTAAAGGCTGTTACTTTTAATTCAAAAATATTTTAAACGACTTGCTCTAAAGACAGTCCAACAATGTACTGGCCATTATCCTCATCTTTAACGACTCTCATCACCTTTGCTTTAGCTGTCAGAGGGGTAACAGTTTGAATAACGGGGTGAACGGTCACATCAATCTCTTGTCCTTCTTTCAGCTCCCGCTCGGTAATAAATTTAACACCCGTCGCACTTAAATTTTTACCATCACCTTTATGTATTTCGGAACTACCTTCCTCAGAAAACTCAATGTGGCAATCTACTGACATGCGATAAAAAGAACGCTTCTCATCATAATTGATAGTCATAAATAATGTTCTACCTTAGTAAATTAGTTGGTTAGGATAGATAAGTTTTAAACTTCCTTAATAGTAATTAATGATAGCAGTATTTTAAAAAAAAACCGAGAAATAATCACATTTATGATAAAAGTCTGACTCTTGTATAAAATAAACTCATAATTCATTTAAAAAGGAGACTTATGCCCTCTAATAGACATGCTAACAAAACTTAGATCTATGGAAAAAATCATCAGTGGTGCTTACTGAGCTTTGAGTTTTACTAAGTACGGCTTTTTTTCTGAAGTCACATAATAAACTTTTTCATCTTTTCTCAAGCACATGGCTTCAGGCTGAAACAGTTGTTTATACTTTAAAGAATTGACATAGTGCCAGGCATTATTTGATGATTTTCGACGAAACCGATGCACTCGCCTATAGGTGTTAACTGACATGAATTGACCATCGGCACTAATATCCAATGCACTGGCTTTGCTTATTGTTTTAAATTCACCAGTTTTAACCGCGATTTGAATGGCATCCGTGTCACTTGGCTTTAAAGGCAATTCAAAAACAATAGCATGTGAGGTTCGTTTGGTCAGAAGAATAATTTTTTCACCTGGCACATCAACAGCCACCGACTCAACATCATAAGATTGCCCGTCTTCATATTTGAAGCTAAATGACCAAACGGGAGAATACGAGGAATGACCTTTATTATTTAACTTGGGTTCTTTAATCACACTGATCCGATATTCCCAGCGCATTCTAAAATTATCACCCGTATCAGCAATTAATAAATAGTGCTTTCCCTGAAAGCGAAAAGCATCCATGTCTTCCCAATCATAATTTTCAATCGCATCAAGGTGAAAACTCCCAAGATCGTTCCCCTTATGATCCATTGCATAAATAATTGGCATATGGCCACTATCATTATGAGTCCAAATAAGATGCTTATCTCGGGTGGAGCAAGCCAAACCACTGGATTCATTTACTTTTTTATTTTCGATAGTGTATCGTTTTTGCTCTGCAGGCAAAAATGTCATTTGTCCCTGATTAAGAGCAAAAATAATTGAAGGGGAAAAAAGACATGCTCCCCATAATACGTACAAATAAAAAATAGAGGCTATTTTAAACAAACTAATACCCTGAGTTATTTTTAAGTTTGGGAAGCACATCCAATGTATTTTGGTGAAGTTGTTCAAGAATTTTACCTTCATCAGCTGGTGTATCATACAGCTCAATAAATGTTTGGGCGATTTCACTGAGGTACTGTGGACTGTTTCTTTCACCATGATGTTGTATTGGGCTCATATCAGGCGCATCTGTTTCCAGAACCCAGACATCAATTGGTAGTTTTGTGATTAATGAGCGTAATTTAGTCGCTTTAGAGTATGTAAATGCCCCACCAAAGCCCAGCTTAAAGCCCAGTTTTAAGTATTCTTTTGCTTGTTCATAGCTACCACTATAAGCATGAATAATACCCTGTAAAGAAGGATTGTGTTTTAAAAATTGAATGGTTTCTTGATGAGATTTTCGAGCATGAATTAATATAGGTAATTGGTATTGAGTTGCGATTTGCAATTGTTCAGAAAAAAAATAGCTCTGCTTAATTTTGTCCTCTTTCTCTGAAGATGTTTTATGGGTAATAAAGAAATCCAAACCAATTTCACCCATGGCAAGCAGTGATTCTGAGGCACAAAGTTGTGACAGTTCATGCAAATCATCCTCTCTGTGATCGTTCATAAAACAGGGGTGTAGACCCAGTGCAGGAAATAACATTTTCTGCTGTTGACAGAGCCTTAAGATACGCGACCAATCTTTACGACACACACCAGGAACAACTATCGAGTCAATATTTTGAGCTTGGCATTTCTTTAACAGGACTGAACGATCATCATCAAAAACAGGAAAATCCAAATGACAATGACTGTCAATCAACACTGGCTGCAAATCTCTCACCTTCTATTTTGTCACAGAGCCAAAAACATCTTTTAATAACTCACTTGATCGTGCTGCAGGATTTTGGCGAATCAAGGTCTCTTCTGCTGCTATTTTGGTAAATAAGCCTTCCATTGTTTTATCAGTCACATATTTATCAATGTCAGCTGCACTGCCTAAATATTGATCCATTAAACCAAAACTATCGTATTTCTTTACCTGGCCTGACATGGCTTTATAGTATTGAGTCACCTGTGCCTGATTCATTGCATCATTGACATAGGGTTTAATTAATTGAGTCAATTGTGCAGAGGTGTTCTCTTTAAAATAATCCGTTGCCGCCGTATCAGAACCTGTCAAAATATTTTGTGCATCATCCAGGGACATTTTTGAAATGGCATCGACAAAGACATCACTTACCTGTGGCACCGCTTTTTCTGCTGCACGGTTCATACTGGTTACAAATTCATCCGCCATTTGTTCCTGACCAAAAGAACGCAAGGCTTTTTCAACCTGTTGCATACTTTCAGGCATTAAAATCTTAACCGATTGATCATTTAAGAAACCATTTTGAGCACCCAGCATTTCAATGGATTTTTTTACGCCCACATCCAATGCTTCTTTCAATCCCTTAGCAATTTCATCATTTGATAATGCTGAAGAAGCACTCGATGAAACGGTTGAGGTGGCACTTTTTCCAGTGACTGATTTTACTGCAGAATCAGCCTCTTTCATCCAGTCCTGCCAACCTGAAAAAGCAGAATGATAAAAGCCCCCGAAACCAACGATAAGAGTCACGACTAAAAGTTGTTTTTTCATACTATATCCTTTTTTAAAAAGCACGTATTAATATAAACCCATTTTTCCATACGAATGAAATGATTATTAGTCATCAATTATAGGCAATTTATTATTTGAATAGCAATAATCTTGACAAAGTGAATGTCTGGGACAACCTATGTTAACAATAATCAAAAACTTTAATACCAGATGAAAGGTATGAGGAATATTCATTTTCAGGCAGTGGTTTGCAATAGTAGTAGCCCTGAACGTATTGACAACCCTTGTTTCGAAGAAAATCAACTTGCTCTTTGGTTTCTGCTCCTTCTGCCAGGACATGAATCCCCAGGCTACTTGAAAGATTAATGATAGCAGTTGTTAAAACAATATCATTTTTATTATCAGGGAGGCCTGATATAAACTCACGATCAATCTTCAATTTATCGATAGGAAATTTTTTCAGGTAGGCTAAGGATGAATACCCTGTACCAAAATCATCAATGGAAATCTTAATACCAATTTCACTTAATTTTTCCAGCATGATTATTGCCTTATCTGCATTTTCCATAATGGTACTTTCAGTAATTTCAAGCTCAATCCATTGTGCTGATAAGTTTTCTTCTTTAAGCACATTCTGAATCATTGCAACCAAACCTTGGTCTCTGAACTGAATGGCTGAAATGTTAATTGCAATAGGCACAACTCTTTGCCCCGCATCTAGACAAAGACGTAAATAGTGACAGGTCTGCTTAAAGACCCAGCAACCAATTTCAAGAATCATTCCATTCTGCTCCGTAATTGGTATAAATTCCATAGGAGGAATTAACCCTTTATGTGGATCATTCCAACGAATCAACGCTTCTGCACTGATAATTTGTTCTGTGACAATGTCAATTTGAGGTTGATAATAAAGCTCGAACTCATTTGCATTAATAGCACGCCTTAAACTGTTTTCTAAAAGGTGGCGTTTTTTATTTCTTTGATTAATTTCGTCACTAAAAAATTGATGCTTATTGGGCCCTATTTGCTTTGCATGGTACATTGCTGCATCCGCGTGACTAATTAATGTTTCTACGTCATCACAATCATCTGGATAAAAACTAATGCCAACACTAGCGCCTATGAGCGAAGAATAGGATGAAATACCTGGGTATTCATGATTGATATCATCGATCAAACGTTGTGCCACATTTTCAACATAAGTCGTATCAGTAATGCGTCCGATACCAATGGCAAACTCGTCACCACCAATTCGTGCAATCGTATCTTCTTCGCGAAGTAATGACTTGATGCGAATTGCAACAGCCTGTAAGATTTCATCGCCTTTGGCATGTCCAAAATTATCATTCACTTTCTTAAAACCATCTAAATCGATAAAAAGTAAAGCAATACTGTGTTGATATCGTTTCGCACAGGCAATCATCTGGCTGAGACTTTTCTTTAAATGATATCGATTTGGTAAATTGGTCAATACATCATGAGCGGCCAGATGCTTAAGTTTTAAATTAACTTCTTTTAATTCCTGTGTACTTTGTAACAAAGCTTCATGTTCTTTTTGTAAACGTTCATTGGCATTTTTTTCTTTTTCATCAATGAAATATTTAATAAGAAAAAAGAGCCCTGAAAGTCCTGCCGAAATATTAAGCAAATAAAATATCTCAATCACTAATTGTGGCATGTTATTCATATGATGTTGTTGCAAGAATGGATCTATAATGGTTGAAAAAATAACTAAGGCTAAAAAGGCATAAAACCAATACAGCGCTTTTTCTATTCGCTCATAGGTAAGCGCGGCAATCGGTGCAAAAAAAGCCCAAATCATCACAAAGCTCCCCAGAGCATAACCACCCAAAGACCACATAAGAAAAAAAGGAAGAAGAAGCACTAGAATCATTTGCGAGTTTTGCAGAGGCACTATATTTTTCGACTGCTGAAAATACCATAAGTTAAATAAAGAAATGACTGTATAGGATAAAGGAATTGAGGCAGAGAGATATTGCTCGAAAGCAACATAAATGATTCCCCATACAAATGCAGCGGTGCCAATAATAAGAGGAACAAGGATCAGTGAAGATTTCTTAAGCCGTACAAATTCACTGTCATCGTCAGATGAACCCATATTAAGTAAATAATCAAAAAAAGTGCGAATATTTTTTTTCATATTATAAAAAAACTTAATAACAACAACTATTTTTATCTAAAAATCAAAGCTTAAATTGTTCAACCAATGCCGTCAGCTTCACCCCTTGAGACAATGCATGTTCACAGCTTTTAGCAGATTGATTCGTTTCAGTTATTGTCTGTTTACTAATTTCTTTAATCGACGAAATCGTAGTAAACACATTATGCACTGCAACGGTTTGCTTATCGGATGTATTTGAAAAATGGCAGACTAAATGAGAGATTTCATCAATCACTGCAGATATTTCAGATAGAATAATGGCTGCATTTTCAAAACTTTCTTCTGTGCTAAACGATTGTTTTTTTGCAATGGCCATTACCTCGACAGCCTGTGTTGAACCATTTTGTAACTCATTGATAATGGATTCAATTTGAAAAGTTGACTCCTGTGTTCTGGTCGCCAGCGTTCTGACTTCATCGGCCACAACAGCAAATCCACGCCCTTGCTCACCCGCTCTAGCGGCTTCAATAGCGGCATTTAATGCCAATAGATTAGTTTGCTCTGCAATGCCGCGAATCACATCAATCACAAGCCCAATTTCAGTACTTTTTTCTTCCAATGCTTTTATCACATGAGTGGTTTTCTCAACACTAGAAGAAAGTGCTGTAATTGAGTCGATTGCCTCAGTTGTAATAAGGATTGCCTCAGAAGTCTGGCCTTTAACATCATCTGATATTTTTCTGGCCTGCTTCGCCCTGTCTGAAATTTCCTGTGCATCAGTTTCTAATTCGCCCACCGCCCGATCGACGGACTCTGTTTGATTCTCCTGAACCTGCATCCCTTTCTGAGTTTTTAAAAACACATTGGACATTTGTGAAATATCAGATTCAAGAATATTCGCGGATTCTCCAATTTGCCCAATCATGCTTTTCAGGTTTTCAGCCATAAGATTAAAACTATTGATGATTTCACCCACTAAATCATCACTTTTCATAGAGCATTTGAGTGATAAATCACCCTGACTGATGGCCATAGACACTTGTGATATTCTTTGCAGTTTTCTCAGCAGAATCAATTTGCATAAGTAATAATTTGCAATCCCTATACTTAAGCCTGCAATAATACAGCCAAGCACAAACCACCCTTTCATTCCCTCTTTCCAGTCCACAAAAAATTCAGCATAGAATGGAAATACAAGTCCCATTACAACTCCAAATAAAAGAAAAGCAATCAATAAGTTTCTTAGAATACTTGTTTTAAACCTCATAAACACTGCCCTCAATCAACTCACACTGAATACAATACGGTCAACTTCACCACTAAAAGCAACCGTTATCACGTTAGCTTTAGTATAGGTTGCAACTGAGTTTTTAACCAGTTTTCGAAATCATCCGCATTCAGTGGGCGACTCATAAAGTACCCTTGAGCAAAATCACAATTCATGTTTTTTAGCATATCCCAACTTTCTTGTTCTTCAACACCCTCAGCAACCACTGTTAAGCCTAAATTATGACCTAACTCAATTGTAGAACGTACAATCACTTCATCATTCTTATCCTGCTTCATATCAATAACAAAGGACTTATCAATTTTTAACTCACTCACAGGGAGTTGTTTTAAATAGGCTAATGATGAAAACCCTGTACCGAAATCATCAACAGAAATTCGAATTCCGTTTTTACTCAAAACATTTAAAACTTCAATAGACTGTTCAGGATTGGTCATCATGGCACTTTCAGTGACTTCCAGAGTTAATAACTGATTGGGTAAATGATGCTTTTTTAAAGCATCATTTACCCTACAATACAGTTCAGAGTCTCTTAGATTATGAACAGATAAATTAATTGCTAACTTAACAACCACCAGCTAAAGCTGGAGGGTTAGTATTACGGACTGAAAGTCCTGATACGGGTCAAAGACCCGTTAAATCTAGTATTCAGTCCTAAAA
>JADGEK010000191.1 GCA_016744395.1 Gammaproteobacteria bacterium | reverse complement strand
TAATTACACCCATAGCTTTGAACGATATACGATTGATTTGTGTCGTTTATTGCCGATATCAGATGTTGCCAGACTTTTAAAAGTCAGCTGGGGAACCATTAAGGATATTGAAAAAAGTATCTTAAGAAGCATTTTGATAAACCGAAGTTAAAAGCACTCAAACGAATCGCTATTGATGAGATTTATTTGGGTAAAAAAACCAAGTATCTGACTTTAGTCATGGATTTAGTGACGGGCGCGGTTGTTTATATCGGAGATGGTAAAAGTGCTGATGCCTTAAAGCCTTTCTGGAAAAAATTAAAGTATGCAAGAGCTTGTATTGAAGCAGTTGCAATGGATATGGGAAGAGCTTATATCAAGGCTGTTAAGGATAATTTACCTGGAGTACCCATTGTATTTGACCATTTCCATGTGATTAAACTCTATAACGAAAAGCTCACAGAATTACGCAGAGACTTGCAACGAGAAGCAGAAGGTGCGGATAAAGAGGTTCTCAAAGGGACTCGGTGGTTATTGCTCAAATCATCCAGAAAGCTAAATACGCTTAACAATGAAAGTGATAAATTAAAAAATGCATTGAAGCTTAATGAACCGCTTGCTATGGCCTATTACTTGAAGGATGATTTGGGACAAATCTGGAAACAGAATGATAGAATTGAGGCCGATTTTTTACTTTGGGAATGGATCAAAAAAGCAAGCAACTCAGGCGTTAAAATGCTGATAAAATTTGCAAAAACATTATTAAAATACAGTGGTGAAATTCTGGCTTATTATGACTTTGACAAAATGTCATCAGGCCCAATGGAAGGCACCAATAATAAAATTAAAACACTTCAAAAAAGAGCGCACGGGTACCGAGATATGGAGTTTTTTAAATTGAAAGTAAAATCACTGCATAAAACTAAGTACGCATTAATTTGAAGAATCCAAAAAATATACTGCAGATGTGATAATTTAAAAACAAGAAAAAACTATTGATTTTAAAGGGAAAATGGTGGGTCTGGACAGACTCGACCTGCCGATTATGAGTCTCACTTAAGGTTACAGAATACACTAATAAGCATTATTAAACAATAACTTACATTGTGTTGCTTGGTAAAAAAACAAGTGCAAAATGTGTGTATTAGTGGGGGTTCTTGCACTTAAAATGCACCTAAATTTGATGAAGGTGAGCCAGTATTCATTTAAAGTGACCTTTTGGCTGTATTTTAACCATTAGTTCATTTGTAATCCTAATTTTTTGATGTTTAGGTGCATTATAGGTGCAGTACACACTTTTCTTATAACACTCAAAAATTGGTAAATACCAGACCTATCATTCCAGGTATTGGAACAATTCTCAAATTCCCGATACAGATTAAAGAAATGCTATTTTTTTTATAATTTCTAAAATAAACGTAGCTCTTGCCTGACTGACTTCATCAGCTGGCATATGTCCTGATACAGAATCAACAAATCGGCTATCTTGATATAGACTATTGAAACGTCCTGATAATGCTTTAACAAGCTTAGCATCCGCTTGTTTAATTTCATCGATTGTTTCAGGCCGACCGTCAAGGACAGCGATAAGATCTTCTATATCATGACTCAACAAATAGTCACCATTACCACGCCCATCAAAAGCTTCAAGTTTAGTTATTAAAAAATAAGGAGCAGAAACCATTTGAATTGTCTTATAATTAGGCAGTATTATTTTCTCAGAATGTTCCATTGCAGCTTGATACCACCGATTACCAAACCCTAATATTTTTGGATCAGTGGGCATGACATCCAAAATAACATTTTCTGCTACCCATCGACAAATAGGCGCATCTTCACTGATATCTTCCTTAAAACCTTGCGCTCTAAGTTTTTTTGATAACCTGGAATATTCAATTAGTGAAGTAATTTGTACAATAGCATCAACATCACGAGTAACACGTATAGAAGGCGCTGCAGGATCTGTAATTAATAAACCCGTTGCACAACCACCTAAAAATACCATTTCATTTACAAGTTCACCCAGTTGTTCAACAGCTAATTGCATTATTTCCAAATTTGGATTCTGCTGCCTACTCATAGAGCTCGAGTCTCTTTTTTAATTCTTTTTTTGCAATTTCCCGCTCTCTTATCCGACCACCTCGAATGGCATCCACTAAAGCAAGTAATTCATAAAGCTCTGCATCATTCTTAGCTGCAGCAGGAACCGCTTTGTATAAAGGTGAAAACGATTCACCTCGTATATTTCCTTGTGGATCAGGCCAAACAGGAGGCGGCTCATTATTTTCGACAATAGATGCATTCAATGGTGAACAAGCATAGGAGGTCGGCATGCCGCGGCTCAACTGCCCACGTTCAGGAACAAAAACGTACTGAATACCATGCATCAAAAATTCTTCAAGATTCCTGATTTGCGGCCTGATTTTATCTTCATGTTTTATACTGAGCCTAGCAGCAAGTGTTCTTTTAGCTGCAGCATGTACTTCAGAAGAACTCATACCTAATTCCACGGCTATCTTATTAAAAGACCATGCCTTTTTGCCATAAGAAATCAGTTTCAGTAAAAATAAAATATCTTGTGGTTTTAGAATCATCTCACCATTCTTTATTCGCAATTCGAGAATAAAGAATAACAAATAGACAGAGAATGTCAAATTATTTTGTGATGAAATATTAATCAAATAAAATAAGCTTCTGTTCTACACTGCCAATTATGGGATATGTAGTTTATTCTTAAAAAGTAAGCCTGTACAACATTGTCATACCTTTTATTAACTGTAGCACCACTGCGTTTACGAGCAAGCTCTTTTGTCTTTCCTTTTGTTTTACCTCTACCATTACCAATAAGAACATGCCCTTCTGCTAATTGATTAATACCCTTACGAATTACTGAAACTGTACATTTATTAACAACCAATTCACCACAGTAGTTTTTCCACCACGTAAGAGAAGTTGGCAGGCCATGATCTTTACCTGGGTATTGTTTCATATACTCATCAATAAGTTCGCCTAATGTAATTCCTGAAGTGCCCAGATCACCTAAGGCTAATTGAAGTTTTTTATCGCCTTCAACTTTACGCTGAAAACTTGTGGCAAGTGTTTTTGTACGGAAGGTTTTTGTGATTGGCTTTAAGCCAGACAAGTGGATCTGAACCTGGTAGTTACAAGATTTTAATTTTCTAATAGTAGCCATAATATTTCTCGCTTCAAAATAACTCACAAGATTAATCACTACTGTGATCAAACTGTGATCGTGTTAGTTTATCTGCAAAAACGAAC
>JADGEK010000094.1 GCA_016744395.1 Gammaproteobacteria bacterium | reverse complement strand
TATACTGGCATGACTACGAGACATTTGGCACTGATCCAAAACGCGATCGGCCAGTACAATTTGCAGGTATAAGAACCGATGAAAACTTAAATATTATCGGTAAACCTCTTGTTATTTATTGTCGACCTGCCAATGATTTTTTGCCGAACCCTCAAGCTTGTATGGTCACAGGCATTTCACCTCAACTGGCACTAAAAGAAGGTTTAAGTGAAGCTGAATTTATTGCTAAGATTAATGCCGAATTTGCACATCCAGGTACCTGTACGGTAGGCTATAACAACATTCGATTTGATGATGAATTTACTCGTTATACTCTGTATCGAAATTTTTATGATCCCTATGCGCGTGAATGGCAAAATGGTAATTCAAGATGGGACATCATCGATCTATTGCGGCTCACTAAAGCACTTCGACCTGATGGCATTCAATGGCCAAAACGCGATGATGGACACACCAGTTTTAGATTAGAAGTCTTAAGTCAGGTAAACAATATTGCTCATGAATCGGCTCATGATGCATTATCAGATGTACTTGCGACTATTGAAGTGGCTCGTCTGGTGAAAACTCAACAGCCCAGGCTGTATCAATACATCTACGAACATCGTTTCAAATACAAAGTTCAGGATCTCATCAACCTGCAGAAACAAACCCCTTTAGTACACATTAGTGGCATGTATCCCGCTGAAAAAGGGCACATGGGTATCATTGTCCCCATTGCAATGGATGCTAATAATAAGAACGCAGTAATAGTTTATGAATTACACAGTGATCCAAAGCCACTTTTAGGTATGACTGCTGAACAAATTCAATACCTAACCTTTACAAAGGCTGATGATTTACTCGAAGGGGAGCAACGCTTGCCTTTAAAGACCATCCATTTAAATAAATGCCCGGCAATCGTGCCGCTTAAAACACTCACCGATGAAAATATAAAACAATGGGCAATCAATTTAGCGCAATGTTCTTCGCATCTGGATACTCTTAAAACGGATCAAAGTTTATCTGAGCGAATTCAGGAAGCCTTCAAGCCCGATTATTCAGCACCTGGTGAAGACCCCGATCAAAATTTATACTCTGGCGGTTTCTTCTCTCGTAATGATAAAGAAAAAATGGATGTGATAAGAAGCACCAAAGAATCCGAACTTGGCAATCTCACTCTCAATTTTGAAGATGAGCGCCTGGAAGAGATGCTCTTTCGTTACCGGTGCCGTAACTACCCAGACACTTTACTAATACATGAAATTGAGCGTTGGAACCACTATCGTATTCAAAGAATGACCAGTATAGAGGGTGATGCAAGCATTAAACTAGAAGAGTACCAACAAGAACTACTTGTTCTTAAACAAAATGATTTATCTGAAGATAATATTCAATTAGTCACCCAACTCGAAGCATATCCTGAGTTAATCGGTGTAAAAAAATAATCTGAAGCACATCAAAATCATTAACCACACACAACCTGTCACCTGAGTTCTACTTCCCCACCACAGCAATACCTCCCAGCCCCACTTATAAGTAAAACTTCAACTTAACCAACCTTTTTAGTCTAGATTTATTTAAGGGCATTCCCTTATAAGATGCACTGATATAGGACAAAATAATAATATTAGTCAATTCTGCATTACAAGAAGTAAGACATTATATTCCTTAGCATTCAACAAGTTAACATCAAAATACATTTAACAATCCTTCTGGCATAATAATTGCCGTAGGAGTCTAACTATTGTTCTTAGCGCTCTGTATTAACAGTCGATTTTAGAGATCCCGTTAACCCCTGACTTTGTCAACCGAGAGGTATTAAATGAAATTTAATCATCTGCGGACAATCAAACAAGCGGCTTTTGCTGCTTCTTTGCTGTTATTCGCATCATCCAATCCATTATATGCAAATGCACCTTCTGGCACTGCACCTGCAGAAGAGAAACCCGTAAAGATCAATAATGGTCTGAGTCACCTCAGCGATGAAAGTAAGACCTGTGCTTCCTGTCACAAGGAAAAAACACCTGCAATTTACAATCAATGGGGTCACTCCAAGCATTATGGTGCTAACGTCGGCTGTTATGAATGCCACGAAGCAAAAAGATCAGACAAAGATGCCATCATGCATAAAGACTTTGTCATTTCACCACTTGTTTCTCCCAAGGACTGTGCCCAATGTCATGAGAAAACAGCCAAAGAATTTGATGAAAGTCACCACGCAACCGCTGGAAACATCTTAGGCTCTCTTGATAATGTTCTGGCTGAAGTCGTTGAAGGCGGTCCAAACCTTAATGGTACATCACCTGTCACCACTATTGGTTGTGCTGGCTGTCACGGTTCGATAGTAAGAGTTAACTCAGATGGTACTCTGAATTCTTCCAGCTGGCCTAATACAGGTATTGGCCGTATTAATCCAGATGGTTCAAAAGGTTCATGTTCAGCTTGCCATTTACGTCACACTTTCAGTTCTGAACAAGCACGTCACCCTGATAACTGTGGCCGTTGTCACCTGGGTCCTGATCATCCACAAAAAGAAATCTATGAAGAGTCTGCTCATGGTGTTGCTTTCAGAGCCAACCAGGACAAGATGAATATGGATTCAGCAAAGTGGGTTGTTGGTGAAGATTATGATGCGGCACCAACTTGTGCAACTTGTCATATGGCTGCCACACCCGATCTCCCAAGTACTCATGATATTGGCGCTCGTATCTCATGGAACCTGAGAGCACCTATTTCAGCCAAGATTGATGCCAAAGCCATCAAACAAGGTAAAAAAGTGAAGCCTTGGTTGCAACGTCGTAAGGACATGAAAAATGTGTGTATGAATTGTCACGCCACAAGTACTGTTGATAACCATTTTGAACAGTTAGATGCATTTGTTGACAACTACAATAATAAATTTGCCATTCCAACTAAAGAACTGGTTGCAACCATGCTGAAGTATGAGCTGCTTGATAACGTCAAGTTCAATGAAGAAGTTGAGTGGAAATGGTTCTTATTATGGCATCACGAAGGTCGTCGTGCACGTCATGGTGCTGCGATGTTTGCTCCAGATTATGCCCATTGGGAAGGCATGTTTGTCATGGCTGAACGTTTTTATCATGAAATAGTACCATCTATTAAAGATCGTATTAAAGAAGCCCGTGCAGAAGGTAATACCAAGGGTGCAGATGCCGTTGAAAAACTGCTCAATGAAACACTTGAATCCCCATTGCATCGCTGGTTCATTGGTAAGAAGCCACCTAAATTCTGGCGTCCTATCGATTCCGATGATCATGGTTTCAAAGAAGCCAAGAAGTAAATATTAGCTTCTTCTCAGTCCAGAGTTCATCTGGTCTGAGAAGACTTATTGAAATAACTCTTCAAAATTTTATCTCTGAGCTGTTTTGCTCAAAGTTGCTATGACTCATGGCTAAAAAAATTGCGGGGTTATTTCAATAAGTTTTTTTCAAAATGCACTATAAAAATTTAAAGAACCGATATTTCTCATGCGAACATTTAAAATACTCCCACTTCTAATCACTGCTGTTACTCTGCTTTCC
Source organism: Gammaproteobacteria bacterium (assembly GCA_016744395.1). GTDB lineage: Bacteria > Pseudomonadota > Gammaproteobacteria > GRL18 > GRL18 > GRL18. The sequence goes on along the minus strand of JADGEK010000094.1, from coordinate 11,729 downwards.
AGCATTCACTCATTACAGGCAAAACCTTTCCCTGATGCCGAATGTACTGAATGTCATGGTGAACGGGGTTTTAGTGTCCCTCAAGGGCAGCATGGCTCATTAGGCAAGAAAGAACTCTTTATTGATACAGACACATTTAAAGACAGTGTACATGGCAATAGTTTCTGTACTGATTGCCATAACGACATTGAAGAAGTACCACATCGCAAAAAAGGCCTCAGCACTGTTGACTGTACTTCCTGTCATGAAAAATTGACTGAAAACGACTCGGTTGCCAATAAAAAACGTAATTCTCTTTTTGGTGGTCCCCCGCCAAGAAGAGTGGTGACTTATACTCAAGAATATAAAGTCTCTGCCCATGGCGATCAGGGAATTAAAAATAATGCAAAATGTTCAACCTGCCATACCGCACACTATGTTTTCCCATCAGAAGACAAACGGGCAAATACCAATCGTTTAAAGTCACCTGAAGTGTGTGGCTCCTGTCATAAAAAAGCATTGAAAGAATATCGTCAATCCATGCATGGTGCCGCACTGAAAACGCCATGGAAAGGTGATTCAGCTACCTGTTCTGACTGCCACTCATCACATAAAATTGGAGATGTAAAAAAATTACCTGCACACAGAGTGATCACTGAAGGTTGTGGTGAATGTCATCAAGCCGAACTTGATGGCTATATGGCCAGCCCACATGGTCAATTGGCCTGGCATGGTGGCAATGAAGCCCCGAAATGTGTCGACTGCCATGATAGTCATACGATTACTCACGCGAAGAATAATGCATCACCCGTTAATAAAAAAAATCTGATTAAAACTTGTCAAAAGTGCCATGAAAAGGCCAATGAAAATTTTGTTCTGTATCATCCTCACGGTACAACACGAAACTGGGATAAATATCCTGAACTTTGGATCCTGGGTAAAGGTATGGGTGCCTTAGTAATTATTGTCCTTATCTTTTTCTATATGCACTCTGTTTTATGGTTCTGGCGTGAAAAGAAAGAGCGCCCTGTCATTTATCAACACAGTGAATCACGCAGTTATCCAGTTCGTGTGAAACCTGAAAAGAAACACAGTGGCATCTACTTTCAGCGCTTCCCATGGTACTGGCGTGTGAATCACTGGATGTTGGCCTTATCCTTGATGTTTCTTGTTTTGACTGGAATGGTTGTTATGTATCCAAGTACCAGTTGGGCAATGGTATTGGTACCGATCCTGGGTGGCTCTGAGACACTGAATGTCTTACATCATTGGGCTGGTATTATATTTCTTCTTGCCATTTTTGGACATGGTGCTGTCGTACTCGTCAACATCTTTAGAAATAAAGACTTTGAGTGGTTTGGCCCTAACTCTCTACTGCCTCGGAAAAAAGACTGGGAAGACATGAAAGGTCAGTTCCGTTGGTATTTTGGTCAGGGTAAACAGCCCCGCTTTGATCGCTGGATCTATTGGGAAAAATTTGACTATTGGGCAGTTTATTGGGGTGCATTTGTTATTGGTAGTTCTGGTATGCTGTTGTGGTTTTATGAAGATGTTGGCCAATACCTCCCGGGCTGGATCTTTAACCTGGCTACCGTTGCCCATGGTTTAGAAGCATTTTTAGCGGTGTTAACACTGTTTGTGGTTCACTTCTTCAACAACCATTTCAGACCTGCTAAGTTCCCTCTGGATACTGTTATGTTCACAGGTGTTTGGGATTTGGAAGAGTTAAAAGAAGAACGCCCAGAAGAATATGAACGTTTAAAAGAATCAGGTGAGCTTGAAAAGCATCTGGTGGAAGGTCCTTCAAAGCAATGGAATATTGTTTCCCATATTCTTGGTTTTACACTGCTGGGTACTGGGCTTATTTTACTGGTTCTTGTCGTTGATGGTTTTTTTACCCGAGGTCTTTTCTAAATAGTGCCCATCCATAAGTTACTTTTTCTTTAGCTTCCCCATTTTTCAAAGGGGGACTGAGTAGGTTAAGTTATTGATTTGCAACCCACTCAATCCCCCATCTAAAGAATGGGGAGGCTAAAGCTGAATAAACTGATGGTCACTAACAAATAATGGTAACTAAATTTTTGGCTAAGGGATTTTGATTTTTTTAAACTAAAATTAATCAGACTCTGTTTGCTGTCCATGGACCATAATTAAGAGTTCTGCTTCACCAAGAGACATTTCACAATTTTCTACCAACTCCTCAACGTTTGCACCTTTATGTACAAGTGCAATAGCTTGTTGCATGGAATGTGAACCTTGATCTTTCAAGTCAAACTCTTCCTGACGATCATCCAGTTCACGAAGCTGTCCTGCTAATTGGTTGATACGCTTACCAACACCATAGGCAGCATTAGTCATAGTTTGTAGTTCATGAGAGAGTTCTTTCAGCTGTTTTTGCTGTAGAGCAACAAATTGTTTCAATTGTTTTACTTCTGATTCAGAAGTTCGGAGGGATTTGCTTAAACCATTCACAAAAAAGGCTAGAAAAAGAAAAAGTATTAATAAGACAACAATTGTGCCAAAAAGAACTGAAGTAATATCCATTTAGTCTAATTTATCCACTTAGGCATATTCATCGATGTGGCCTACTTTACCATTTTTTTCATCAGTATTCACAGGCTTTTGATGCAAGCCATCATCGGACTCTTTTTTTGATTGAGTATCCTTATCCTGTTTTTGCTGGCTGTCCTTCTGCTCACCAGGATAATGCCGCTTTTCCCTCACTAATGGAGTAGGAGACGCGGGTCTCAAAGGGGAAATATCGCCTGACATAATGCACCTCCAATCCATAAATGGATTCTAAATATCTATGTTATTAGACACAAGTTCAAGTGGAGTGAGACAGGTTATGTAACTGTAATGAGCCATTAATCATTAAAGATTAAAACATATCCATATCAGCCCATTCCTCATCATTAAGGACTTTATCAACGGAGACTAAAATCAGTAACTCGCCATCTCTACTGTGTACGCCTTGTATGTATTTTGAGCTGTCATCATTACCAACATTGGGTGTCAATTCAATTTGAGATTTAAGGATGTCAGCGACTTCAGCAATACTATCAACCAACAGACCCAAAGTTTGATCGTTATTTTCAATAATAATAATTCTGGATTCAGTATTGGTCTCACCTGACGGCAATCCAAAACGTGAACGGGTATCAACAACGGTAACGACATTACCACGTAGATTAATGATACCCAGAACATAATCAGGTGCACCAGGAACAGGTGCAATTTCTATATCACGTAGCACTTCTCTCACTTGCATTACATTAATACCGTATTTTTCACCAGCAAGCATGAATGTCACCCACTGCGTCAACGGATCAGTAGTCAGATCGTCATCATAATCATAATCCATGATTAGTCCTCAAATTTAAAAATTTATAGCTTCAGACACCTGAAGTCAATCGATTTCAAGCATCTTATATCTTTTATCGGCATGCCTTATATCTCTTATCGGCACAGTATGATGAAAGTTTAGTTTATGAATGACAATTTTTGAAGGCGTTAGATAGAAATATTATTTCAGTGGATGAGTCTGACTAAGTATTCATCAAACTGTCATCACCCGTTTTCAACATTTTCGCAAATTCTGGGCTGTCCAGTAAGGCACACATATGGTCAATCACCGTTCCCATTAACCAACGTCGCTTGGTTCGGGTTGAGCGCCATTTGACGGCATCCGTTTTTAAAGTAACCACTTCCAATACTGTTTCGCAAGCTAAGCCCCAACGGCTATTATCTATCATGATAATATGCTTAAATTTTCTTTCGGTTAAGTAATTAGCCGGCCACCGATTTTGAGGGACAACTTGTTGTAGTGTATCAATGACAGGAACACTTTTACCCTGATTTTGAATGATCCCCAAATACCAGGACTTATGACCAGGAAGCTCTGAAATATACTCGTCCCCCCATTCAACGATACCATTCAGTTCAGTCAATGGCACCGCTAACTTTAAACCAGCAACAGTGAAGAGTAACACCTGAAAATTGGGCACAGCCCAGGATGGTGCATTATCAATATTTTGTATTGCTTTATCTTTTTCAGGCTCTGCCTGAGTACGGAGTATTTTTTGACTCACTTGCTCCAGTTCTGCAACATGCGCTAAGTCTGACTCTAATTGCGCCTGACTGACAGCCGCCTGTGTCAATGCTTCAATTTGCTGAGCAATCTCTTCTTCACTAAGGGTTTTAATTTTAGGCAGAAACAGGCTCAAATCTATTTTTGGCGCTTCTTGCTGAGAGCTGGTGACTGATTCTTTTGATGTATTTCTCTTTGAAATGGATAGCCTATTAGTCACTGAGGCTAAATTTTTTTCAATTGGAGCTAATGTTTTCTCCACTGAGGATTCTTTGCTGTCTATTGCTTTTTTTCTAAACGAACTTTCTCTATCTTTTAAGAGGGCATTATTACTTTCAAATAAGATCTGAGGCTGTTTATCAATTTTACTTTTATCAGGCTCTATTTGAATTTTGCTTTCTAAAGCGGTTTCAACACTAGGCGTTTTATGAGCACTTAATGAGTGCTGTGGAGTCGCTTCAATTTTAGCAGGTTTAGACTGTGGTTTTACTTTAGCAGCACTAGTAATTTGATCTGATGCTTTGGCAGCAGCTAACCTTTGACTTCTGGGAATTAAAACCTGTTCACTGATTTCACCATCATTATTTTTGCTCGAAAAAACAATTTCAGGACATGATGATTTATTAACGTGTACGGCTTTACTGGCAGACGTTTCTTTTTTGATGGCTTGTTTTTCAGATGCAGGTTCTTTTAATCTCGGCTTAGGTGAAACTGGGCCTTCTGTTATTCTTTTATCAGACTTATGAATCAGCTTAGGTTCAAAAGTTTCACTTGTTTGTTTTTCTTGTACAGGGTCAAGTATTTGCAGAGCTGACTCAATATTGGGCAGAGTTTCAATTCCTTGCTCGGACACAGATTTTTCTTGTATCATTTCCTGACGCAATTTTGATGCCCGTAAAAAATCTTTATCCGCTTGCAAGGCATCAACTGCTTTTATAGATTCAGACTCAAGAGCATCCTGGCTATTTGATATTCCTTGAGCAGGCAAAGCACCGCTGTCTTTTGACTCTTCCAGGACTGCATCTTTATCAAAAAAATCATTTTCATCAGGCAATAACAGAGCGTCAAAATAGAAGCCAAGCGCATCTTTTTGATCAACTAACAAAGAATCTTTGTTCTGCTCATCACTCATTTACAAACTCAGCCAATAAGGCATCTAATAATAAATTATAGGCTACAGACCCCCTACTCTGAGGACTGTATATGGGTAAGGGTACGCCATCTCTGGAAGCTTCCCTAAACTTAGTATCGACAGGTATGAGTGTTCTCTTTAGCGCTTTTGGATCATATTTTTTCTGCATGATGCGTAAGCATTCAATTGCCGCTCGTGTTCGACGATCAAACATCGTGGGAATGATGGCATAATCCAGAGGTGTTTTCCGTGCTCGATTGATCATATTAATGGTACTGAGCATTCTATCCAGCCCCTTAAGCGCCAAATGTTCGGTTTGCACAGGGATTAAAAGCTGGTTGCAGGCAGCCAAAGCATTGATCATCAAAACTCCAAGCATCGGTGGGCAGTCAATAAAAATATAATCAAATTGTCCTTTTAGGCCCAGTAATTGTCTGGCAAGGACCAGTCCCATACCTTCTTTAGTACCTAATTGCTTGTCCAATGTGGCAATAGCCGTTGAAGCGGGCAATAAAAATAAATTTTGAAAACGAGTCGGCTGTATCACCTCATTAATATCCATTGACTGTTTTGCTGCCGCATTTTGAAAAACCCGGTAAACACTTTTTTCTAAGGAGTCAGGATCCAGACCAAAATAGCTGGTCATTGAGCCGTGAGGATCTAAATCAACCACCAATGTTCTTTTGTTTTTTGCAGACAACCAGCCCGCTAGTGAAATGGCTGTCGTGGTTTTGCCAACACCACCTTTTTGATTTGCAACAGCCCAAATTTTCACAAATAGTTCCTCAATAAAATGAAACGTTGTACTTTCTTAATAAATAACATGCAATAATTAAACCAAGTGTATAATATTTAGAGAATTTTAATCTGTATGATTAAACAAAAAATCGAATCTGCTAAACCACCAACTGAATCAATTGATATTAATTAAAATCACAAAAAGGAGGGTTGAAAAACTCATTGATAGCACAACTCATTGATAGCATTAGTTGAATCGTCTATTGAAGATCAAAAACAGGATTAAAACCTTGAGATGGCTCATTTATCTCAATTGATCCCTCTGCACTTTGGATGGCCTGTTTCAGACCTTGATTTCGTTGCTGCATCATTTGCCGTTGATCACCCTGCCCAAGAATAACAAGATTCACTCGTCGATTAGCATTACGGCCCCTTTCGGTCGCATTATCTTCTTTAGGACGATGCTGGCCATAACCTATAGCCAGCATACGTTTTGGGTCCACACCTTCTTCCTCAAACAAATGCACAACACTGGCCGCACGAGAAGAGGATAATTCCCAATTTGATGGAAATAATTTTGTTTTAATGGGGATATTATCTGTAAAACCTTCCACTTGAACATCATTGGGATAGCTTTGTAACAATGATGCGATAGTTGCCAACACATCTTCAGCATCTTCTGATAATTCAGCGCCACCGCTGCGAAACAATATGCTGGATTTAATGTCAATTTCCAGCCAAAAATCGGTTTTTTTTATGCTTATTAAATCATCATCAATCAGAGGTTGTACTGCCTGTGTAATATCCTGAGACAATGTTTCCAATTCAGGATTTTCAGGGGGCGTCAAATTCTCGTCATATTCGGGCACAGGAATATCGATGAAATCTGGTGTCTCAGACATTGATGGTTGATCTTGTAATGCATTGTCAAATTGAATCGGAGACGGTGAGGTTGGTCGAGATTGAAACACTTCATTTAATGTATCTGACAAGACTCGGTATTTACCTTCATTGACTGATGAAATGGCATACATCACCACAAAAAAAGCAAACAATAGTGTAATAAAGTCCGCGTAGGATACTAACCAGCGTTCTAAATTAACATGTTCTTCGTGTTTTTTTCTACGTCTTGACATCGTCTGTTCTACACTGTGTTGTAAATTTTTCTAAACTAGAAAATAAAATATAAAGAGGAACTTCTATTTCAGGTTAAGCCTAAGTAATTATTTCTAAATGTGCATACTGACTGCCAGAGCCTGGGCTTCATTATTGGGTGATTTGACGCAGTCCGGGCACAACAATGAAGCCCAGGCTCTGATACGGATATTAAAAAAAAAATCATTTATAGCAAGCTACCCTCTTCCTCATCATTTGATTTCGTTTTATCCAGATAGCCTTCTAGTTTGCGTTGAATATTTCGTGGATTTTCACCTTCAGCAATTGAAACCAGCCCTTCAACAATCATGTCACGATAGGTGACCTCATTTGCAACTAAGGTTTTTAATTTAGTCGAGATAGGAATAAAAAGCAGATTAGCAGCCCCAACACCATAGATTGTGGCAACAAATGCCACTGCGATACCACTGCCCAATTTACTGGGATCCGATAAATTTCCCATCACATGAATCAAACCCATTACAGCGCCAATAATGCCAATAGTGGGAGAAAAACCACCCATGGACTCATAAATTTTCCATGCCAGCGTATCAAAGGATTCTTTGGCATCAATTTCAAGCTCCATAATCGATCGCATCACTTCAGGCTCGCTTCCATCAACTAATAGTTCCAGGCCTTTACGTGCAAATAAGTCTTCTTCTTCTTCAGCAACTATTTCAAGTCCAAGCAGGCCTTCTTTACGAGCAATGTTACTCCAGTCAATAATTCGAGCAATGGTTTCTTCGGTATGAAATCGAGGTGGAAAAAAAATCCAGGTGAAAATTCTAAGCCCACGAAGAAAAACTTTTGCAGGTGACTGTAACATGACAGCACCAAATGTGCCCCCAAGTACAATCAGGGCAGCGGGACCATTGACCAAAGTGCCCAGATGACCGCCATCCAAAAATTGACCCAGTAAGATGGAGCCAATTCCCAGGATTAAACCAAATACACTTAGAAAATCTATCATTTATACCTTTGCATTTAATATCAAGTATGAGCAAGCATTTGAGGATCAGCAGAGACATGGTATAGCTTGTCTCTAACAATAAAAAGATTCAGATACAGGAAAGAAACCTTCTCAAATCCTAATCACCAGGATAATGATTTTACGGAAATAAATTTCCTCAAATCCTAATGAGCGCGAGATGACATAAGAGTGGGAACATCCAGAATCAATGCAATTTTACCATCACCCGTAATAGTAGCTCCTGCCAAACCATCAGTCCCCTGAAGCAATGAGCCTAAGGGCTTGATCACGACTTCTTCCTGACCAATCAGGTGATTGACCACGAAACCGACTTTTTTGGTTCCAACATGAACAACAACGACGTGCCCTTCATTTGGAAGCTCTTCATATTCAGAGCCTTTAACTAGCCAACGAGTTAAATAGAATAGTGGTAAGGGCTTATCTCTCACCATAATAACCAGCTGTCCATCAACGGTATTGGTTTTAGTTAAATCCAGATGAAAGATTTCATTAACACTGACCAGTGGCAGAGCAAAGGCTTGCTCTTTTAATTTGACCATCAGAGTAGGCATAATCGCCAGTGTCAAAGGTACTTTAATCGCAATGCGAGTGCCTTTACCTTCTTGTGAATCAATATCAATGCCACCATTGAGCTGAGCAATGCGTGTTTTCACCACGTCCATGCCCACACCACGTCCCGAAATATCTGAGATTTGGTCTTTGGTTGAAAAACCAGGCATAAATATCAAATTATAGCACTCTTTATCATCTAAACGCGCCGCAGCCTCTTCATCCATTAATCCTTTATCAACGACTTTTTTACGCAGAAAATCGGCATTCATGCCCGCACCATCATCTTCAATGGACAGCATAATGTGATCACCTTCCTGCTCAGCAGCCAGGACCACAGTACCTTGAGCTGGCTTGCCCGCGGCAACCCGAATCTCAGGCATTTCAACGCCGTGGTCAACTGAGTTTCTGACCAGGTGAACCAATGGATCCGCTAATGCCTCAACAAGGTTTTTGTCTAAATCAGTGTCCTCACCAATTAATTCCAATTTAACTTCTTTCTTCATGGTGCGAGACAAATCTCGAACAACTCGGGGGAAACGGCCAAAGACCTTCTTGATGGGTTGCATTCGAGTTTTCATGACAGACATTTGCAAATCAGCAGTCACAACATCAAGACTGCTCACAGCCTTAGACATTTCTTCATTACCCAGAGTTTGCTCCAACGTCACTAGTCGGTTACGCACCAGTACCAATTCACCCACCATATTCATAATATCATCCAGTCGTTTGGTATCGACACGAACTGTTGCTTCTGCAGGCACTGGTGATGGGCCACCATTGTCCGCTTTTTTCTTAGGAGGGGCCTTAGGTTTTGGCGCTTCTGCCTTAACCACATCAGGAACGACTTCCGCTTTCGTTATAACAGGTTCAACAGCGGCCGTAGGTTCTGGCTTAGGTGCCACATCATCTGCACTCGCACTACTACTGTCCACAGCAGGCGTGTCTACTTTGCCAAACTGACCTGACCCATGAAGTTCATCCAAAAGATTTTCAAATTCATCATCAGAAATTTCATCATTCGCTAATTTCTTTTCAGCGGGTGCTTCCTGTACAGGCTCCGATGGTTTTTCTTTATTCTCATCAACCGAACTGGCATTATCAGCACCATCCACTTGGAATTGACCTTTACCATGTAATTGGTCTAATAAATCTTCAAATTCATCTTCAGTAATTTCATCTGAAGTGGTAGAAGGACTGGCTCCAAGATCAAGAAAATCATCATCTGCCGGGGCAGCCTCTGGCTGGCTGTCTTCTGGTTCATCAAGCGCATCCAATAGTTGTTCAAACTCTTCATCCGTTACATCCTCCTGACTGGCCGCTGCAGGAGCACTTACTGGTTCAGCCGCAACGGCTTCAACAGGAGCAGCATCACCACTTAGAATACCATCTAAAGCAGCAAGCAAAGCAGGATCAGCATTTTCAGGTTCTGTTGCAGCCCTCAGGTTATCAAACATCTCATTGAGGGAATCAAGGACAGGTAGCATGACATCCATAATGGAAGCGTCAACTTCCAAATCACCATTGCGCAGTAAATTAAAGACATCTTCAGCACGATGACAAAGCTCAACCAAAGGCTCTAAAGCTAAAAATCCAGCTCCCCCTTTAATGGTATGAAAGCTTCGAAAGACGGAGTTAAGCAAATCAGAATCATTAGGACGTTGCTCAAGCTCAACAAGCTCTTCATTCAACGTCTCTATCATCTCACCTGCTTCAATTAAAAAATCCTGAAGTATTTCATCATCAGCATCAAATGACATAGCTTATATCCTCAAAATCCTAAACTTGAAAGCAAGTCATCAACTTCATCTTGACCTGCCAATGTTTCAGCTTCATCGACTAGACCTGGTACAACTGGTCCATCTAAAGCACTTTTTTGTTTATTTTTATCCGTTTCTGGAAGCTCTTTATCCGATACTTCACTCTGCCCCATATGTTTGCTGGACAGCTTTATCAGGTTAATTAAATCTTCCTCTACATCTTCAACTAACTTAATTACCTTATAAATGATTTGGCCTGTCAGATCCTGATAACTTTGAGCCATCATCACTTCATTGAGATGAGTCATTAGAGTCCTACTATCATTATTGGCATCTTCTAAAAAAACTTTAAGTGTTTTACTCAGTTGGCGGAATTCTTCAGCGGCCATCTGCCTTTGTGTAAAACGTTCCCAGCTTGATAAGAGTTCCGATGTTCCAGAAGTGACTTTTTCGCAAAGAGGAATAGCAAGCTCAATTTGTCCCATTGTGGTATCTGCGGCTTGCTGTGTCATAGCGATAACATAATGAAGGCGCTCTTTGGCATCAGCCATATCATCACCTTCAGCTAAATCCGTGATACGTGAATCAGAACGAAATGCTTTAAACGTTTCGTGGACATCACGAGTCAGTCTCCCCAATTCTTGAAATAAGCTGGTTTCTTTAACCGTAATTAATTCATCAAGAATTTCTTTAACTTCTTCATCATTACCCGCTTCAGCACTAATAACTAGATCTTTTGCCCGCTTAATAAAAGCTTCATCAAGCGCTATACCATCTGCCATACTTTTTTCTCAATAATAAGTTACTCAAATAGGGTGTATCTTCTCGTCACTCTCTTCTAATCACTCTCACACTAAGTAACAAGCTTGTCCAGGTATCTATTATTGATTACCTTTACAACCACTCTTTATTAACCATCAATGCGTTCAAAAATCTTATCAATTTTTTCTTTCAATGTCGCTGCGGTAAAGGGTTTAACAATATAACCATTGACACCAGCCTGTGCGGCTTCAATGATTTGCTCTCTTTTTTGTTCCGCAGTTACCATCAAAACAGGCATTGTTGACAATTTATCATCGGCTCTGACATGCTTTAACAAATCAATACCTTGCATACCTGGCATATTCCAGTCAGTGACCAAAAAATCAATGCCACCAGCATTGAGTATTGGCAGTGCTGTATTACCGTCATCAGCTTCTACCGTGTTTGTAAATCCAAGATCTCTCAATAGATTTTTTATAATGCGTCGCATTGTAGAAAAATCATCTACGATCAAGATTTTCATATCTTTATTCAAGTCAACCTCCTGGTTATAACAAAAAAATAATTAGGGTT
>JADGEK010000093.1:13367-15417 GCA_016744395.1 Gammaproteobacteria bacterium | reverse complement strand
TGCCACACTGCTTCTGCGTCCATTTAATTTTAACACTTTAGCCGTTAGAGCCTATGAGTTAGCCGCAGATGAACGCCTTGCAGATGCATCCAGTGCTGCTATTATGATTGTTTTAACAGGTATTATTCCTGTTATCCTGCTCAGTCTGGCGATTACCAAAAATCAGTTTGAGCCTGTCGTTGATGGGCAAGCTCCAGCAGCTCAAAAGCCATTAGTTAATATTAAAAAATGAGCCTTAATGAAATGACGAAGCCTTTATTACAACTTAATGATATCTATCTCAGTTATGGTTCTCATGCAGTGGTTCAACATATTGACCTTGAATTACAAGAAGGGGACATTGGCTGCTTGCTCGGCTCAAGTGGCTGTGGAAAAACCACTTTACTACGAAGCATTGCAGGTTTTGAAAAGCCTGATCAGGGACAAATTCGTATTCGAGATAAAATAGTCTGTGACAGCACCACTAATACTCCTCCCGAGCAACGTAATATTGGAATGGTCTTTCAAGATTTTGCTCTTTTTCCACACCTGAACATTAAAAAAAATATTGCCTTCGGCTTGTCAAAACTCAGTAACACAGCAACTGAACAGCGGGTGAATGAATTACTCAAAATGATAGGACTTGCTGAAATAGGTCATAAATATCCTCATCAATTATCAGGAGGGCAACAGCAGCGCATCGCTCTTGCACGTGCTCTAGCACCAAAACCCGATTTATTACTATTGGATGAGCCTTTTTCAAGCCTGGATGTTGAGTTAAGAGAACAACTGGCAACCGAAGTCGGCAAAATTATTAAACACGAAGGTATTACTGCAATTCTAGTCACTCACGATCAAAATGAAGCATTTGCAATGGCAGACAAGGTAGGCTTATTACATCAAGGGAAAATGATTCAGTGGGACACTCCTTATAATCTATATCACCAGCCTACAACCCACTATGCTGCAAATTTTATCGGTCAGGGTGTTATGCTCCCTGGGCAGGTTTTAAATGAGCAGACCATAAAAACAGCTCTGGGTAACATTCAAGGAAAAGTACCCTCAGGCTGTAAAGAAAGTTGTCCTGTTGACATTCTGATCCGACCTGATGACATTATTCATGATAATGACAGCCAACATCAACTGGAAATAATAGACAAAGTTTTTCGAGGAGCGGAGTTTTTATACACTTTAAAAGTCGATGACAATAATAATGTCTTATGCATCACACCAAGTCATCATGACTACCCACTCAATGGAAAACTCGGAATCACACTTGATATGAGCCACGTAGTCGTTTTTAAAAGAAAAATCTAAAGTGGATATGTGTGCTTTCATTCAACATTATCTTAACGGTGTTGGCCTGCCTGTAAAATAACCCTGAGAATAATCAACACCCGTCTCTTTTAGTAAGATCAGAGTCGATTCATTTTCTACCCATTCAGCAATGGTTTTCATTTCCATAATATGGTCCACTTGAAGGTATTTTTAATAACCAAATGAACTCAGACCAATGCCAAATTCATCCAGTGCAAATTGACAGCCCAAATTTTTCAATTCTTGCCTAAAGTAATTGCCCTTATTGCCCTTAGTTAAATTGGCAATAGCCACAGTTTCAGTAATTTCCAAACAGACTTCATTAAAATTAAATATTCAAGCCGCTTTAAGGCTTAATATTAGGACGTGCCAAATGAGGTAATTGCTCATTTAAGCCCATTCCAAACAGACCCATAGCCCGCTTGATCATTAGATTTTTTATTGGATTGAGTTTATCCGCAATATTGAGTCCTGAATTACGAATTAACTTAAGTGGAGTGAAATCATTACTAAACAATCGCTTAAAGCCATCCATTGCTGCGAGCATGGCCATGTTATCACCTTTGCGACGACGTTCATAGCGCCGCAATGTGGACAGAGCACCCACTTCACGCTTGTTCTCCTGAGCACGCAGCAGCTCTTCAGCCAAAACCACCGCATCCAATAAGCCCAGATTAACTCCTTGTCCAGCAAGGGGATGTACTGTATGAGCCGCATCACCAATCAGGGCCAGATTTTTCTGAACATACTGATT
>JADGEK010000093.1:0-13267 GCA_016744395.1 Gammaproteobacteria bacterium | reverse complement strand
TTATCAAAATCAGACAAACGATTTTGCACCGCCTTTTGAATAATGCGATTTTCAATAATATGCCCTAAGTCAGCCTGCCCGACTTCCGTACTATCAAAATGAATTTGTCCCTGCCCCGATGCATCCCAGACATGCATTTGCTCATAAGCCGCCACACCATCCTGCTGCATACTTTCCCAAACACCCAGATTTTCAAATATGTGCTGACTGGCATGAGTGATGGCACTGACTCGAATATCATGTGACCCTTCGGGCCAATCGAAATGACTTTGCTGTGCTTCAATCACAGCAATCTTGAATGAGCTATTGCCTAAAGCACAAGCCAAAGTAGCACCGACCATGCCACCACCAACAATAATAATATCGTATTTTTTTTCGTCGTTTTGTGTCTTAGTTTTGGTCATATTTTCTTTTGCTGTATTTTATATTTATGCCCCACAAGCGAGGATAAATACAATTGAAGAGTGTATGAAGGATAGGAGCATTTAATAACACCTTCATCCGAGCGACTTTCCTACTGCCATTTTGCTCATTTTTCCCTGCAATAAACCACTGCCCATCGCTTCATGAGCAATTGCATGTTTTAAGGGGGCCATAATATCAGTCATAAATAAACCTGAATTTCTTAGCACAGCCAATGTAGTTGATTGATTTGAAAATAATTTTATCAAATTATTGGTAATCATTGTTACCTGGCGAATATCTGCCTGCCGCCATTGCCAGTAGGCATCAAGTAACTCTTTATTGCCTGGATCACCTGATTTATAAGCCTGTACTTCCGCGACAATCAATTCAGCCAACGCAGAAATATCACGAAGCCCCAAATTAAAACCTTGCCCTGCAACTGGATGGACACCATGAGCGGCATTGCCAATCAAAGCCACTCGGTTTTGGTGTGCCAAAGTATTATTGTCAATCGTCATAAGCACCAGAGGATAACTGGCTCTTTTGCCCACTCTGGTGATCTGTCCCAAACGATAGCCAAAACGCTGCTGTAATGCTTGTGCAAATTCAGCATCATTGAATGCCAATATTTTTTTTAACTGCTCATCTTTTACCGTCCAGACCAACGAACAACGATTACGAGTTAACGGCAACACCGCCAGAGGCCCTGAATCGGTAAAACGCTCATAGGCAACATTATTATGCGCTAACTCAGTTTCAATATTAGCAATAATTGCAGTCTGTGCATACGAGCTTTGATTGGTTTGAACCCCCAGAGATTCTCGGGTTTTTGAGTTCACACCATCGGCAATAATCATCAGACGAGCAGTCAGTTCTTTACTTTGCTGTTTTAAGGTAATTTTAACATCGTCAGCCGTCGTCTCAATCTCGTCGATTACTGTAGGACAAAATAGATGGATATTTTCATGTTGCTTCATCTGTTTGATTAAAACATCACCCACAATCCGGCTTTCAACCACATAACCCAGTGCAGGCACGCCTTCTTTTTGGTGATCAAGTCGGGTTACCCCCATGTGCCCACGATCAGAAACATGAATCTGCTCTATCGCTTCAAAACCATCATCACGCTGAGCCAGCAGCTCCCATATGCCCATAGCTTTATAAATCTGTCTGGAACTCCAGGCCAATGCAAGACAGCGATCATCAAAGCTGGGCTGTGTCTGTTCTTGTTGATAAGGATGGGCTTCAATAACAGCGATACTCAGCCCTATTTGAGCAAAAGCAGGCGCTAAAGCCAGTGCCATTGTTGCACCTGCCAGACCACCACCGACAATGACGACATCAAACTTCTCACCGTCACTTTCATGCTGTTTTGATTGTTTGCTCATTTAGCTTTTCTCGTTACTTTTTTTCTAACAGACTTTTTCCGACTCGAAGCTGCACTCGCTGCTTTTTTCCGAACGACAGCTTTTCTTGTACTTTTGATTTTTTTCTTAGTTACTGTTTTTTTCTTGCTCACGGCTGTTTTTTTCTCACTCACAGCTGATTTTTTAGAGCGAGTGGCTTTTTTCTTACTGGCAACTTTTGTTGGACTCTTTAGTGGGCTATCCGTTGATGTCGCATTTTGATTCGCATTGATAAGGTTATTAGCATTGGTCGAGATAGCCATCAATGCTTCTATTTCTGCCACTTCTTTAATGGCTGCCGCGGTCAATACTTCATATCCTGTTCGAGTCACACGAACATCATCTTCAATTCGAATACCAATATTACGCCATTTTTGGGCAATTTTACGATTATCACCCGTATAAATGCCTGGCTCTATTGTCAAAACCATGCCTGGCTCTAACATACGCCATTCACTGTCTATCTTATAATCCCCCACATCATGCACATCTAAACCGAGCCAATGTCCAGTCCGATGCATGTAAAAAGGTTTGTAAGCCTCTTCTCTGATTAAAGTATCAACACGTCCCTTAAGCAGTCCAAGACGAACAAGGCCTCTGGTGATGACTTTCACAGCAACTTCATGAGGTGCATTCCAGTGACTCCCTGGATAGACCATTTCTATAGCTGCTTTTTGAGCCTCAAGTACCAATTCATATAGTGCTTTCTGTTCTGCTGAAAAATGGCCATTAACAGGGTAGGTTCGAGTAATATCAGAGGCATAACCATGGTATTCGCCACCCGCATCCACCAAAACCAAATCTCCGTCTTTTAATGGCGCATCATTTTCGGTGTAGTGTAAAATACAGCCGTTTTCGCCGCCACCAACAATGGATGGGTAGGCTAAATCTCGACAGCCATTAAACATGCATTGGTGGACAAATTCTGCTTCAAGTTGATACTCAATCATCCCGGGTTGACAGGTTTTCATCAGCCGTTCATGAGCCTTACAAGAAACGCCAGCCGCCTTTTTCATCATTTTAATTTCATTGCCAGATTTAAAAAGCCGCATTTCATGTAAGGTATGATCCAATGCCACAAACTCACCTGGCGCATTCACACCCATTCGTACTTTTTGTTTTAATTGATTCACCCAACCCGTTAAACGTTGATCAAAATCCGTATGCACACCCATGGTATAAAAAACCCGGGTTTTATTTTCCATCAGCCCGGGTAAAATTTCATCAATATCCGAAATAGGAAATGAATCGTCCGCACCATAGCGATCTAAAACACCTTCCTGGCCTGCACGTCGGCCATGCCAAATTTCCTGAGTTTCATCTTTTTCGCGACAAAAAAGCACATATTCGCCATGTTTTCGTCCTGGAATCAATACCAGAACCGCTTCAGGCTCCCAAAACCCAGTCAAATACAAAAAATTACTGTCAGGCCTAAAAGCGTAATTGACATCACGGTTTCTAACCTGCTCTCCTGCTGTGGGCAAAATGGCAATACTATCACTGCCCATATCCTGCATGAGATGCTTTCTACGTTTGCTAAATTCTTTTGTTTCTATCATTTATCTTTTACTCAAGTCACAATGGCTCAGGGCTATTTTATTGTTATAATATTACTCTTTAATGCATCGAATTATCACCATCAGGAACATCAATAGGGACACGAATGGGATTGAATTCTTCATTGATGAGTAATACACCAATGCGAATAAACTCAATAAATTCAACAATGCCTTCTTCATCCGAGTCATCACCCGCCAACTCATAATCATCCACCGTTGCGATTGAAGCCATTGCTTCAACAAATTCAGTGACTTCAGCAGGATAATCTGTGAATTTTTTAATTCCAGCCAAACTTAAGCCCATTAAAAACCCTTGTGCCCATTCTGCAATAGCTGTTAAGCGGACAGACTCACTCCCTTCATCAGGCAAGAGTGGATAAAAATTCAGACTATTATCAGAAAGTGCTGTCACTGTTTCTACAAAGAAACCTTTAAATGATTCTGCAATGGCTCCAAGCAACAATTCTCGTGAATTTACCGCTTTTGAAGCGTCATTATCTTCTCTAAAAAAAGCTAATGACAACCATTCATGAATATTCATATCACCCTTGCCACATAAAGCACCGCACAAAGTACCATGGACTTCAGAGGGCGACATGTCACTGTCTAATGTCACAAGATCGGACTTTATCTGTTCAATATTTATTTCAGACGACATAAAACTTTCTAGCTCCTAATTTTTAAACACATTCTGTTTCATTTTTTATTTAAAAAAGTGCTTAAAAAATGTGATATATTCTCTAATTATTAGAATTATACCCCAGTTAATCAATATTTCCGTGAGAGATTGTTGTTTTAAGTATTGAACATTGCCATAATGACTTCTAATATAAGCTTTAAATTGTTGAAAACAAATATAATAGCTCAACCACTTTGGTTTAATCTTTCACGTTTTCACAGTGTTTTTTAGCAACTGGTTTGTCATATAAGACAATTTTTTAAGCAATACGATCAGAATATCTGTTTAAGCAGAAAACAGGTTAACTATTTAGGTAAAGAAAGCATGGTAGAAAATTCAATTGCCACTGAAACTGATATCGAATTAAAACGTCTGGACGAGAGTGTTGATGTTTTACTTGGAACTATCAATGAGCTTAAAGAAGAAAATGTTCAATTACGCTCACAACAAGAATTTTTACAGGTTGAGCGTTCCAGACTGATGGAAAAAACTGAAACAGCGCGTACCCGTGTTGAAGCAATCATTAATCGTCTAAAGGCAATGGAGACTAACTGATGAAAGAAGAAACGGTGCCCGTTACGGTCAAAATCCTGGAAAAAGAGTATCGCATTGCCTGTGCAGCCAATCATAAGGAGAGCCTGGAAGATTCAGCGGCTCTTTTAAATGATAAAATGCTTGAAATTCGCACCACGGGAAAAGTCATTGGCAGCGACCGCATCGCCGTTATGGCCGCGCTCAATCTTGCCCATGATTTACTACAGCAACAACAACAAACCGCTAGTGACTGCCATCTTAAACAACATTTACGTGAGTTAAGAGAAAAAATAGATGGCGCTGTTAATGAAAGCAAGCAAATGGAGCTTTCATAAACTTTTCACACAGAGAAGCACTCTTTTTTATCTTTAGATTTTGCCCCTCTCAGTAGAGATGCTATAATTAACGTGTGTGGGAGCTCTACTTGAACAGGTTAGCTAACTGGGTACTTCTTGAGCCGTAATCTTTTACCCCGGAGATGCGCGCCTTGTAATGTGTGCATGCCTGCCCTCTTTCTTTTTTAAGAGTATTCTTTTAAATTAAGAGTGAGCAGAAAGCCTAATTTACCAGTCATATCTCCACTTGAACCGATAGGTTCAAGAGCGAAAGTTAACGACGGTCCATATGGTTCTTCCACCATTTTCTTAATTTGACCTGATAGTGAATAAATAGCCCTGGCAGTTTATTATTAACACTCTACACTCAACAACTGATACGGCAAACATTAGCCCTGCCAAAACCTCCACGAATGCTCTGCGAAAATATTTACGTATTAAGCGCCGTCAGATTTCTTCAATGGATCAGCTTCAGCATGCAAAAATAATCATTCGAAGAATCACTCATTCAGACATTTATAAACGTTCCAAACACATTGCGTTGTATCTGCCCGCTGATGGTGAAGTTGATCTTTCTGAGTTACTGAGGCAAATACAGTTCCATCAAAAAAAATGTTACCTACCCGTTATTATTTCTCAACAAAACGGCATCATTGCTTTTGCGCCATATGAAGCACACACTCTTTTGAAGAAAAATTGCTTTGGCATTCCTGAACCTGTGTTTCTAAAAAAACAGCTCAAGTCGGCAAAACAAATCGATCTTGTGTTGACGCCATTAGTCGGTTTTGATGAACAGGGAAATCGAATAGGAATGGGTGGTGGCTATTATGATCGCGCGCTACAACATTTGAGCACAAAGACTTCAGATTCGTTAACAGCCAAACCACGACCATTAAAACCCAAAGTGCTGGGCATTGCACATGAACTACAAAAAGTCACACAACTGCAATCACAAAGTTGGGATATCAGGCTGAATGCAATCGTCACGGAGCAACGATTGACAGCCTTTCATAATTGCTTTTTATAAACCGAAAGAAGCAAATCCACTAATGAGAACACCAAAAACAACAAAATAGCTTAAAACAACCACTGGATCATGTCTAAAACTTGCTTTTTTGTTGAACAAAGGCTTTCGAGTTAAACGTTTACTACCGAGACTACACAAACCAAATGAATTACCAGAACTGAAGCTGCTCACTGAAACCCCTCAAAAATGACTGTCAAAAATTATTATTATATTTCCTAGGTATAAATACCTACTCATTGTGGGTATATTGCCCAGAATTGCCATTAAATGCAAGATATTTCCTACAGTTGTGTGAATTAGATCAAAAACTCTTTATACGCTGGGTTTTCAGTTTCATCCCAATAGTTATAACCTAATTCATCTAAAAACAGATGAAAGGCAACAATGTCTTCTTCAGGTACTTGAATGCCAGCCAACACCCGGCCAAATGCCGCACCATGATTACGGTAATGAAACAAACTGATATTCCAGTCATGTCCCATACCTCGAAGAAAGCGCAATAAAGCACCGGGCCGCTCTGGAAATTCAAATCGGTAAAGGTGTTCGTTTTTCAACTCAGGTGCATGCCCGCCAACCATATGCCGCAAGTGCAGTTTTGCAATTTCATTGTCACTAAAATCAACTACAGGATAGCCTTTACTGTTCAGAGCATTAAAAAGAATTTCTTTTTCTTCTTCCGCACTACTGGTCTTCACTCCCACAAAAACACGAGCAAGGTCATCGTGAGAATATCGATAGTTGAATTCAGTGATACCCCGAGTACCCACAATTTTACAAAACTTAAGAAAGCTCCCTGGGCGCTCATCGATGGTGGCTGAAAACAGTACTTCACGATGTTCACCTAATTCAGAACGCTCTGCCACATGGCGTAAACGATCAAAGTTAATATTTGCGCCACTATTAATGGCTACAAAAGTTTTATTTGTCTCTCCGTACTCTTTAATGTATTTTTTTAACCCTGCAACAGCCAGAGCTCCCGCAGGTTCTGTCACTGTTCGAGTATCATCAAAAATATCTTTTATTGCTGCACAAATTTCATCGGCAGAAACCAAAACCACATCATCAACACACTGTTGTGCCACACGAAACGTTTCTTCGCCCACTTGTTTAACCGCAACGCCATCAGCAAAAATACCCACTTGATCTAAAACAATTCTTTCTTTTGCTATTAAGGCATCATGTAAAGAAGCGGCATCATCAGGTTCAACACCGATAACTTTAATTTCAGGATAAAGGTATTTAATATAAGCTGAGACACCTGCAATCAGACCACCGCCGCCCACTGGGACAAAAATGGCTTCTGGTTCCAGTTCACACTGCTGCATAATTTCCATCGCAATTGTGCCCTGTCCAGCAATCACATCAGGATCATCATAGGGATGAATAAAGGTTAAGCCATGTTTTTTTTCCAGTTTTTTTGCATGCTGGTAAGCCTCATCATAGCTACTACCAAACAGCTCCACTTGGCTACCTAGACGCCTGACAGCTGTCACTTTGATATCAGGGGTTGTTTTAGGCATAACAATGAGGGCCTTAACACCAATTTTATTAGCCGATAAAGCAACCCCCTGAGCGTGGTTGCCTGCTGATGCTGCAATAACACCCTTATCTTTTTCATCCTGACTCAGCTGTACCATTTTATTGTAGGCACCACGGATTTTAAAAGAGAATACAGGTTGCAGATCTTCTCTTTTTAATAGAATTTGATTACCCGTTCGCACCGATAAATTCACCGCAGAGTCCAGCGGCACTTTATCAACAATTTCATAGACCCGAGCTTTGAGTATTTTCTTTACATAACTTTCTAACATAGTCGCTAAGTTACCAATTATTTTAATTATTGTCTAATGAAATATTAACGTTTAGCAATAGACTATGAAATAAGTATGAGCATCGTATTCTGTGTATTTTTACAAATTTCTCTTTTACGAGCATTGCAGTAATTTGGGTTTAAAAAATCAAGAGAAAAAGAAAGATGGCTCGCTTGGATAAATACTTGTGAAAACGTTTGGAAGGTGGATGGAGTTGCTTGACTGGGGACGCTCAAGCCATCCATGGTCGCTTAAGTTCTGGCATCCATGCCTCCACAAACCCCATTCAAGCAACGCCATCCACCTCCCACTCTCCAACCGCAGTTTTCCTCACTCGTGTTGTCCAAAAGCAAAATCAAGAGATAAGAAAAAAAACATCAAAAACTAAGAGCCGTGCAATCGGTTTTGATAGTACTTATGCGAGTGAAACTCCTTCTTTTTCTCTTGATTTTTTAAACCCAAATTGCCGCAATGCTCGTAAAGCGACTGTTTTGAAAAGTATTTAATAACAAGATCTAACCAACAACTTATCATTTCTGGCTCTTTAGCAGAAAATCAAGGATAATGTCGCAAAAAAAATAGATTAAAAAAATAGAGTCACTTGCTTAAAGTGACAAGAAGGAGAAACAAATGAATCAAGATGAAATGAAGCAGGCAGTCGCAAGGGCGGCAATCGAACATGTAGTACCCGATACAATTATTGGTGTAGGCACAGGCTCTACAGCAAACTTTTTTATTGATGAACTGGCAAAAATAAAACACAAAATCAATGGAGCTGTCGCCAGCTCTGAAGCAACAGCAGAGCGTTTACGTGGCCATGGTATTGAAGTATTTGATTTAAATTCAGTCAGCGAAATGTCTGTTTACATCGATGGTGCTGATGAAACCAATAAAGCATTACACCTTATCAAAGGTGGCGGTGGTGCACTTACCCGTGAGAAGATTGTTGCTGCGGTTGCCGATAAATTTGTCTGCATCGTAGATGAAACAAAACTGGTCAGCTACATGGGTAAGTTCCCCTTACCCGTTGAAGTCATTCCAATGGCACGCAGCTATGTCGCTCGTGAAATTGTCAAACTTGGTGGCGAGCCCGTGCTTCGCGAAGGTTTCACAACCGATAATGGCAACATCATTCTTGATATCCATGGCATGGAAATCATGGAGCCCGTTAAACTTGAAGGACAACTCAATGCAATAGTGGGTGTTGTCACCAACGGTTTATTCGCACAACGCCCTGCCGATGTCCTTTTAGTCGGAACCCCTAATGGTGTCAAAGAAGGATTTTGATTTAATATTGAATGTTGAATTGAAAAGGATATCAAAAGTTATTTCTTTTGACATCGCTCTTAATTCAACATTGCCTTTATAGCAGTACTTTTTCTATGCCATCCTTTGTCACATTTTCAATAAACTGTTTTTGCCAGTTATCCCCAAGTATTTTCTGACATAATTCCACTACAATATACTCTGCAGTCATAGCAGTTTCACCACGATAGCGGTTTAGACCTTGCTGACACGCTGGACAGGTTGTGACCAGTTTAATTTCTTTTGGCTTAGCATCAGGCGTTTCGTCACAGGTGATCATGCCATTAATGTTTTTATTCAACTCTTCTTGCTTACGATAACGTAACTGAGTCGAAATATCGGGCCTTGAAACGGCTAAAGTCCCCGATTCACCACAACAACGATCAGACAACACCACATTATCACCCAAAATGGATTTTGCAACGCTGAGTGGTTGCTGAGTCTTAATGGGTGTATGACAAGGATCATGATAAATATAACCACTGGCCTGACTATCATCATCCAGTTTATAACCTTTCTCTGCCAGATATTCATGAATATCTAATAGACGACAATCAGGAAAAATTTTCTGAAACTGATAATGCAACAGCTGATCCATACAGGTGCCACAGGAAACCAGAACCGTTTTGATGTCCATATAGTTCAGAGTATTCGCAATCCGATGGAATAAAACCTGATTTTCGGTTGAAATAGCCTGCCCTTTTGCCTCTTCACCGCCAGCAGTTTGTGGGTAACCACAACAGAGATAACCGGGTGGTAAAACCGTTTGCGCCCCAGAGTGATAGAGCATCGCAAGCGTTGCCATACCAATTTGGCTGTATAAGCGTTCTGAGCCACAGCCTGGAAAATAAAAAACAGCATCTGTTTCATCATTCGAATTATTATTTATTTTTTCTACATCCCTAAGGATTGGAACGGTCGTAGTATCTTCGACACCCAGCAATTGACGCATTGGTTGAGATGGGATATCGGCAGGCATGGGTTTTTTAACAAAGTTAATCACCTGCTCTTTAACTGGCATTTTTCCATGAGTTGTATGGGGTAGTTTATTCCCTAAAAATAACCCTGAGCGTTTAGCCAGAGCATGTCCAAGGCGTTGTCCTTTATAGGACCACTCAATCATTACCTTACGCATTAACTTAATCACAGCAGGATCAGTGACATTAAGAAAAGCCATAGCCACTTTACTCATAAGAGAAAAACGTTTTTGTTTACGGTTGCGTAAAATGGTACGCATATGAATGGAAACATCACCAAAGTCAATATTCACAGGACAAGGGTTTAAACACTTATGGCAAACAGTACAATGATCAGCGACATCATTCATTTCATCAAAATGGCGTAATGAAATGCCTCGACGAGTTTGCTCTTCATACAGAAAAGCTTCCATAATCAATCCTGTACCAAGGATTTTATTTCGTGGAGAATAGAGAAGGTTAGCCCTTGGGATGTGTGTACTACACACAGGCTTACATTTACCACAACGCAAACAATCTTTAATTTCATTATTCAAAGAACCCAATTCACTAGCTTCTAAAATCAGGGCTTCCTGCTGCAGTAACTGTAATGAAGGTGTATAAGCCTTTTCCAAACCAGAACCAGCCATCAGCTTTCCTGGATTAAAGAGATTGTTCGGGTCAACGTCATTTTTATAGGTTTTAAAAGCCGATAAAATATCATCACCAAGAAATTGTAACTTAGTAATACCAATACCATGTTCGCCTGAAATAACCCCGCCAAGTGACTCGGCCAAAGCCATGATTTCCTCGACTACTTTGTCAGCCGTTTGCAACATTTCATAATCATTGGAATGTACTGGAATATTGGTATGAACATTACCATCTCCCGCATGCATATGAGTAGCAACAAAGAGTCGACCTGGACGGATTTGAGCATGAATTTGATCAAGGTGCTCATTAATATCAGCAAGATTTAGACCACTGAACAGTTCTTTTAACGGTTTTTCAACTTCATCACGATAGGAAACTCGAAGAATTCGTTTTTGTAATAGTTCAAAAAAAGTAATGTTGTTTGGATTGCTCTCTAATAGGTGCGCGATTGAAATCTGTTCACTCAGTTTCTGGGCAGGCGTGTCCAACTCTTCCAGTAAGGTATTCCATCGTCTCTGAATACTTTGAGTTAATTTTAATGCGGCTACTTTTTTATCCTGAATGATCGTATGAGTTTCTTCAGAACCTTCAAACTCAGGGTTATTTGAAGTAATTTTTAAATCAGAATGCAGATACTTATCAACCGCTTTAACAATTTTGAGTTTATTTTTAATTGAGTGAACAATGTTAATACGCTCAATCCCTAGCGTGTATTCAGCCAGACCATCCAGAGGAATGACCACATCTTCATTCACTTTAAAGGCATTCGTATGTGAGGCTATGGCTGCAGTACGTGCCCGATCTAACCAGAAAAATTTTCTTGCTTCAGGACTTACCGCAATAAAACCTTCAGCATCACGTGCATTTGCAAGTTCAACAATTTTTGCAGCAGCCTGAATAACCGAGGATTCATCATCCGCTGCAATATCCGCTAATAAAACCATCTTCGGTAATTCAGAACGAGGGGATTTAGTTGAATAACCAACGGCTTTAATATAACGTTCATCCAGATGTTCAAGGCCTGCCAGAACCAGCCCTTTCTGAGTCTTAAGATAATCAATGGTTTCGACAATGGCAGGCACAGAATTGCCCATATCAGATCCAAAAAACTCCATGCAAACGGTTCGAATATGCTTAGGCATTGTGTGTAAAATAAACACTGCAGAGGTTATAATACCATCACAGCCTTCTTTTTGAACACCAGGTAAGCCACCTAAAAACTTATTAGTCACATCTTTACCCAGGCCCTGTTTTCGTAAGTCTTTACCTGGAATTTCCAAAATCGTCTCTGATTCTATGTCTTTATTATTGCTTGCCAAACGAGTAATTTTAAAGCGCACTAGTTCAACTTCATGGATCTTGCCCAGGTTATGATCCAGACGCTCAACCTCCATCCATCGTGCGTCAGGTGTCACCATCTTCCAGGAAAGCAAATTATCTAAAGTGGTTCCCCACATCACGGCTTTTTTCCCACCTGCATTCATAGAAATATTACCACCAATACAGGAAGCGTCCTGAGAGGTTGGATCCACAGCAAACACAAAACCTTGTTCTTCTGCAATCTCTGAAACGCGCCGGGTAACCACACCCGCCCCAGTTGCAGCAGTGGGTACTAACATTTCACAAAACTCTTTTTGCCCCTGAAGCTGGCAAGTGATAGTCTGTTGAGTTACTTTGCCAAGG
Organism: Gammaproteobacteria bacterium; assembly: GCA_016744395.1. Taxonomy (GTDB): domain Bacteria; phylum Pseudomonadota; class Gammaproteobacteria; order GRL18; family GRL18; genus GRL18. The sequence continues at coordinate 913 of JADGEK010000093.1, read as the reverse complement.
GTATCCAGTTTTTCAGTATTAATAACAACGGAGTTGGCAACCAGCGGAACCGCACCACCCGTATATCCAGTGCCACCGCCACGAGGGATAATCGCCATTTCCAGATCAATACAGCCTTGAACTAACGCTTGAACTTCCTCTTCTGTATCAGGCGTCAATACCACAAATGGAAACTCAACCCGCCAGTCACTGGCATCAGTAACATGACTGACTCTGGAGAGACCATCAAAACAAATATTATCTTTACGAGTGAGCTTTACTAAATTTTTATACACTTTTCGGCGTAGAATTTCACTTTCAATCAACCAGCCTTTAAATTCATTAACCGCTTTTTCAGCACTGGATAACAATTCCAGGACTGATTCATTGCCATCTGCTCGTAGTCGAATTTGACTCAAGCGATGATTCAATGCCTCAAGTAAGGCATCACGTCGCTTGGGATTTTCAATTAAGTCATCTTCAATGAATGGATTTCTCGAAACCACCCAAATGTCACCTAAGACTTCAAATAACATTCTGGCTGAACGCCCTGTCACTCGTTTAGAGCGCAAGGTGTTCAATACATCCCATGCTTTTTCACCTAAAAAACGAATAACAATTTCACGATCAGAAAAAGAAGTATAGTTATAGGGAATTTCACGGATATTCGTTAATGTTGTTGTGTTCAAATCATTCATTAGATTGCTATAGTTTAGGAAAAAAGGGATTACTGAAAATTGGGCTAATTGTATCAATTAAATAGACAAAAGAAAAAGGATAGAAAACAGGGATACTTTTAAATAACCATTTAATATTCATGCCCAGAAAAAAGCTAAAAAAAAAGGGTAGTCACAATAGTGACTACCCTTTTACAATTTCTAAACTCACATGTTAACCATGAATTGCTAACATTGAGCTCTTAGCAAAGTAAGAC
>JADGEK010000013.1 GCA_016744395.1 Gammaproteobacteria bacterium | reverse complement strand
TAATATAAGGTAAAATAAATACTGGTAAATTAACAAACCAGATATTTAAAATCATGCCGAACCATATAAAAAGCAGTGAACGTGACATAAAAGACTTGAACTTTTGTGGTTGGATTGATTCATAAGATTCATCTATTTGATGAGTTTTCTTCTTAACAGCACTATTCCAGCTGACATATAATAAAAATAAAACAAGCAGTAAGGTTGATACATGTATCAATAAGAGTGTTTGTACATTTACCTGAAATGAGAAAACAAAAAATACAGCCAGGCTCAATATGATACCCAGCGGTAAGAAAGCGGATTCAGCAAGAATACCTAAATTAGTCATACCGAAGGCTTTTAACGCTTCTGATAGAATGCGGATCAATAAAAATATCACTGCAGCAATGGCAGCATACCGAAGTAAGTAAACACTTTCGACCTTGGCTAGAAAAAGCTCTGATAATAGTGATGGGCTGATAATGAATGGAGCTGCAACAATCAAACTGGTTAAAGTTGCCACCAATAAAAACCTATTGACTGTCTGTAGAATATGATGTGATTGATTGTTCTGCTGATACATTGAAATCTGTCGCATGGTATACAATGGCAGACCCATACTGGATATATCGGCTAACATGACCATCCAGGTTGAATAGATATGATAGATGCCCATACCCCGTGCACCCAATAGCTGAGCAATGATAAGATTGACTATAAATTGCAGTGATACACCAATACCCCGGTTAAATAGTGCAAAAAATACACGACGAGTCTTGTGTGAGACAAGTGCAGAATGAATTTTCTCACTGAGCAGGAGTGTTGGCATACTATTGTTTATGAGCGTTTTTATGGAATTAGTCATGTTTTTTCTTCTCATATAGAGCAATTGATGCACTGACTCGTTGAAAAACAATACGGCCGATAATAAGGACAATGCTAAGGAGAAAAATTCCAGAAAATGTCAGAATGGCTATTTTCTTTTTTGCCGGACTGACCTTATAAAGTGGAGCAATAGCAGGATCCAGTACTTCTACTGCATATTGCTCTTTATTGTTAGCTAACATCTTTATCACCAACTGAGCTTCAATTAAGCGATACAGTGACTTTTGCATTTCTAAAAAATCAGTTTGCTCCAGAGTCTTTCGTAGAAAAGAAATTTTACGATCAGCTTCTTTAATATCCGATGTACGGCGGTAGTGATTAAATTTATGTACAAATAAATTAGCGATATCAGCTGCCAGTTGAGGTTCACCTAATTTTATTTTGACAATCATCAGGTTGTTTTCATTGTTGCGATTAATGCTGCATATTTTCTCTTTAAATATTTCAGAAGCTAACGTTGTATCTGGTGTAAAATTGTCTTTCCATTGTTTTTTATTTTTATCCCAGCGTTTAGAAAAAATGATGGGCAACAAATTGTTTTCTTCAATGAATTCTTTTGTAAATACTCTGGAACGCATCCTTGCAATGACTCGATCTTGGTGGTTGTCGTTGACGGCATTGGTAATGAAATCCTGTTCTACCAATGTTACTGCTTCTGGTGCACGACGATTGTCTGGTGAAACTCCACCCAATTCTTTAACTTCAACCAGAGCCAGACGTACAAATGATTCATACTTCACTGGCATGAAAAAGCTCAGGCCATAGGCTATGGATGCACAAACAATAGAAATAAGAAATATCTTATATTTATTATTTAATATGCTTATTACATATTCGAGAAGCTCGATTTCATCATCAATTATCTCGGTAATCTGATCATATTTATTATTCATGCTTTGTCTCAAAGTATTCTTATATGTGTTTTTATAATATTGCAGCAATACCTGCTGCAGATAATGTTAGGCGAAAGACTATTTGTGTCCATGACTGCAAGCTTTCAGTTTTATTACTTCGATCTACATCTATGGGGACATAGATACTGGCACCTGGTTGTATTGGTATGTTTTTCCACGAAGTAAACCAGCCTTCTTTACGTACAGATAAAACTTCACCATTTGCCTGAACTACATAGGCATGTGATTCCTTGCCCAATTCAGTTACGCCACCACTTAAGTCAATATAATCCTCACTGCCTTTTGTTTTGTTATAGATATGAGATGTCGAGTGATACACTTCACCGAAGACAGAAACTTCATAGGCAAGTTGTGGTACGATTAATTGATCTCCATCTTCAAGTAGTACATCCGCCTCTTCATCACAGACGAGTATCTTTTCCATATCAATGACCATACGTCCGGTTGCTTTGGCTCGTTTTAATTTCTTAATAACGGAATTAATTTCATGCATTTCTTCATTAGCAGGCATTTTCTCATCATTTTTTAATGAGGGTGATAAATGTAATTTGACTAATAAATCATCATAATCATTATGAATTTTATCCAGAGATTGTTGTTGTTTCTCCTTGGCACTTTCCCGATTAAATACTGCACCAAAAAGATAAGCCTTATTGGTCAGTCCCCCAGCGCGCTGGATCACGTTGCAAAGTGTTTCATTGTTATCTATGGGATAAGTTCCTGGGAATTTTACTTCACCTGCCAACTCTACAATACGTTTACCCTGCCACTGAGGTTTTTTATGGATGGTCAGGTGATCATGAGGACGCAGGATCAGATTTGACTTTGCATTACCTTTCAATAAGTCATTCAGCTCAACATACTGATGTTCGGCAATCTGATATTGACCATCTATGAGTTTATAGCGAGTTAATTCTGCCCCCAATCCATAAGATGATGCATTTAATCCCCCCACAGCTTTTAGAAGTTGGGAAATACGCATACCTGGTTCAAGAGGGTAATCACCTTGGTGATCAATCTTTCCTGAAATTGAAATAACAGGTGCCATTGATCCATAAGTGGATTCTGATTTAAGTTGCTTTATATGTGCTTTAATCAGCTGTGCACGATTAATCTTTGAATTAAATAAATAAATGGTATCTTCAGGATGAATCACTGGATTCCACTCTGAAGTGGGTTTGTTTCTGGCTTTATTTAAATCCACAGAAAACAGTTCCAGTTTATTATCAGGATATTTTTTCCTGGCAATTAAGATATAGTTTTTATCAGTACCAGGCTTCACACCACCAGCAACATTGATAGCATCCAGTAATCGTGCTGCATATTGAAGAGGAAAAATTCCCGTATTTCTAACAAAACCTTTAATTGAGAAAATCATGGGCGGGTATTCTGGTGTACTTTGAATTTGCATGTTCTGGACAATGCGTGCTAATTGTTTTTCTCTGTTTTGTGACAGATCAAATAAAATAATCTCATCCCGACGATGTAGTTTAATGTCAGCGGCAGAGCCAGGCTTGCTTAGGGCTTTTTTTAAATCAATATAATGTACTTCAATACGACGCTCATTGCGTAATTCTCTTTTTAAAAGAGCAAACTCAGTATCAACGTTCTGACGTAATTGTTCAGCTGATTTTAAAATATGAGACAGACGCATATTCTTTTTATATTCATAACCACCTGGTTGAATCACATGACCGCTTAATAAAACAATATCATCTATTTGTTTTTTGACTGGGAAAATACGGATTAAATCGCCTGATTTAATCTCCAGATTATTAATAGTATTGCTAGATTCTGCCAGGCTAATTAAAGTGTGATATTGCCCCTTTTTAATGCGCTCAATATGTGAAGACTCCAGTGATGCTGTGGGAAGTAATCCGCCTGCCAGTTTAATCACATCGGAAAAATCGGCCTGACCTTTAAATTCATAGATGGCTGGGCGTTGAACCTCACCACCCACACCTACGGTTTTACCAATAGCAGGCACAAATATCACATCACCATGTGATAATCTGATATTGGCTTGAGTATTGCCATATAGCAGGACATTATAGAGATCAAACGATGATACAACTTTACCATTTCTTTTCAGCTGGATATTTCTTAAACTACCAGTACGTTTAACACCACCACTGACTAATAAAGCATTCATTAAATCAGTTAAGCCACCCACTGTATAACTGCCTGGATTAAGTACATCACCAACAATCATAATATTGATGGTACGAAGCTCACCCATGGTAACAGCTGCTTTAGTGCCAAAAATTTGTTTTTCAAAGCGACTTTTCAGATTTTCTTTTACTTCTGAAAAAGTGAGACCAGATACTAGAATTGGCCCTATATCGGGCACCAGAATATTACCGTCGCGAGTGACAACTAACTTATATTCAACATTCGTTTTTCCATACAGTTGTGCCACAATGGTATCACTGGGACCAACCATATAATCAAGCGGTACAGGGATATTTGTGACTGGAGAGAAAGTTGTGGGAACCTGGCTGAATAAATCATAGCCAAACTGTTCCAGGGATGGCTGAATGAGTTGTTTTTGCACCTTATCTTCCAAAGATATAGTGGTCAGCTTTTCAGCTATATTTCTTTCTATTTCTGATGGCACATTGACTGAGTTATTATAAACATTGACACGGTGTGAAGTCGGTGGTGTATAAGGCACTTCATCCTGACCTGCTGCCGCCGCCTTAAGATAAATTGTTTGCTGTTCAAGAGAGGGTGAATCCAGTAGTGGTTTTGGTTCGCCAGCATTGGCATTAAAATTTACTACAAGCAGTGAGACCAGTACTGTGGTAAACTGTTTTAAAACAGTTGCGGTATTTGTTTTCATTTTATTATTTTTCCCTTTATTGTCTTTCACTGTAAATTCTCTATTTAATCAAGTATCTTGGATTACTGGTTTTACTGTTTCTTGGACATCCATTCCAGTTGATAGGTGTTTCTGCTGGTGTATTTGGACACTGATCTCTATCGTTATAAATACCATCCTTATCCGAGTCTTTGGGTGTTGTAAAAAATATTCTTTCGACAAAGTCAGCCATTTTGTTAGCACTGGCTAAACTTTTAGTGTTTGATGAACTGCCACAATTTTCTGCTCTGATTAGGCGCTTGTTTTTATGAATATTGTTCACACCAATCATGTGCAGGCAAATATTATTGCCTAATTTAAAAAAGAGTTGTTCAGATTGAGCCACGGTAGCACTTGTTATCTTATTCCAGTCTGTGAGTGTAATAATGGTTGAATGAGTCTTTGAGCGTTTTAGTTGTTTTACGTAATACTCTAAGCCTGCTGATAGAAAGTCTTGACTTGAGATAGCCCTGTTTAATAAATTTTGTAAGTCATCTCTATAAATGACTTCTTGCTGATAAGGTAAATTGTTGGGCATAGTGGCCATTAAATTTTCTAAAGTTTTATTAATCAGCTCTTTTTTATCTGATTTATTATCAACAAGAATAATGATATTACTGGTCTTTTGCTGATACTGATTTTTTTCTTTTTTCAGTGCAATATCCACAGGCTTAAAAGGCAATACCGCAGCGCTGAAACGATAATCATCACTACGTTGCATGGGAGGTATTGGTCCAGGCTTTGAAGCACAGCCAGAAATAATAAAAGTGATAATCATCAATACCAATACTTTTATTTCACTGGTTAATAATCTTGAATTATGTGTTTTCATCATTATTTTTCCTGAACGTTGATCAACAAGTTCTTATAATCATCTGTATCAATGTCTAAATTTGATTGAATTAATACGGAGTTATAATTCTGTGGAATATTCGCTAAAAAATGACTTAACTCATCTATATCACTGATTGGCTGATGCCATGAGCAATAGCACAACTCATGTTCATCCTTAAAATGACCAGATTCTTCAGCCATCACATGTTCAGCAAAAATTCCGTAGAGAATGTACTCTGAAAAATCCAGAGTATTAGTGAGTACTTGTTTCCACGGCTTTTTTGAGTGCTTTTCTATTTGTTGAGTTAACTTCTGCAAGGTATCACGACGCCAGCAAACTAATTGACTGATATAATCCTGGGTTAATTGTCCCGTATTTTGAAGCCCTGATAGTTGGGCTGCATGTTCATGCCAGGCTTGTTTGCGCTTATCTGTGTAGTCATCTGTTTTTCTAGGCATACTGCACAGTCTGACTTTATCCTCTTTAATAATGGAGGATGCTTTAAAAGGGCGTATAAAAGTGACATCAGAATCTGCAAAAATATAGGCATCAGAATCAACGAATTCATGCACAGACAGTTTGACAATTTGTTGTAATATCCAGCCTCGAACAGGTAAGCCTTTAAGGTTAAGCCACCATTTTTTTGAAAAGGGTATTTTTATTAGCCAGGAGGGTAGTATGCTTTCTTTAATGATAATATCTGTTTTATCATTTTTCAGTGTTTTGAAAAGATTATAATCAGCCTTATCAACTATAATGACATGCTTTCTATAGTCACAGACATATCTATCAATACTTTGGCATAATAGTTTGCAACGTTCAAAATCAGGTGCATAACTGGGTGTAATCAGTGACACTTCCATTATCTTCTCCGTAAATAATTAGTCCGTACTGTTAAAATACGGGTCTTATTTATTACTAGAGCAAGAGATATGCCTGATTTGTTTTTATATGGGTAAAAGTCTATCTGTACAGTGAACAAGGCTTAAAAAATTATTTGAATTAAAAACTGATATTATAAAATAAGATTTCTTTAATTAAATTTAATCATCTTTTTAATCAAGCATTTATATGTTTTTTTTGATTCTCAGGAGGGCAATTTTGAGTGTTGTAGTTCTACGGGGTTTACATAGGATGTTTAATAAAAGTTATTTGACTTATTTTTTTAGGGAAATAATAAAAACTGCTTGTTTTGCATAATGATTCGCAATTTGAAAACCTAAACATTAGGAGATTTAGTCAATTACCTTGATTGCTGCAGGTTGTTATCAAGATTTTGAAGGAAAGTGGAGAATTGGTATGGAAATACAGGGTTGATTTACCTTAGTAAGACGATGTTGCCTGTAAACAGTCTGTTATTAACTGGAACATACTTATAAAAAAGAGTGGCGTCCCCTAGGGGGTTCGAACCCCTGTTACCGCCGTGAAAGGGCGGTGTCCTAGGCCACTAGACGAAGGGGACATATTATTTGAAAATACTTTCTGTAAAACAAAAAGCTAACAAAAGTTCTCTTCGCTGTGAAAACAGCAATTTTTTGCACTGACAAAATACTGACTAAAATGTGCTTTTAGCGCGTTTTTGTAAAGAGTTGTTTGGTGGAGCTAAGGAGGATCGAACTCCTGACCTCTTCGCTGCCAGCGAAGCGCTCTCCCAGCTGAGCTATAGCCCCGAACAACAGGCGTGTATGATACTGGGAAGAGAGCGATTTGTCTATAAAAACTTTACTTCAAATCACTTATTTTTTCTTCATGCCTGAAGGGCTCAGAATTATTTCTTATCTTGGCGCAATAAACATCACTAAAAAGCAAAAAATGACTAAGCCAATAAAATAATAAATGAATTTCCTGGGTGTTTTTTTCTGCCAGTCTTTGCCATGAAAATGAGTAGGGGCATTGCAGATTGGACAGCTGCCAGCATCTTCATCTATTTCATTGCCACAATGACTGCAATAATTCTTATCCATATTTTCGCTACTTTATAAATTAAGTCATATAAAATGAGTGATAGCTTGGGAATCTAGTCGATGTCCAAACCTTCTCGATGAATGCGATTGACTTCTTTGAGTAAATTCAACATAGGTAAAAGTGCTGTGTGATTATTTTCTTTAACGATGCTCATATATGGCAGATCTTCATCTTTGAACTCATAAGTACCATCAACAAAGGATTGATAAAGTGCTTCGACTATTTCTTCTAAAGGCTCAACCAGTAACCCAGAACGCCCCATTTCATCAGGTGCGTATTCACAGGCCTCACGTAAGTCAAAGACATCCTCTCTGAGCTCTTTAACCATACTAACAAATTCTTCAGGTGTTCTTACTTTACGCAGCATGGAGCCGTGGACGTTACCAAATGACATAATAAACTCTTTTACTTTAAATGAATGAATTCAGGTTCAACTGATTTTTATAGCTTGAACCATAAATGGTGTTAAATCTGTGTAAAATCAAGTGTTATTGCTTGATTTCAACGGGCTATGAAGGAGCATTAATGTTTAGCAATGATAATTCCTGTTCCAGTGCCTGACAGTCCAGTTCCACAAATTGGGTATGATTAAAGGTTGTAAAGCCGCCACTGACTTCATACCAGGCAAAGCCACTGCTCCAGGAGGCATCCGCATAAGTGCCCTGGTGTTTGCGAGGCAGGCAATAAAGAATGCCAGGCTGATAAATAAGATTAAAGCTTATTTGCTGTTGATGTAATTCTTCAATAAATTGCCAGGCTTCATCTATGGAATGAAACACATCACATTGAATGGGGTAAGTCTTATCGCCACCATTATGCTTCCAAATTGGATGTGTGACAGGGAGAGGATGGTCTTTAATAAACAGGTGAAAATGCAAGTGATTAATGGAAGAAAAAGCGCCGTATGAATTATAGGCCATGCCAATTCCAGGTAATTTATTGCCTAGATGCTCAGTGATTTGCCAGATGTATTCATGGTACTCATGAGTGAGGTATTGGGGTAAAGAAGCTTCTTTTTCGGGGACCAAAAGGGAATGAAAACGGGCAAATGGAAATTTATTGTAAAAAATATCCAGGTGTTTCCCATTCATCATGCCATTCCAATAACTTTCTTTTTGTAAAAAAGGCTTATTAAAGTGGAAGCTCTCAGGGTCAAAGTCCAGGAGGATCCCTTTGATGACATTTTTACTGATGCGGGCAGGTCTCAAAGAGCGAATGTGATTAAATTGTAATTCCCATTGTTTCGTTTGGCGAAATTCAGTTTGACTGACTTTATCCATGCCCATCGCCATGAGTTTTAAAAAAACAAGAATGTCATCTTCAGGTTCTGTGAGTAGTTGGCCATCTTGAAGTAAATACTGATACTTCTTAGAGAGTTGTTCGTATTTTTCTAATAAGGCTGTATGGGTGTAATCATGCACATGCTCATCAAAGCTGGCATTGGCTAATACCAAAATAAAGATACCCAAACCATCATAATCCAGAAGTTTGACCAAACCTTGTTCAAAAATGTGTCGAAATTGTTCTTTTGAAGCAAATAATTCGTTATTCATTGTCAGTGAGTGCTAATTGAAAATAGCCATTATCCTCTAAATCTCGTGTAAAATTCCAGAAAATCAGAAAGTATTAGAGTAATTGTTATAAAACTAAGTAGTTTCCGTGATTGTTTCGTGACATATATCAATTATACTTTATTTAACTTTACAAGTTGGCTCAGTTTTTTAGTCTTTTTTCCATTTTTTATAATGAAAAAGAGTAAAAAAATAGGCTAACTGCTATAAAAAGTAAAATAAGTTAGTTTTACAAATTGAATATAAATCACTGAATATAAGGAATATGAGTATGAATGCAACTAAAAAATTATCAGGTGCAGCGATTGCTGCGGCAGCAGCAGCTCTTTTTGCAACTGGTTTTACTGCCACAGCAACTGCTTCACCTGAAGAAGCGACAGTAAAATGCAGTGGTATTAATGCATGTAAAGGAAGTTCAGCTTGTGCAACAGCAACTAACTCTTGTAAAGGACAGAACAGCTGTAAAGGACATGGTTGGATCAAAGCTTCTGCCAAAGACTGTGCTGATAAAGGTGGTAAAGTTTTAGGTAGTATGTAAGCTCTGTGGACTTTAGCTGCTTTTGGTTGCTAACAGCAGCTAACATTCAGCTAAAGTCATCTTATAATATATTAATTTGTAATTACTCAGTGTTAAGAAATGACGGATGATATGGAAGACAGTAAAAAATATCAAGGACTGGGATTTGGTCTAGGTCTAAGAAAAGAACATTATCAAGATGTCATTGATTCTTTTGAAACTGAAGATTCTCAGCAAACAGAACATTCTATCAACGTCGATTGGTTTGAAGTACTCACCGAAAATTATCTGGTTCCAGGTGGCAAGCCACTTTATTATCTGGAAAAAATTGCCGAACAATACCCCATGGTTATGCATGGCGTCTCTATGAACATTGGTAATACGGAACCCCTTGATAAAAATTATCTTGAGCAAGTGAAATTGCTAAAAAACAGAATTAATGCTCATTGGCTCTCAGATCACCTTTGTTGGACGGGAACGAATGGTAGCAATGCACATGATTTACTGCCCTTACCTTATACCGAAGAAAGTGTTAAAAATGTGGCCGACCGAATCAGTCAGGTTCAGGATTTTCTAGGCTGTCGAATGCTCATTGAAAATGTCTCCAGTTATGTCAGCTATAAGCAATCCGATATGAGCGAATGGGAATTCTTAAATGAGGTCGCAGAAAGAGCAGACTGCCTCTTATTACTCGATATCAACAACATTTATGTTTCTTCAGTGAATCATGAATTTGATCCACTGGACTATCTTTTACAAGTCCCTAAACAAAGAGTTCAGCAATTCCACCTGGCGGGGCATAGTGACTATGGTGATTATGTGATTGATACTCATGATATGCCTGTTTGTGATGCCGTTTGGTCACTGTACGCTAAAGCAGTAGAACGATTTGGTGATGTCACCTTTATGATTGAAAGAGATGATAATATCCCGCCCTTAAATGAACTGTTATTAGAATTAGATTTAGCAAGAGATGTTTCAGAAAATGTGCTCAAAGGTGGTTATTATTCGAGTCTTGTACAAAATTTGCAGATGAAACAGGAATCTAAACCACTACAACAGCAAAAAATACCAGCATGAAGACCGATGCCCAAGATGCAAGCCTCTCCCCATCTGAATTACAGTCTTTACAACAACAAATGCTGGCTTGGTTGCAAGAAGCTGATCCTCAAATCAAAGAATCAGTGACGGGGACTGAAAAAGTGTCTGCAGATACTCGATTGGATATCTATGCAAACGCTTATCGGTTTCGCTTAATTGAAGCATTAGACGATACTTTTCCTGCCTTACATACTCTATTAGGTGATGAAGATTTTTTTAACCTTGGTGTAGACTATTTAACTGCCAATCCATCCAAACACTTTTCTCTTCGATATTTTGGGCACCGGATGAGTGCTTTTTTGCAGATTGCTGAAAGCTATAAGACTCAAGCCATTCTTTCTGAAATGGCTTATTTTGAGTGGATATTAAGAGATGCTTTTGATGCTGCTGATACTTCTGTTCTAACAATGGAAGCTTTACAGCAAATTGATCCCCAATCCTGGCCAGTATTGAAGTTTGATTTTCATCCCACACTGAATCGTGTTGATTTGAACTATAATACCCCTCAGCTGTGGCAAGCAATTGATCAAGAAGAACCACCTATTGATATTACTAAAAATGAATATCCGATTGCCTGGTGCATTTGGCGTAAAGATTTAAAGACCCTATATCGGTCTATGGATGTGGATGAAGCCTGGGCAATGGACGCCATGCTTTCAGGTCATAATTTTACTGAGATTTGCAGTGGGGTTTGTGAATGGGTTGATGAACAAAATGCTGCCGTTAGAGTCGCAGGTTTTATCCAAAACTGGATTAATGAAGGCATGATCTGGAAAAGCAAAGTTGAATGTTGAATTTTAATTAACATCAAAAGAAGTTATTGCACTCAAAATTCAACCGCTATTGCTTTGCGGCAAAGTCCAATAGGCGTTGTGTGGATTCAAATGCTTTAAGTCTGACACCTTCTTCAACTGTGACCTCGTTAGTTCCTTTTTCTAGTACGTCCAATATGCCTTGAAGTGTATTCATTGCCATCCATGAACAATGGGCACACATGGTGCAGGTTGCACCGACGCCACCTGTTGGTGCTTCAATCAGAATTTTATTTGGGGCATCCTGCTGCATTTTATAAAAGATACGATTATCGGTTGCGACAATAAATATCTGTTCAGGCATATTTTTAACTGCATCAATCAATTGAGTCGTGGAACCAACGACGTCTGCCATTTCAACCACTGTATAGGGTGACTCTGGATGTACCAGAATTTTTGCGTCTGGGTGCTTTTCTTTAAGTGCCAGTAGGGCATCGGCTTTAAATTCATCATGTACAATACAGGAGGCTTGCCAAAGCAACATATCGGCATTTGTCACGCTTTGAATGTATTTACCAAGGTGGCGATCGGGAGCCCAGAGAATTTTTTTACCTTCACTGGCAAGATGTTTTATTACTTTTGTGGCAATGCCTGAAGTAACGACCCAATCGGCTCGAGCTTTGACCTTTGCGCTGGTGTTGGCGTAAACAACTACGGTATGATCGGGGTGTGCATCACAAAAAGGGATAAAATCTTCTGCTGAGCATCCCAGATCCAGTGAACAAGTCGCCTCTAAATCAGGCATTAAAACGGTTTTTTCAGGGGAAAGAATTTTTGCTGTTTCACCCATGAAGCGTACACCCGCCACGATGATTTTGTTGGCAGTGCTGGCTTTGCCAAATCGAGCCATTTCCAAAGAATCAGAAACAGATCCGCCAGTTTCATCAGCAAGTTGCTGTAAAATAGGATCGGTATAATAATGGGCCACTAATACTGCATTTTGCTCGATAAGTAATCGTTTGATGCGCTGAACGAGTTGAGCTTGTGCTTGCTCACCGATTTTAGGTTTTTTCTGCTCAATTTCTTGTGTTGTCGGGACTGTTTCTTCCCAGTTTACTGTCGCTTCTGTACTCATATTTTTTTTGCCAATGGCGATATTTAGCGGAATGATTTTATTAAATTAGAACCCGATATTATCTATCGAATTTGCATTTGAGTCCAGATTTTTATATCTTGAAATGCTGGGATTAAGGCAAAAAATGATTATGAAGAAACAAATCAGTTTGAATTTATCTGGTAAAGCGTTTGATAGATTATCTAAATTGAGTAAGCTGTTGGGCTTGACTCGTGATGAGCTGGCATCACTGTGTTTAGAATATGTTGATGTGAAGCATCAGGGAATTGTGGCTGCTGCAACTAAAATGAAGCGAAGAAACAAGAAAAAACGGATTCATAAAAAAGATTTAAGCCAGCATCTAAATGAACTTTCAGCAGAACAAGTTGAGCTGCTTTTAAGCAAAGCCGCTCAAAAAAAGAAAAGCTAAAAAATAATGCTTTAGTTTGTTTGCTGTCTTTTTCTTTCTTGAAATGTTGCTTAGAAAGTGGTCTTTAATTGAGTCATTAGGACAAAATGACGTAAGAAAGGCCTGCTTAACGCAGGATTTCGAATCATCTGACGATAATCACCTTGAGCAAATTGCAGTGCACGAGTAGCAACAGCAGGTCCCAATTTAGTTAAGCCAAATCCTTTGGTCACCCATTTTTCCCAGTTTTGCGGATCAGCACGCAAATCCCAGTCAATGTCTTCATTTTTGTATAGTGATGCACTAATAATTTTACCATTGACAATGTCTAACAGGCATTTGGGGTGTTCTTCTCCAATAAATCCATAGGAAATAGTCGATGTAAAGCCTGCTTTTTTCAGTGGTTCGACAACCAGGGGATCATTGTTCCAGGCATCACCCAATGATTTTATCCATGCTTCAGAAAATAACTCACTCATTAATTGGTCTCTTAGAATTTTATTATTGTTGTAATTTTGTTTGTAGTAAATGATTTAGTGCTAGTTTAAAGAATGCTTTAAACACATATTGTAGGAGATGTTGATTTCAAAAAAATGCTTTCTGCAGAATTCGTTTTGTCCATATTAACGTTATTATTAGCATGAAAGGTTCGAATTATTCATCTTTTTGGTTTGTCATTAGCCACTTAGTCAATTGCATTAAAGTTATTTTTATTATTAATAATAAAAATAACTTTTTTTCTTTTTATTATCAAGTGTTTTAAGTGATTATTTCTCATTATTATTGATTGGCAGACTTATTGAAAGTGGCAGATCCTTGATTCCCTTAATGGTGCATTTTTTTCCTGCCAGTTGACAAGCAAATTGAATGCATTGATTGAGGCTCTGATGTTTGATTTGCTGATCAATGATGCCTGCGTTAAACACATCACCTGCTGCAAGAGTATCCACTGGCTTAATATTGAGAGCATCTTGCCAGTGATACTTTTGATTGAATGAGCCACCTGCTCCAGCATCACCCCAGGCACAAATAAATGTTTTATCTAAATAGCAGGCACTTAATTGTCTGCAGAATTTCTGGGCTGACGTGTTGGCAAGTGACAGGGCGTATTGTTTAGAAAATAAAACAATATCTGCGGGTTCAATGAGACTTTGTATTAAATCTCGTTTTTTTTCAATTTCAACAGATAAAGGAATAGAAGGGTATTCTTGTTTACACCAGTTCATCATTTTTTGTGTTTCACAGACATTGCGCCCTTCAAAATGAATCCAGTCATAGACACTTAAATTAATGTGCTTAAAGTCCTCAAAAGAATATTCAGGTAAATCTCTATAATGGCTTATGGTTCTTGAACCTGATTCCTTACTGAGTGTAATGTAAGAGGTCGGGATTTTACCTTGCTCAAGAAAATGACAGTGCTCATAACTGATTTGGTGTGAGTCTAAATCCGATAAAATAGTCTGACTGTCAAGCTCGTTGACTAAAGTGCCAGCCCAATCACATTGATGCCCTAATTGGCTTAACACGGCTGCCGTGTTGGTAGCATTACCGCCGCGACGTTTATCCTGAGCCAAAATGCGTATTTCATTATCTTCTTCTGGGTAATATTGCACTTCATTAATAATATCTAAAGTGGCAATGCCGACGCATAAGATTTTTGCCATTACTATCCTTTATCTTGAAGAGTGCTTTTTTGTTTTAAGGCCCATGAGACATGTTCATGAACCAGTTCAGACGGGTGTTGTAAGCGAAGCGTTAATGCTTCAGTAATTTTTTTGTGATTAGTCTCATTTTGTTCTCTGAGGCAGTTTCCTAATGCCACCGCAATATTTCTTAGCCAGGACTCATGGCCAATGCGTCTGATGGCTGTTCCTTCTGTGTTTTTTAAAAATTCAGCTTCATTCCAGAGAAAGAGGTCGAGTAATTGGGGACTGGCCAGATCACCACGGGCAAAATAATCGGTTTCGACTGTTTGCTGTGAAAAGCGATTCCAGGGGCAAAATAATTGGCAATCATCACAACCGTAGATACGATTTCCCATTAAAGAACGCAATTCTTCAGGAATTGCTGAATGTGATTCTATGGTCAGGTATGAAATGCAAAGGCGTGAATCAACGACATAGGGGGCCACTATGGCATTAGTAGGGCAGGCTGTGATGCATTTAGTGCAACTGCCGCAATGATTCACCGCTGGGCTGTCAATGGGCAATGGTAAGTTAGTAAATATTTCTCCAAGAAAAAACCAGGAACCTGTTTTTTCTTGTAATACATTAGAATGTTTCCCAATCCAGCCGATTCCTGCTTTTTCTGCCAGAGGTTTCTCCAGTACTGGAGCACTGTCGGTAAATACTCGATAGCCAAATGCACCAATTTCGTGTTCTAGTTTTTTTGCCAGGGTTTGTAGACGCTTTCTAACCACTTTATGATAGTCTCTACCCAAACTGTAGCGAGCAATATAGCCCTGACTGGGTTGTTGCAGTAATTTGATGGCATTTTCAGGTTCTTCTGGAAAATAGTCCATACGCACTGAGATAATGCTCAATGTACCTTGCTCCAGCTCTGCAGGGCGGGTCCTTTTATTGCCATGGCGTGACATGTATTCCATATCACCGTGCATTTGTTGTTTAAGCCAATGATTAAAACGCTGTTCAGCAATGGTTAAGTCAGTATCCGTTATACCTATAGCCTGAAAGCCCAGCTCGCGACCCCATTGTTTAATCTTTTCCACTAGATCAGAAAGGTTAACTGGGTCACAAAGTTCTTCGCGTGATAGTGGTTTGTGGGTATTATTTTTCTGGTTCATTCAATACAATAGACGCATAGTTAATATAAGGGTTAGGACGTTTGGCCAATCAATTGCAAATTATAGATGAAAAAGCTATGGCAGGGCTAGGTGCAGAGCTGGCAAAAGTGTTATCTCCTGGCGCAATTATCTACCTTGATGGGGATTTAGGGGCTGGTAAAACCACCTTGGTCAGAGGTTTTCTTCGCTCGCAGGGGTACACTGGCGCAGTAAAAAGCCCGACTTTCACCGTTGTAGAACCATATTCACTTGAAAATGACAAGTTTTATAATTACAATAAGTTAGAGGATATTCCTAAGTCAGATGATAAGAAAAGTTCTGTAACTTGTTCAAAAGGTATTTTAAAGTCTGAAAGTGATCATGAAAAAAGACCAGAACAAATGTCAGAGCAAAGAGTTTATCATTTTGACCTCTATCGTTTGGAAGACCCGGAAGAATTAGAATACATAGGAATTCGTGACTATCTGGATGGGCATGCTATTGCATTAATAGAGTGGCCAGAGAAAGGGAGTGGAGTTTTGCCCACTGCTGATTTAACAATTAAAATAACTCATCAACATCAAGGACGGAAGGTCGAATTACTGCCGCAAACAAAAATTGGGGCTGTGATTGTTTCTAAATTAGTATCAAATGACATGAGTGATGGCTCTATTTTAGCTGGAGGCTCTTAATAACCGCTGAAGGCTCTTAATACCGCTGAAGGCTCATAATACCGCCTAAAGGTTCCATTTGATGAAATATTGATGAAAATAATGATACAGATTATGACAAACCGTTTTCTTACACTTTTATTGGTTGTGCTGCCCTGTTTGCTGTTTGCATCTGGAATGGCAGTTGCTACTGCGCAGGTTAAAGATGTGCGTATGTGGGCCTCACCAGACTCTACACGATTGGTTATTGATTTATCTCACTCTGTTAACCATCGTTTAACCCGTCTCTCAAATCCTGAGCGTGTGGTGATTGATGTTGACAAGGCCAGGTTACCTAAACCGATTACTCACCTGAACTATAAAAATGGTGCGATCTCAGGCATTCGCAGTGCCAATAAAAAACAGAGTAAGCTTCGTCTGGTTCTGGATCTAAAACATAAAGTACACCCCAAAAGTTTTTTGCTCAAACCCAATGCAAAATATGGTTATCGACTGGTCATTGATTTAGAAAAAGTCAGCGATAAGGTACGTTCGAACTCTCCTAAAATTGTTAAAAGTGTAAACTCTTCAAAAAAGCGCGATCTCATTATTGCAATTGATGCGGGTCATGGTGGCGATGATCCTGGTGCCAGAGGACCTAGAGGGACCAAAGAAAAGCATGTTGTCCTGGCAATTTCTCGCAAGCTCAGAGATATGGTGAACAAAAAACCAGGTATGAAGGCAGTTATGATCCGAAATGGTGATTACTACATTAGTTTACGTGGGCGTACAAAAAAAGCACGTAAACTGAATGCGGATATTTTTATTTCCATTCATGCAGATGCTTTTAAAAGCCCAAAGGCACATGGTTCTTCAGTCTTTATTCTTTCTTCAAGAGGTGCGACCAGTGAGGCTGCTAAATGGTTGGCGAAAAAGGAAAATGAAGCTGATTTAGTGGGTGGAGTGAGCCTTGATGACAAAGATGATATGCTGGCAAAAATGCTGTTAGATTTATCTCAGACGGCAACGATTGAAGCCAGTAATAGTGCAGCCTCCAGGGTCTTATCTGGCTTGACTAAAATTGGTGATACGCATAAAAACAGGGTTGAACGTGCTGGTTTTGTGGTTTTAAAGTCGCCTGATATTCCTTCTATGCTGGTTGAAACAGGGTTTATTTCAAATTATAAAGAAGAAAAACTCCTTAGAAGCGCTGCTTATCAAAAGAAATTGGCCAGTGCTATTTTAAGTGGTGTTGATGGCTATTTTAAACAATATCCGATCCCAGGCACTATTTATGCAAAAGAAACCATCATTAAGAAACTGAATCATAAAGTACTGGCTTCTGCTCTACAAAAAAGTATCCAAAGACACAAGGTGGTACGAGGTGATACTTTATCTGGAATTTCTAAACGTTATCAGGTCAGTGTTTCTGCTATTAAGCGAGCCAATAAAATGAAAAATAATACACTTTATCTTGGTAAGGTTATCAATATCCCTCGTTCTTAAACTTCCTTGTTTTATAAAAATACGATGATAAATTCATCTAATTCTGGCTTGTTAATCCATGACAGAAACTGCTTTGGTTGTAGTCATAAATTTGAAATATCTCTTTGCTAAGCTCACCCAATTAATTACAATACTTCATCGGTAAAACAAACTATTTCTAATGTAGGGTAAGGCCACTTGATAGAAAGCAACTGGAAAGACAGCATCAATCAGCAGAGAAAAATTCTAGCTCATTCACTTTCAGAGCCACTGCATATGATTGCCGAAGAATGTTCGGCAATTGAATTTGAACGCCACAAAATTAACGATGTGCTTTTGGCTGGTTTCCAAAGTATTCCAAACTGTACCTATCTTTATCTTACTGATATTAATGGTATCCAACTGGGTGATAATGTCAGTAAAAATGGTTTGTTAAAAGAGCACTTTGCACGCGATCGTTCCAACAGGCCTTATATGAAAGAAGTAGTGCCAATGGAAGGGTTTTTATTGTCTGATGCTTATATCAGTTTAAATCTGACTCGTCCTTCTATTACTGCATTGCATATTGTTAAAAAAGACAGCGAGACGGTTGGCTTTCTGGGTGCTGATTTTGACTTACGAGATCTGCCTGTCACGACAAAACTGTATCAGGAGTCCGATAGCTGGCGTCAGATTAAGGGTGATCCATCCATTCGCAGTCTGGTTTTTCAGCAGAGTCGTACTGAGAGTGTGCTGGACCAAAATATTGATCAGATTTTTTCTATTCTTGAAGAGCTGTTAACTCAGCGAGGTATGTTTCAAGGGGTGTTTCATTTTTCCAGTTCACGAGCGACAGTCTGGGTTATGGACGATCCTTATCGTTACCGCATTCTTGATCAGGAGGCATTGCTGGATACGGATATTTGTATGGCTTATCCCAACCGTTCTTATCCTGATGATGCTTTGATTCCTAAAGAGAAGATTAAACCGATTTTTGACACTATGAAAGATCTGCGTATGGCCGATGACACCATCTATCTGCGTTCCGCTTCAATCAATATATTTAATGGCTTAATTAGCCTGACATTTTCTTGTGATGGTAGTCACTATATGCCATATCATGAGTTTCTTGAAAAGAATACTTCTTTTTGGGGGGCTCAGTAGGCTAATAGCTAATCAAGTCATAGGCTATTAGTGTGAGCACTGAATTAGTACTTCCCTGAGAAAGTACTAATAAAGCTGATTGTGAAGGGCTATGTTTTACTTATTTAATGCTTTTTGTGCGGCAGGTATGGCAACACCGACATTAATTTCAGCATTCATATCAGAGAGGATAGCTTCCAAAGCACTCAAACAAAGTAGAATGTTTTCACCACGGCTACTATGTCCCATTAAGCCAACACGCCAGACTTTGCCAGCCAATGCGCCTAAGCCTGCGCCAATTTCAAGATTGTACTCGTTCAGTAAGCGAGAGCGAACAACGGCTTCATCAACACCTTCTGGAATAGTGACGGCATTTAATTGTGGTAAGCGGTCATTTTCGACTACAACAAATTCTAATCCCATGGCTTCAAAACCTGCACGCAGTGCTAGGTGGTTTTTCTTATGGCGTGCCCAGGAATTTTCCAGGCCTTCTTGCTCAAGAATAACCAGTGATTCATGCAGTGCGTATAATGCATTAACAGGTGCAGTGTGGTGATAGGCACGCTTGGCATTACCACCCCAATAACCCATAACCAGATTCAAATCTAAGAACCAGCTGTTCACAGATGATTTTCTATTTTTGATGATCTCAATTGCTTTTTCATTAAAGCTGACAGGTGAAAGACCAGGTACACAGGATAGACATTTCTGAGTACCTGAATAAATGGCATCGATTCCCCATTCATCCACTTTCAGTTCTGAACCGCCTAATGAGGTCACAGCATCGACAATGGTAATACAATCATGTTGATGTGCCAGATCACAAATGGCTTTGGCGTCAGAACAAACACCTGTGGAGGTCTCAGCGTGAACAAATGCAACAATTTTAGCATCGGGGTTGTCTTTTAGAGCTTGTTCCACTTTAGCCAGATCAACTGCAGTTCCCCATTCATCTTCAACTATAATGGCTGTTGCACCCAGACGTTCAACATTTTCTTTCATGCGTCCGCCAAAAACACCATTTTGACAAACAATCACTTTGTCGCCAGCTTCAACCAGGTTGACAAAACAGCATTCCATTCCAGCAGAACCAGGTGCTGAGACAGGAATAGTTAATTCATTTTTAGTTTGAAAAGCATACTGTAAAAGAGCTTTGACTTCATCCATCATTTTCACAAACTCAGGGTCGAGGTGACCGATAGTTGGCCTTGCCAAAGCTGATAATATTCTTGGTGGAACGTCTGAAGGACCAGGCCCCATAAGAGTTCTAACTGAAGGGTTGAAGCTGTCGGTCATAGTAATTTCCTTAAAAAGTGGTTCGTAACTATCGTGTTAAATAGAGTCTTGTACTAACTTACTAGTGGTACTCATTTTGGCATAGCATTTGTCTTGAAATACTATTCCTGATTAATTTAGTTGGTTATTATGAGTATTTCTTGTAAAAATTTCAATAGCCAGTTATATTAATTTGCAAATTAACCCGGCTTTTTAGTGGGGTAATCGGTAAAATAGACAAAAAGCATTTGATTGACGGGGAGTTTATTCACATTGAAAATTGATGATTGGGGTATAAAAAACCAACTCAACAAGCAGGAACTGGTCACACTTTTCTCAAAAATCGTCCCAAAAACTTCATTACTATTTGATACTGAAGATTTAATACCCTATGAGTGTGACGGTCTTTCTGCTTACCGTCAAGTGCCTTTGATGGTTCTTTTACCTGAGACAGTTGAACAAATACAACAAATTATTCGCATCTGTTATCAATATGAAATTGCCGTTGTCACTCGAGGAGCGGGTACCAGTCTATCGGGGGGCGCATTACCGCTTGAGAATGGGATTGTCCTGAGTTTAGCCAAACTCAATAAAATTATTGAAGTCGATCAAGAAAACTTTATCGCCCGAGTACAACCTGGAGTACGAAATTTGGCAATTTCAGAAGCTGCCAGTGTTCATGGACTCTACTATGCGCCCGATCCTTCTTCCCAGATTGCTTGTTCCATCGGTGGTAATGTGGCTGAAAATGCAGGGGGAGTGCATTGCCTTAAATATGGGTTGACAATACATAATGTCCTACAGCTTAAAGTCGTGACCATGGAAGGTGAATTACTTGAAATTGGTAGTGAAGCATTAGATAGTCCTGGCTATGATCTTTTAGCATTAATGCACGGCTCAGAAGGTATGTTGGGTGTTGTAGTTGAAGTGCTGGTTAAATTATTGGTCAAGCCCAAAGTCATCAAAGTTCTAATGGCTTCTTTTGATCAGGTGACCACTGCTGGCGAGGCGGTCAGTAAGATTATTTCTAATGGTATTATTCCTGCTGGTTTAGAGTTGATGGACAAATCAGCGATCAGAGCGGCTGAAGATTTTATTCATGCTGGATACCCTGTGGATGCAGCTGCCATACTCTTGTGTGAAGTAGACGGTCTAGCGGCTGAAGTGGATGCACAAGTCGAACAAGTACAAAAGGTGCTCAAGCAGAACGGTGCCGTTGATATACAAATTGCTGATGATGAAGAACAGCGTAAAATATTTTGGGCAGGTCGTAAAGCGGCTTTTCCAGCGGTGGGACGTTTATCTCCAGATTATTATTGCATGGATGGTACTATTCCGCGTTTTCAGTTAGGTGAAATTTTACAACGTATTCATGATTTATCTGAAGAGTATGGTCTGGCCGTTGTCAATGTCTTTCATGCAGGTGATGGTAATTTACACCCCCTGATTTTATATGATGCCAATATTCCAGGGCAGCTAGTTCAGACTGAAAAAATGGGTGGTGAAATTCTTGCAGCTTGTGTTGAGTTAGGCGGTACTATCACGGGCGAGCATGGTGTTGGTGTAGAAAAACTGGATTCAATGTGTGTTCAATTTAATGCTGCTGAATTGCAACAATTTTTAGATATTAAAACTGCTTTTGATTCAAAAAACTTATTAAATCCTGGTAAGGGTATTCCTCTTTTACATCGTTGTGCTGAATTTGGTGCCTTACATGTGCATCATGGTCAATTACCTCACCCAGAACTGGAACGATTTTAATTTATGCATTCCTACACAGTAGTAAATGAAAGCGATCAAACTGAAACATTACTGAGCCAGGTTCAAATGGCTTGGCAAAATAAACAAGCGCTGGCTGTTCAGGGAAATGGCAGTAAATCTTTTTTAATTCATGAACTTTCAGGTGAGTGTCTTTCAACAGCCTCTCATCGAGGCATTATTAATTATTTTCCAAGTGAATTAACCGTCACTGTTCGCAGTGGCACTTTGCTTTGCGAGTTGAAAGAGGTGTTAGCAAAAGAAGGGCAGATGTTACCTTTTGAGCCACCTGCTTTTTCAAAAAATGCCACTATTGGTGGTACGATTGCATCAGGTTTATCAGGTCCTGCAAGACCTTTTGTTGGTTCTGCTCGTGATTTTGTTCTGGGTTGTAAAGTGATAAATGGCAAAGGGGAGTTACTTCAGTTTGGGGGTGAAGTCATGAAAAATGTGGCAGGTTATGATCTCTCTCGATTGATTACAGGTTCTTATGGCAGTTTAGGTGTGATTCTTGAAGTGTCCCTAAAATTGTTACCAATCGTTGCAAAAGAACAAACCTTGAAATTTTCACTTGAAGCCGATCAATTTACTCAATACATACAACGTTTATTGTTGTCAGGGCATGCAGTGAGTGCTGCGTGCTATCTTGATGGTCAGGCCTATATCCGTTTGTCGGGTTCAGAAAAAGGGGTAACTTATTCCCAAAATGAAATCCGTCAGAGCCATGCAGAATTGCAAGAAATTGACCGTTTATTTTGGTCTGAACTTAATGAGCAAACACTGCCGTTTTTTAATAATGAACAACCTTTATGGCGATTATCTTTGCCAAAGGCAATCAATAAAGAAATTAATGGTAGTATTGAACAGTTTATGACTGTTACTGATAAGCAATTAATTGACTGGGGTGGTTCTTTACGGTGGCTCTATAGCAACCAATCGGCTGAAGCAATTAGGCATATAGCACAATCTCTTGGTGGCCATGCACAATTGTTTCGTGCTAATACTATGGATAGTGGTAATGATATTTCTAAGCAACAGCCCTTAATGCCCGCGATGCTTAAGCTTCATCAACAGATTAAGCGATCTATCGATCCACATCTTCTTTTTAATAAGGGATGTATTTATCCTGAGTTATAATTAATTCATTTTAAACCAGCACTGTATGCAAACAAATATAATAGAATCTTATAAAAAAACTCATCTGGGACAACAAGCGAATGATATATTACGCTCTTGTGTCCACTGTGGTTTTTGTAATGCCACTTGCCCAACTTATCAATTATTAGGTGATGAATTAGATGGTCCCCGAGGGCGCATTTATTTAATTAAACAAATACTTGAAGGGAAACAGCCTACAGAAAAAACGAAACAGCATTTAGATAACTGCCTAAATTGTTTGAACTGTGAAACGACCTGTCCCTCAGGTGTTCAATATCATCATTTATTAGAAATTGGTCAGACTCTGGCCGTCAAAGAGGTTGAATTACCCTGGCGGAAAAAAATATTACGCCAATTGATTTTAAATGTGATGCCATACCCGAAGCGTTTTAACTTTTTTGTCAGTCTGGGGGTCTCAATGAGTGCCTTCTTACCTGATAAGCTTGCTAGATTATTACCTAAAGACCATAAACAAACGCTATATTTTGAACCTCAGACTCGTTCACGAAAAATGCTGTTGTTATATGGCTGTGTACATAAAGCCATTAGTCCTGATATTCATCAGAAAACCAGTCAAGTACTGGACAAATTAGGCATTGAGTTAATTGATGAAAATGATCCAGGCTGTTGTGGTGCTATGACACATCATTTACAAGCAGAACCGCAAACCATCGAATTTTTAAAAAAGAATATAGACTCATGGTCTGAATCTATTGAACAAGGCATTGAAGTCATTATCAGTA
This sequence comes from Gammaproteobacteria bacterium, assembly GCA_016744395.1. Classification (GTDB taxonomy): domain Bacteria; phylum Pseudomonadota; class Gammaproteobacteria; order GRL18; family GRL18; genus GRL18. The sequence continues at coordinate 44,976 of JADGEK010000013.1, read as the reverse complement.
ATGCCAGTGGCTGTGGTGCTATGGTTAAAGACTATCCACGTTTAGTTGAAAAATACCTGGGCAAAGAATCCGTTTACTATGAAAAAGCAGTCAGAGTCGCAGCAGTGACCAAGGACATTAGCCAGATTTTAAGCCAAGAAGATTTATCACCACTGACATTAGATTCAAAATATAAAAATATTGCCTACCATCCTCCATGCAGTTTGCAACATGCCCAGCATTTACCAGAAATTGTTGAGCAAATACTGGCATCACTCGGGGCAAATTTATCGCCTGTTCAGGACAAACATTTATGTTGTGGTTCAGCGGGCAGTTACTCCATATTAAACCCTGAAATATCTGAGCAATTGAGAGATAAAAAATTAGATCATCTGCAAAACAACAATGCAGATGTTATTGCTACAGCCAATATTGGTTGTTTACATCACCTGCAAACTAAATCAAAAATTCCAGTTATCCATTGGCTGCAATTAATCCATTGACTGAGATAGTCATATTGAAAAAGACACATTTTAGTAAAACTATTTGTATTTGTTCATAAACCAGTAAATTATCTTCCGTAGGTCCAATACCACTTTAAGAATTTATTGCTCTCGATTATAATATGAGTTTCATTACTACCAAAAAAAATATGACTTAATAATACTATGACAACAATACACTTTTTAACGCAAGCAAAAAAACTTGAACTACAAAAATATCAACACCCTGTTGATATTGCTGAAATCAAAAAAACTCATGTTTCTTTTTCTGGTTCTTTAAGACAACATCCTCATGATCAGGAAAAAGTTATCTTGTTGACTGAAATCTTTAGTAGCAATTCATCTTTTTATGAATTTAGAAATAAAGACATCAGTTTTGCTGAAAAGCTACCCAATATTGTTAATAGTATGGGCGAAGATATTTCAATGGTAATTTTATGGGTGAAAAAGGGCAGTGTTGGTATTCGCTCATCCGCTTTTTTAGTCGATCACATTATCTAAATGAAAGAGTACTCATAATACGTTTAATGAATCTCAACTTTATAGTTTATGGAGATTTTTTTCTTGTTTTAGGAATAAACTAGCCACAAATATCATCAAGATATAATGCTTGAATCACATCTTGATTAAGATTATCAGGTAAATAAAATACCTTAAAAATATTATCAATAATGTTGTTTCCCATTTTCTGTTATTTCAGCCTAGTGCCCATCTTTGGGAGTTAGTACACTATTTGAAAGAGTCACATTTAACCAATGCACCTCAAATTTAGGCGGCTGGGTGTCTGTTTTTCGGTACTCTACTTTCTATGATATTAATAATTTATAAATTTTCATTCAATAAATGGGGTGAATTCAGTCGATTGCTTATAATAATAGTTAAATTGAGCTATTCTTTAATAGGAATTAAAGATTTCTAATTATTAACCGTTACATTCTATATATCTTGTGCACAAAGAATGTCTTTATAGGCTAATGTCATTATCTATACTTTTGATATTAATGCTATCGGCTGTGTGTGGTGACTAAATAATGTGGGTTTCAAATGAATATATTACCAGAGAAAATTAAATACAGGTTGGTTCTGCTGTTTAGTTTGCTTGTATTGATACTTGTTGTAAATACTTCTTATGTCAGTATTACTGTTTATTGGAAGAATACTCTGAGCTCTGAACACTTGTCGCTGGCTAATAAAATGTCTGATTATTTATTAAAAGCTGCTGCTCATCAAGCGATTGAACGAGGTATTTCAAACGCACTCATTTCAAAAGCAAAAAACAAAGAACTGATTCCTCAAGCCTTGCGAGATAAAATTCAATCGCAGCGCAAACAAGGGGATGAATCTTTAAACAAAGCTTTGGCATTTTCTGAACAAATAATCGGTATTGGTATTGTCAGCCCTGTTTTCTCTCAAGTTACGGAGGCAAGTAAAAATATCAGAGCTACTTTTTTACAAAACCGCAATATAATTGATGCGCTAGTATCTGATGGTAATCCATTGATACAAAATAAGGAATGGCTTAAATCTGCTACAGATTTAATTAATATTGAAGCAGAAATGCGCTTAACGGTGTTTGTTAATGAAAATGACAATGAATTGGGCCGAATTAATAGTCTTATTTTTAAGCAGGCTGTGTGGATGGCTTCAGAATATGCAGGGCTTGAACGGGCAAAATTAGGTTCTGTTCTAGCTGAAAAAACTGCTATGACCCAGGAAACATATCTAAATCTAATGGCTTACCGTTCGATTGTTGAGATTAATTTAAATTTACTCGAAAAAAGTGCTGCCAGGATATTTGCCAATCATCACCAGGTATTTGATCGAGATAAAACGGATAATTTTGCTCAACAATTAGCAAAAATGCATCAAATCTTCAGGCAGGAGTTTCAACAAATTCGTCAGGCCATTTATGCTGAAAAGGATACAGGTCAATACCCTTACAACAGCAGTGAATGGATAGAAAAATCAACTCAGGCTATTAATAGTATTTTGGCTCTAAATGATGCTATCAGTGCCGATACTTTAATGCATGCAGAAATTAATCATTCTGATAATAATGGTTTATTATTGCGTTCTATTAGTTTGATTGTATTTTCATTGCTTTTAGGTATTTTTGGCTTTTTTATAGTGCAAAAGATCGTCAATCGCTTAAGCAAAATTGAACAGACGATAGTACTATCACAGAATAATAATGATTTATCTTTAAGACTGGATGATGATAAGGATGATGAATTAAGCCATATCGCAAAAGCATATAATTCTATGCTGGAAAAGTTTCAACAGTTGATACTCAATGTGACACAGTCAGTCATAAAGATTAAAGAAGACTCGCAAGAATTAGGGATGGTGACTGACTTATCAAATGATGCTGCTAAACTGCAAAAGCTCAGTACTGAAAAACTCAATCAATCAATGCGTGGTATTCGTGAAACAGTGAATATGGTGACTGACAATTCAGTTTTAGCGGCCACACAAGCAAAAGATGCAAATGATGCAGCATTATTAGGAAAGAAGGCTGTTAAGAATTCTGTTGAAAGTATTAATGCTCTGGCTGCGGATGTTAGACGTTCTGCCGAAGTTATAAAGACTTTAGAGCAGGACAGTGAGAGTATCAGCGAAGTTCTTTCAGTGATTAAGGATGTTGCAGAACAAACCAATCTTCTTGCTTTAAATGCTGCAATAGAAGCGGCTCGTGCTGGTGAACAAGGCAGGGGATTTGCTGTGGTTGCTGATGAAGTCAGAACCTTGGCACAAAGAACTCAGGGGGCGACCATAGATATTCAACAAAGTATTGATAAATTACAAGCTTCATCGGCTAAATCGGTTGCTGCAATTGAAAAGAGTCTTCCCAATGCAGAACTCAGTGTGGACAAAACTCAAGCCGTTTCTGATGTATTAGATGAAGTGGTTCGTTCGATTACTGTCATTAGTAGTATGAATGATGATATTTCGACAAACACTCAAGGAGAGTCGATTGAAGTAAAAAATCTTGAAGAAAGTGTGGCTCAGAGTGTTCATGTCATTGATTTGTTAAATGATGGGGCAAATCATATTCATGTCGCAGGTGAAGACCTTCATAAACTGGCGGTTGAATTGGATGAGCAAATTAAGCAATTTAAGGTTTAAGGAGCTGGGAAATAATTGAATTTCCATTTAAAGAGTTTCTTGAATTGTTAATATAATTGGGATACACCATAGGCAGTCATAATCATTTTTCACAGAATATGGCTTATGATAAAAAATTAATAATAAATGTACTATGATAATAAAACACAGACAGGAGTTTTTATGAAAAATCTACCCCAACTTATTCTTTGGGCTTCATTGTTATTTGCTTCAATATCCAGTTTTGCTAATGACCAGTATAATAATAACAATTATGCCTATGGCACATCGAATGATAATGATTGGAGTGACACACCTTGGGGACAAAATAATTCTTCCAGTGATAGAGGCAGTAATGGTATGCCATGGAGTAGCTCTAATGCGCCATGGGGCAGTGATAACCCATTCTGGGATAAAGGCAGTAGTGCCTGGAGAGACTGGGATTCTAATAAATGGGGTGGTAACGGAATGCCTTGGGGAGGAGGTAATAGTATGCCCTGGAGTGATGGAAATGGAAAAATGCCCTGGAGTGGCAGAAGCGGAATGCCATGGAGTAATAACCGAAATTACAATAGATCTTATAATAATCCTGGCTATGCTAATCCTTATCAAGGTAATGCTTATGGTTATCCTCCTTATCAAGGAAATCCATACCCTTATCCAGGTAATGGCTATCGCGGAAATCCATATAATTCTGGACAGGGTTATGCTCCCAGACAACAGTAAAGGCTCACTCTAGAAGATGAGTCAAAAATAATCACTAGAAATAACGGATGGGTTATTATTTGAATAGGCTGTTTAATAACCCAGCTCTATCTGGACATGACTTGCACAAAACATCTAATTTGAACGAATGCTTAATACCCATCGAATATCGTTGGTTGACAAAATAAGTTGTGAGCTTAAGTGATGTTTGAAATATTTTCAGTTGGCCTCTAATAAGTGTTCATAACGCTTATCGGTTAATGTTTTTAGAAAAGCAACCAGGGCATTAATACGCTTATCATCCAATGCTGGACCTGTTTTAAGTTCCTTCATTGATAGGTTCTCGGTGACTTCTGGTTTCTGCCAATTTTCACCTGTCTCAGGGTTAATTTGACGTTTAGAGTTTTTGCTATTGTATTTATTGTAAAAGAGAATGACTGTGCGTAAATCTTTAAACACACCATTGTGCATATAAGGTCCAGTAATGGCTATATTTCTCAGGGTTGGCACCTTAATTTTTCCATCTTGTTTCACATCTTGAACCCGAGGGTTTTCAAGCAGGCCATGATCAATATGTTGCTGACCCAAGCCATTTGCAGTTCTTAATTGAGTGTTAACAGGTGTACCAATATTGTGGTATTCGTAATTACTAAAGGTTTCGAATTCTGAAGAAGGCAATTTATTGAGTTGGTGACAGATATTACAATTGGTGAACTGCTTTGAGAAAAATAAGGTCATACCCAGATCTTCCTGAGTGGTTAGCTGATATTCACCTTTAATATAGTGATCGTATTTTGAATCAAAAGGGGCAAAGAAATCAGTCTTTTCAAAGGCCTCAATGCTTTGAGTCATTGCCAAATAAGCCTTGTCAGTATTATCAAAGATGCTATCGCCATAGTGTTTTTTAAACAAGATTTGATAGCTTGAGTTTTCTTGTAGCCTTGTCACCACTGATTTTTTATCAGGCATTGCCATCTCACCTGGATTCAGAGGTGGTCCTCCAGCCTGACCTTTTAAGTCCTTTTCACGTCCATCATGAAACTGCCCGCCAACGTATTGACCACTTTTAGTTCGATGAAAATCAGGGATAAAACGGGCATAGGATGCCGTGGGTGCATTTCTATCGCCAATGGAATGGCCATCATCACCAAGGGAAGCCATTTTTTTTACACCATTTTCTCGAGGATCAACAAAACCCAAGTCAGGAGAATGGCATGTAGAACAGGATTGTGTCCGTTGAAATGATAAATTGGGGTCAAAATACAACATTTTCCCTAAATGTTCGATTGTTTGACTCGCTGGCGAGGCAACTACCACATTAAACAAACTTTGTGAGCAGAGTAGAAATAAGAGCACGTGCCTTTTCATATACTTCCTTAAAAGGTATTAATTCAATTAAGGGTATTGTAATAAGAATCATTCTTGTTAACAACTGATAATTGTGAACTTGCTCCATCTTCTTATATAAAGCGCATTGACAACTTTCATCTTATTGGCTTGCTCTTAGTCTTAGTCTCCCTTACATTGCCAGACTATAAATAATTTATTCATAGTTTCTCATAATAGGAGTCTTCACCTTCTTGGGAAAGCATATTTAACCATTGCTCCATCTCTCCTTTTGAAAATGATTTAACAAAGTTCTCATGATCATCTTTGCTTTCCCATTCTTCAACCAAAGTTAATTTATTTTTGTCGTCAATGTCTTTGTAGCATTCATGAGAAATATACCCTGCTGCTTGTTTTAATCCTTCAAAAGTGGCAATTAAACTCTCTCTATACTCTGGTTTTGCATGCAGTGTTCCGATATGTAAGATTGTATTTTGAGTCATTTTGTTCTCCTTAAAGGATTTTTAAATAATTGATACAACATTATCTAACTTATCTAAAATATGATTCCAACCATCGTCATGATCAGAACGTGTTTTCTCATCAATAAATTTGATATGAGACAAGCTAATATGTGTCTCATTTTCATCAGTTCGAGTGAAATTCAACGTCACTATGCTGTCATCAACTGAGCAGTGAGATACCCATGTAAAAACCAACTTATCAGGGCGATTAATTTCTAAGTACGTCCCTGTATGTGGGAGTGCCTTGTCACCAGCATGCATCGTAATTGTAAAGTTACCTCCTTCGCGTGCATCATTATTTACATCAGACACAGGCATGCCTGGCATTGGCATCATAAATAATGACAATATTTTGGGGTTTAGCCATGCATCAAAAACTTTTTCTATGGGTGCATGGATTGTTTTACTTATTTTTACGGTCAGATCAGTCATTGTTGGGGCCTCCATTCTTCATTATTTCATCAAGTTTTTCTAAGCGTAATTCCCAGATTGATTTAAGTTCTTTGAACCAGTTTTCAGCCAAACTAATTTGTTGTATGTTGGCTTCAATCCAATGAGTTCTGCCAATGGTTTTACGAGTGACAAGTTCTGCTTTTTCCAGCACTTTGATATGTTTGGATATTGCATTTAGCGACATATCGTAATAGTTCGCTAAGTCTGTTACTCGACTGGCACCTTGCTGGCAAAGTTGCGTTAAAAGAGCCCGACGTGTTGAGTCACTCATCGCTTTGAGCAGTAGAGTGAGATTTTTATCGCTTTCATGTTCAACCATATGGTTGAATATATTAAAAAACTAACTGATTGTCAACCAAAAAGTTGAATATTATTTTAATGCAATGTTGAGAAGAGGGATTTTGAAGGTTTCTGTCATGGGCACAAGATGAAAAATATCATAAGTGATATTGATTTGAGTCGTATTGAATAAAAATCTGTTTTTAACCTCTATTAGGAAAAACTCAATTTTATTACAAAACTCTTGACTTAGTGTTTACATTACACTATCTTAGTAAGTGTAATGTAAACACTTACTAAGGAATTGCCACAATGTTTCAGTATGAATACCCACATCCAGCGGTTACTGTAGATATCACGATCTTTACTATTAGTGATAATCAACTGAAATTGCTACTGATTCGACGTGCCATGGAACCCTGCCAGGGAAAGTGGGCACTACCAGGTGGCTTTATAAAAATGGATGAAGATCTAGAAACAGCTGCCCGTCGTGAATTAGTTGAAGAAACAGGCATTAGTGATGTTTATCTGGAGCAGTTGTATACCTATGGCAAGCCAGGGCGAGATCCTCGGGAGCGTGTGATCACTATTGCATATTATGCGCTCATCCCATCGGATAAAGTGCGATTACAGGCTGCAACAGATGCTGAAGCCGTTGGTTGGTTTGGCTTAGATGAACTACCTGAGCTGGCTTTTGACCATTCAGAAATTGCGGAGATGGCATATCAACGTCTGGTTGCAAAATTGGACTATTCAACCTTGTCGTTTCAGTTTTTAACACCAGAGTTTACACTGTTAGAACTGCAAAGAGTGTATGAAATAATTCTTCGTGAAGAATTGGATAAACGCAATTTTAGAAAGTGGGCTCTGGCTCTGGAGCAAATAGAAGAAACAGGAGAACAGCGTCGTGAAGGGGCACATCGCCCTGCAAAGTTGTACAGGGTAACTTCACCTGGCAAGGTGGACATTATCAAATAGAAGTCATTCTTCAGGTGAATAAAACCTGTCATTTTTTGGAGGTGCAATATGATGATTAAATATTTCAAAGGTGAACCAAATAGTTATGTGATCCGCTATAAAAATGGTCAAATTAAAGAACATGGTAAGGGGCTGGATTTCTGGTACATGCCTTTTAATACATCCATAGCTCTTGTCAATGCTGTTTCACAGGATGCCCCTTTTATTTTCAATGAATCCACTACAAATTTTCAGGAGGTGGCGATTCAGGGACAAATCACGTATCGATTGGAGCAAGCACTGGATGCAGCAGAGTATCTGGACTTTAGTATTGAGCCTGCAACTGGACAGTACAAAAGTAATGACCCTGATAAACTCAGTCAGCGTGTTATTAATGCTGTTCAGGCGCACACTCGTAAAGGCATTAATGCGATTTCATTAGAGCAGGCACTGATCTCAGTGAAAGAGATTGCAAGCCAAGTACTGATTGATGTGCAAAATGAAGCCAGTTTGAAACGTTTGGGTGTAATAGTGGAAAGCTTATACTTTACAGCTATTACTCCAACACCTGAGATGCAAAAGGCTTTGGAAGCTGAATACCGTGAATCATTGCAAAAAAATGCAGATAAAGCGATATATGAGCGCAGAGCGGCATCGGTTGAAGAAGAGCGTAAAATCCGTCAGAGGGAAATGGATACTGATGTTGAACTTGAAAATCGGCGAAAGGATCTTGTGGAAAAGCAGGCTGAAAACAGTCTTAAATTAGCTGAAGCAGAGGCTAAAGCCGATGAAATGAAGCTAGAACCTTATGGAAACCTGGCCCCACAAGCATTAATTGGTCTTGCATTGAAAGAGTTTGCAGGCAATGCTGGAAAAATTGGCAGCTTGAACATCACTCCTGACATGCTGGGACAGGTTATAGGCTGGGTTGGAGGGCAAAATAATGCAATGGTTAAAAGACAAAAATCCTGAAAAAATCAGGTCGAATAATTTTGCTTTCTTAAAGCAACCACACTTTGAGAAAGTGGTCATTATTACTCGTAAGACAGAGCTTGAGGAATTAACAACACGTTTTAATAGTATTGCTCAAGCTAAATTCTATCTTGAACATGCAGGGCAGGATTTTGAGCCAGTTGAAAAAGCCCATAAGGCCTATCACTATGTGCTTGATATGATTCGAATGCAATTACCAGGAGGTCTAAAAAAACAGATTATTGATCGAGCTTTTTTATCTCAGTTTAAATTTCAAGAAGCGGATCTGGTGATCACTATTGGACCTGATGGTCTGGTAGTGAACACGGCAAAGTATCTGGACAAACAGCCAATTTTAGCCATTAATCCTGATCCAATGCGGATTGATGGTTCTCTATTGCCCTTTATTCTAGAAGATTTTCATCAGACTTTAGAGCAAACATTGCAACAGGAATTACCAATTAAATCTGTGACAATGGCAGAAGCTCGATTAAATGATGGACAGAGTCTATTGGGATTTAATGATTTATTTATTGGTGCGCAGTCTCATGTTTCAGCACGTTATGAGCTGTCATTGGGGCAAAAAACAGAACGACAATCATCCAGTGGCATTATTGTTTCAACGGGAGCAGGTTCAACTGGATGGATGCGTTCCGTTTTTTCCGGGGCGTCTGCAGTGATTTCGGCATTGGGTGGGCAAGTGATCCCTCCGCCTGATAACGGCCGATTAGCTTGGGATGCGAATTATTTAATGTATGCGGTGCGTGAGCCTTTTCCTAGTAAAGTGACGGGAACGGATTTAGTGTTTGGCACCGTTTCAAAGAACCAGCCTATGACGATTAGCTCTCATATGGTTGAAAATGGTGTGATTTTTAGTGATGGTATTGAATCTGATTTTTTAAAATTTAATGCGGGCAGTACAGTGACCATAGGTGTTTCTAAACGAAAAGCTCATATTTTGGTGAAACACTGAGGGCTGGACTCACTCGACTGAGTCAAATGGTAAAGACAAGGCATGCCTTGTCTTGTCTTGTCTCTACTTTTTTTGACAAGACAAAAAAGCTCAGTTATGGTGGTTTTTTATAATAATTTACATTTTTTTTACATTCTTTTAAATTTATCTGACTTTTTATCAGCATTTATTCATTAAAGTGTCATTTAAGATAACTTAAAAGGCAAAAATTATGAAAACTCAAAACTCACATAAGATTTTTTCTCTTTACAGCTCACGCTTAATAATAGGCATTGCTCTCTTAATAACTCTGGGTCAGAATCATGTCTTTGCAAAGACGACACAAATCAAATTATCAACCAATATGGCAACTGCTGTTATGGAGGCTGATAAAAGACAAACGGCTTTTTTAAAGGTCTCTTTAACAGGGTTTGATGTCGATGAGCAACAAGACAGAATACCTGCGAATATTGCCATTGTTCTAGATAAATCAGGTTCAATGAGTGGTCAAAAAATTGAATTTGCACGCCAGGCTGCGATTCATGCCATTAGTCAATTGAATCAAGATGATATTGTATCAGTGGTCACTTATGATAATCAGGTGCAGATAATTGTTCCATCAACCAAAGTAACCAATAAAGCTCGCATTAATCGTTTAATCAATGGTATTAAGGCCAGTGGGAATACTGCTTTATTTGCAGGTGTCAGCAAAGGTGCAGCAGAACTGCGCAAGTTTCTATCTCAGAATCAGGTCAATCGTGTCATTCTACTTTCTGATGGTTTAGCGAATGTAGGGCCAAAATCACCTTCTGAATTAGGTCAACTTGGAGCTTCATTATCTAAAGAGGGCATTAGTGTTACGACTATTGGTCTTGGTCTGGGCTATAATGAAGATCTTATGACACAATTGGCGGGCTTTAGTGATGGCAACCATGCCTTTGTTGAAAAGCCATCGGATCTGGTGAAAATATTTCAATATGAATTTGGTGATGTATTATCGGTTGTGGCTCAAGATGTGAATATTATCATTGAGTGCGATGATAACATTCGTCCAATCCGTGTTCTGGGTCGTGCGGGTGACATTATTGGTAATAAAGTCTCTGTTCGAATGAATCAACTTTATAGTGGTCAGGAAAAATTCATTCTTTTGGAAGTCGAAGTGCCTGAGCATAAAGCCAATACCAATGTCGATATTGCTTCAGTAAAGATAGACTATAATAACCTTTATACTCATTCACGTCAGAAGCTTAATGATTCTGCATCAGTGACTTTTAGTACTTCTAAACAAGAGGTTGAAGAATCAATTGATGCAGAAGTTTATGAATCTTCAGTTGAACAGGTGGCGAACGAGTACAGTAAGAAAGCTGTTGAACTTCGTGATAAAGGGGACATCAGCGGTGCTCGTGCAATATTGAATAAAAGTGCTGACTATCTTCAATCCAATGCGACAAAACTATCATCGAGTGTATTAAAAGAGCAAGAAATGGAAGCCAGACAAGATGCACAAGAGCTGGATGATTCTAAAAACTGGTTAAGAACTCGTAAAGTATTAAGAGAAAAACAATACAAGCGTTCTAAGCAGCAAAGCTATTAATAAGAAAATGAGTACTTAATGAAGAATAAGATATTAATTCTTTTGCTTATAATGATGCCCATTGCTTTGTTGGTCTGGTTCGCCTATCGAGCCCAGACCAATGAACAATTGGCGACTCAACAGCAGTATCAAAACCTGGCGTATACTCAGTTAAAACGAGTTGATGATAAAATAATAAATTATTTTCAGCAACTTGAAAGCACACTGACTTCAGAAAGAAAAAGTTTGGATCAGGCGCTTTTAAATACTGAAGAATACACCAAAAAAATTCGTCAAATCTTAAAGTACTCACCTTATATTCTGAACATATATATCGCTGATAAAGATCAAAATACAATTTATCCTTCCATGTCGCAAGCCTTATCTGAAAAGGAACAAAGCTTTTTATCAAATATTCAGGTTATCATTAAGAACCGTTCTCTCTTTAGTCAGCAAGATAAAACTGAACAGACTTCGGTTAAAAATGCATTTAAAACCATGAGCCGAAATGTATCAGAAAAGAAAAATATTATTCAGTCTCAAGATACCGTTTCGCCAGTAAAAAGTGGTTGGATTGCCTGGTATCTGGATCGTAATCTACATCATTTATTCTGGTTTAAGGATGCTCAACAGAGACTCTATCTATTATCCCTGGATCGGGTTCGTATTTTATCAGAGTTAATGGTGCTTTTGCCTGAAAGTGCCTCTGTAATTACTCCTGAAAAAGCGGATTCAATTGCTTTATCTTCAAGACGCTATAATCAATCATTCAAAGGTGTCAGCATCAGGCTCAGTAATTCAAATAATGAATTGATTTATGAGTGGGGTGATTTTCCTGTGACAGATAATAAATCCATAGACATTATGCTTTCTTATCCTTTAAGCAGTTGGAAGCTCAGTTGGTACGCAAAACATTTATCTCAACCCAGCTTTCAACAACAATGGTTTTTGGTGATGATTGCTTTTTTAGCTTCTTTTTTAATGATGATTATATTTTTTCTTATTTATCGTGAGTACAATCGAAAAATTCGACAGGCACAACAAAGAGTGAATTTTGTCAGTCAGGTGTCGCATGAATTAAAAACGCCTTTAACGAACATTCGCATGTATGCAGAATTATTGGAAACTAAAATAGAGTCATTGGGTTATGACAATGAAGAACAAGAGCCGTCAAAAGAAAAAATAAAGTCTCAGCATTTTTTATCAGTTATTCTTAATGAAACTTTGCGTTTATCACGTTTGATAGAGAATGTGCTCAGCTTTTCAAAAGTTCAAAAACAAAGCTTTAAGGTGAATAAAACCCAAAGTGTTATTGATGATTGTATTGACAGCGTTTTATTAAGCTTTATGCCTGTGTTTAAACAAAAAAAACTCACTGTTAATTTTTCTAAAAATGCAGCAAAAGCTGTTTTTTTTGATGCGCAATTATTGGAACAAATACTGAATAATCTGTTAAGCAATATTGATAAATATGCTTCTCAGGGTGGCAAAATTGATATCCTAAGTCACCAAATGGATAATGATGTTCAAATTGAAATAAGAGATTATGGCCCTGGAATTGCTAAGAAAGAGCAAGAGAAAATATTTAACCCCTTTTATCGAAGTGAGTCAAAGTTAACCGAAGGTGTTTCTGGTACAGGTATTGGTTTGACCATTTCACAACAATTAGCCACTTTGCACGGTGGTCAGTTAGTGTATAAAGAAGTATCTCCAGGGGCTTGTTTTGTGATTCAATTAATCGCCAGTACGAAGGAAAATAGATGAAGGTTTTAATTGCCGAAGATGATCAATTCATCAGAGAAGGGCTGTCAGAGTTATTAGAACAGGAAGGCTATGAGACTCGTCTGGCTGAGCAGGGCCAGCAGGCGTTAGATTTTTATAATGAACAAGAGTTTGATTTGATCCTTTTGGATATCATGATGCCTGAAATGAATGGCTTTACCGTCTGTAAAGCCATTAGAAAACGAGATGAAAATATTCCTATTATTTTTATTACTGCCAAATCAGAAGAAATTGATCAAGTGGTTGGCCTGGAACTTGGAGCTGATGACTACATCATCAAACCCTTTGGTACACGAGAAGTCATTGCGCGTATTCGAGCAGTGACTCGTCGATGCTTACAGCAGCAAAGAGTTGCTTCTAAGCCTGAACACACTGAAGAGCTGATTATGAATGATTTGCTTGTATACCCTGATGAATTGAAAGCCAAAAGGGGAGAGCTCATTTTTGAATTGAGTTTAAGAGACAGTAAGATTTTGTGTCTATTATCCCAAAATAAAGGAAAAATAGTCGATCGTGATACTTTGTTTAATGAATGTTGGGGAAGAGATTATTTACCCAGTAGCAGAACATTGGATCAACACATTTCAAAATTAAGAAAACTCATCGAGCAAGATCACAAGCACCCTTTAATTATTCGAACAGTGCATGGTGTAGGGTATCGCTTTGATGGGTGATTTATTTTTCTCTTATTAGCCTAAATCCCATTCTCTTATTATTGGCATTTGCAAATTCCTTATCTCGATAAGCCGATCGTGCAATTGCAGGTTTTTGTTGCCATGAACCACCTCGTATGGCAATTTTCTGACTATTACCAGAAGAGCTGAGCACACTGTGATTGATTGAATAACACTTTTGTTCAGTGCCATCATAATGTCTATTATATTCAGAACATGTCCACTCACTGACATTGCCATGCATGTCATACAGTCCCCAGGCATTCGCAGGGAATGTGCCAACTTTAACGGTTGACTTGTGATTAGCGCTTTTAGTTTTTGGGCATTTATTGTATTTATATTTGGTATTAACATTAGCGACTGTTTTTCCAAGACATTGTCCTGTGTTAAAGGGGGTATTGGTACCTGCGCGTGCAGCATACTCCCACTCTGCTTCAGTGGGCAAACGGTATTTAGAATTGCTTCGACTATTGAGGTGTTTTAAGAAAATATTGATTTCAGACCACTCAACATTTTCAACAGGACAATCCTTGCCACATTTATCGAACACAGATGGATTTTTTTTCATAATAGCTTGCCATTGCTGTTGAGTTATTTCATATTTTCCCATCCAAAAACCTTTCTTTATACAGACCTTATGTGGCTTTTCATCAAATGCATACTTAGCTTCACTGGATGGACTGCCCATATTGAAACACCCTGGTTCAATGGCTATCATCTCTATACCTTCAGTCGGATTTTCAAGGGCGATGCCTGTTGCAAAACCACCTGTGAGTTCAAAGTGATGGCTGGAGTTACCATAGAGTGCCAGTTGCAATCGGTGAGAAGGATAGCCGTGTTTTTTAAGCTCAAGTAAATAATCCCCTTTCTTCAGTGTTAAAGTCATGGGAGTACTGCCTTTTTCAATGCCATTGAGCATGATAATATTATCATCCACACTCGATGTGAGCTCAATGCTCACTTTTTTATTCTCTATAAGTGAAGTATCATAGCGTTCTTTGAGCTCTATATAAGCATCACCTCTTTGTGTCAGTACAGCCATCTTATTCAAATAGTTTTCAGCTTTTTGCATATCTTTTTTTTCTAATGCATCTACGATGAGCGTTTCGTATAATTTTTCAGTTTCCATCTGTAAAACTAATTGGTTGTATTCATACTGAAAATCCCGATAGCTTCTAGAGTTAGGCGTTGCTGATTTCATCTGTGCGAGTAGACCTTCAGCAAGCATAATATCTCTTTCATTCAGTGCATCTCTTAGGCTCTGACTTATCGTTGATAAAAGGGGAGAGTGCTTAACAGAAAGAGGAGATGATTTCTGAGGTGAAGATACATTTCGCTTAAGAGGAGGGGGAGAAGCCATGTTTGAAGTGGATGAATACTCTTGCTTCTCCAGTGAAGCAAGATTTAATTCCTGTTTCAATGTCTGAATTTCTTCATTTTCAGGATTAACAAGTTTTAATTTTGCCGTATAGCTACGTGCTTTGTCGTATTCACCCTGGCTTATGGCGGTATTTGCCCAATCAAGATATATGACTTCAATTTTCTTTAATCCAGCTAATGCACTTTGATTCTCTGGATCAATCGATAGTATTTTTGTATAACATGAAAAAGCATTACCCTGTTTGCCTGTTGTTAATCGCTTATTTGATAAATGACGATCACACACCTTAACCTGATTTAATGTACTGCTTAACTCATTTGTATTAATCGAATGAACATTTTTATTTTTAGCTTTACGTATTTCATATTCAGCAATAGAAGAGAAATGCCCATTTGGGTATTTATCCAGGTAAGCTTGGTATTTCTCTTGAGAAGGATTTTTGTTAATGGTTTCCCAAAAGATTAATTCAAACTTTGTCTGGCTCATTTCACTACTTTTAAGGGGGTTAAAATTTTGAGTAGCCTGTTGAGATTTTGATGACATGGCAACTGATTTTGAAAAATAAAAGTCACCGTCAACTGAAGAGCTTACCCAGGGGATTTGTTGTCCTTTGGTTTCAATTTTGACATTTTTGATTACGTCTTTAAAAACCATTTCAAGGGGTAAGTTATTTTTCTGAACGGCTTTTATTAGTTCTGTGGTGTAGGGGCTGTTACGTCCATTGCCGTCAGCTGCCTGTTTGCCAGGGGCTGTTGAGTATGCAAGCATAAGGCCGCTTGGTGTACTATCAAATCGGGCGAGGCCACGTTTTCCACTTCTAAAGCTTCTTGTTAATGGATTATCGCGACAAGCATCTAAAACGACGATATTCAGCCCATTCTGGGCATATTCCATTTCATCAATAATGCGTTGTGCATCAAAGCTTTGATATTTTAAGTCAGTTTCACGCTCAAGATCAGCCGAAATAGGTATTAAGTAATTTCGACCTTTGGACTGCACTCCATGCCCTGCGTAAAAAAAGAGTCCGACGCCTTTCCTTCTTTCAAGTTGCCGACCAAATTGGTCAATTGATTGATCAAATTCCTTAAGAGAGACATTTGTTTTCAAAATAACGTCAAAACCCAATTTTCTTAGTACGGATGCAAAATCACGTGCATCATTAACTGGATTTTTTAATGGGGAGTTTTTATAACTACTATTGCCAATCACCAGAGCTAAACGATTACCCTGCATTTCTTTAAGGCTTCTGGTTGCAGTATTTTCCTTAGGTATTATTTTAGTTGAACCATTTGATTGGATGTCATCCGTCAGCTCCTCTGCCTGCAAACTCGTAATAAAAACCAGAGTAATAAAGAAGTGTACAATGCGATAAAATTTCATTTATCCCTCAGCCTAAATTCTTATTAATATAATAATTTGTATCCATCTAATAACAACCTTTAATGAGGCATAATTCCTTTATAGATGTTCAAATATTATACACTATTCTTATGTTCAATAACTAAAGAACAACGAAATGTTTTACTAATTTAATGATTTTAAACGGTTTTAGAATCTAATGCCAAATAACAAGGTAACAGAGCAGCACTAAAGAGTATTCAGAAAAATTTGAGGATTGTCTTGAGGTTTGATCATTTTTTGGCTTTTGTGTAATAAAGTCACAGATTAAAACTGCCCAATCTATATAATTAAACTCTAATATTGTATGTTATTGGAGATTATTTTGAAATATTTAACTTTAGCGGTCTGTCTATTGGCCACTAGCTTTGCAAATGCATCGACATTTACTGTCGATGAGTCCGTTTTTGATTGTGATTTTGCTGCAGAAGTCGCTGAACAGTCGGTTATCAATAAACAGTCTGGAATGACTCTAGAGGAAATGCGGGCACTAGCGGATGAAATTCCTTCTAGTGTAGGCAAAACGATTTACGTGTATTATTCTGAGCAAGGATTCCAGTTTAATGATAAGGAAAAGGCGCTTCAGTCAATCTACAAGTCCTGCAATGAAAGTAGAACTTAGGCGTTGTTTAGCAGATTTTTTACAAGAATAATGATTTGTAAGGTGTTATTCTATCCACTATTTTAAGAGCAAACTTTTATTCTAAAAAAATCATTATTGAATGTGAATGAACAGTTTGCATGTTGTTCCAGAAATTTTAATGATTCCTTGTTTGGATTTTTATCCAGATCTCAGGTTAAAATAATATGAATAGCAAAACTCGTTTAACGATAATGATTTCTCAGCGCTTCATATTTAGTCTTATGAGCCTTTTTTTGTTGGTCACTCAAGCGGCCGATGTACCTGATACAACAACGGTCAAGCAATCAAGTTCAGAAACTATGGATAAGTTGGAGCAAAAACTGGAGCTCTATCGTCATGAACGATTTTTAGCTCGTATTGAGAAAAAAGATGCCGCTATGAGTGATTTTACGACAGATGGTTGTAGTGGAGGGCTCTCCTTTGCCTGGGAAAAAATTGCTGCTGAATTTCCTGAATTTGCTGCTCGTCATGGAAAACAACCACCATGGTATGAATGTTGTGTTGCTCATGACAAGCATTATCATGTTGGCAGTGCGGGGACAATGTCTGCAAGCGAAAGCTTTAAGCGGCGTAAAAATGCTGATTTAAATTTGAAAATTTGTGTTGCTGAGACAAGCGTTGGACGTTCGAAAGTGCTTGAGGATGTTTATGGTCTGTCTGAAAGCCAGGTTAATGGGTTGTATCTTACCATTTCAGAGTTGATGTATCGAGCAGTGCGAATTGGCGGTATTCCTTGTACCAATCAGTCATGGCGATGGGGATATGGTTGGCCTTTATGTGACTCTGATGCCATAAGCCATTAGACTGTAAATTTTTTATATTCTTTATTTGTCTATCTGGTTTTATCTTGAATCAACATTGTTTCAAGTAAATTGGGTAGCAATTTTTCAAGTAGCTCTTCCAATAAGTGCACTGAATTTTTCATTGCATATTCCTTTGAAATAGAACCATTGCACAGGCTGAAAGCGCTGATGTTTTTGCTGAGTTCTTTCATATTATTTTCTATTATCCCACAGATTATTAATATTGGAATTTGATGTTTATCTGAACGTTGAATTAAGCGGCCTACTAATTTACCCTGCAGACTTTGTTTATCAAAACATCCTTCTCCCGTGATAATTAAATCAGGTCTGGTTTTAATTGAGTTGATTTTCTCATCCAGTTCAGCAAATTCCGCAATCAGTTCAAAGCCACTTGTCATGGTTGCTTGGCCATAGGCCATCAAAGCGTAGCCCATACCACCTGCCGCACCTGCTCCTGGTATTCCACTTAATTTTTTCAATAGGGGAGCATCTAAAGTGAAACATTCGGTTGTTTTTAGCGCAAAATGCTTCATTCCCGCTTCAAGTTCAGCGAGCATCTGTGGATCAGCCCCTTTTTGAGGGCCATAAGTGAAGGTCGCCCCCTCTTTTCCAAGCAATGGGTTGGTCACGTCTCCAGCCATAATGATTGTACTGTCTTTAATTCGTGAGTCAAAAAGCGTTAAATCAATCCGTTCAATCTGTTTAAGGCTTTGACCGCAAATAGAGATCGCTTGTTCTTGAGCATCAAAAAACTGTGCACCCAATGCCTGTAACATACCAGCGCCACCATCATTGGTGGCACTTCCGCCTAAACCAATAATAAACTGTCGACAACCATTATCTAAAGCTGCTTTAATTAATTCGCCTGTTCCAAAGCTGGATGTCAGCATTGGATTCATTTCTTTAGGGCTTAGAAGAGGCAGGCCTGAAGCTTGAGCCATTTCTATGACTGCTGTGTGTGATGATTCCAGAATGGCATATTGAGCTGAAATTTCTGCCCCCAGAGGGTTTTTAACTGTCTTTGATAGGCGTCTGCCAGAGGAGTTGGCTAGAATGGCATCAATAGTGCCCTCACCACCATCAGCTAATGGCATTTGATAAACAGTCACATTGGGTTGAGCCTGTTTGGTTTGCCTGGCTGCAATTTGACAAAATTGTTGGGCACTTAAGCTGCCTTTGAATGAATCAGGGGCAATTAATATATTCATATTTCCAAATATCACGGGTATAGATACAAACGTTTATAGGATAAATTTGATTTTAAATGAATTGAATATGATAAAATATTTTTCTGATCAGTAATAGAAAAAATCATCAATTAATTTTAAGAGAAAACGTTCTAATGGATGCCCAGTTCCCTTCGAGTCAGGTGAGTGAAAATACATCACAGACTCATAAAAATATCACTAATTTGGTTTATCTCCTCCAGGCGGTTGCTGTTTTTACTGCATTTCCATTTTTCATTGCAGTTATTATTAATTATGTAAAAAAATCGGATGTTGAAGGCTCTTTAGCTGAATCGCATTTTCGCTGGCAAATAAGAACTTTCTGGTTCAGCTTACTCTGGGGAATTATTGGAGGCATACTTGCTTATGTGGTCATTGGTTTTGGCATACTCTTTATTAATTATATCTGGGTTATCTATCGCATTGTGAAAGGCTGGTTACGTTTGAATGATGATAAAGCAATGTATACGGACTAATTCATTGCTCGATAACACAGTGTATTCAGTGAAATTCTTTTTTTAATAATTATTAGGAGTGAACATCGTTAGCTCTCGCATAAAACCTCTAAGTTTACAATTGGCGAACCAGATTGCTGCAGGTGAAGTCGTCGAACGGCCTGCTTCTGTGGTTAAAGAATTGTTGGAAAATGCAATTGATGCCCATAGCCAACAAATTCATATTGAAATCGATCGAGGGGGCAGCACCTTGATCCGTATAACCGATGATGGTCAGGGCATTGATAAAGATGATTTGGCTTTGGCTGTCACACGCCATGCAACGAGTAAATTACAAACGCTCAGTGAATTAGAGAAAATTATGAGCCTGGGGTTCCGTGGTGAAGCTTTAGCCAGTGTCAGTGCGGTGTCTAAATTATCGATAAAGAGTAAACAGGCCGAACAAGAACAAGCCTGGATGATTAATACAGGCACTGACAATGATTTTGCTAATTATACCGCTGAGACTGAACCCGTTGCTCATGCTCAGGGAACGACTGTTGATGTGCGGGATTTGTTTTTTAACACGCCTGCAAGACGCAAGTTTATGAGAACGGTCAAAACTGAATTCAGGCATATCGATGATATTGTAAAACGCATAGCTCTGAGCCAATTTGATATTGCTTTTAAACTGACTCATAACAAAAAGTTATTAAGAAATCTGCCTAAAGCGCTTACAGAAAAAGCCATTATCCAGCGTATCAGCAAACTATTCTCACCTGATTTTTTATCTCATGCCAATAAGGTAGATTTTAGTTCCGATCATTTCAGCAGTATGGGAACCTTACGCTTATGGGGTTGGATTAGCTCACCTCAGTGGCATCGAAAACAGTCGGACTGGCAATATTTCTATGTCAATGGTCGCTATATAAAAGATAAGCTCGTTAATCATGCTTTGAGGCAGGCTTATCAGGAACTGTTACCTGAGGATAGCTTTTCAGCGTATTTGCTCTATTTGGAAATTGATCCCAAACAGGTGGATGTTAATGTACACCCAACAAAACATGAAGTCCGTTTCAGAGAATCTCGGTTAATTCATGATTTTATTTTTAGTGCATTGAAACAAGCTCTTTTCCCAGACAATGTCCATTCAGTTTCTGAGCCAATGGCGTCTGAATCAGTGGCCCAGAAAATTCAGACTGCAAAAGGGCCAGGCGAGGAGGGGGTCAGCCAGCACAGCGATGAACATCAGCAATCTTTTAAAAAGAGTTATCAGCCACAAATACGGTCATCATTGAATGAAAATCAGATAGCTGAGCAGCTCGATGGCTTGCAACGATTGTATGGTGTGCCAAATTCAAACAAAGATAATGAGCTTAGTCGGCACGAATCCGTTACAAAAAAATCTCAATCTTATTTTGGTACGTCTCTTGGTTGCTTAATTCCTAAATATTTGATGAGCCAACGTTTTCCTGATAAAGCTGATGCCACTGAGGACAGTGCCCAGATTTTTATCACTCATATTAAAAGAGCGCAACAATTTTTATTAATGAAACACTTTCATACTGGTCAGCCAGTGCCGTTATTGATACCTGAAACTCTGACATTGGAGAATTCAGAAATTGTTTCTTTACTTGAGCATCAAGACAGGCTCGAACAATGGGGGATGGAATTAAGTCAATTGGGTAAAGAGAGTTTGATGATAAGGAGCTTGCCTTCTTTGCAGGGGATTCCAGGCTGTGCAATTGAGATACAGCTCTTGATTAGTCCTATTTCTATGATGATTAGAAATAATGAGGATATTGATGATTCTAAACTATTAGAATTGCTTATCAACTCAGTAAACTCTGAAGTGCTTGCACTTGCAGAACAGGCTGTTCTATTGAAAATGCTATCTGATTGGGTGAATCAATCGGGTATAGAACAGGCTTTAGTCAATCAAAAGGCTGTTTGGAAGGTTTTTGATGAGTCCAGATTAGACCGACTCTTTTAGGTGTGGAGTCGCGACATTAAACGTATTGTCTTTGCTATGAGAGTAAAGATGAAGAAATTAACCAATCAATGAGTAAAAGTACAAATAATGACAAAACAACCTGCTGCAGTATTTATCATGGGGCCAACCGCTTCAGGAAAAACTGATCTGGCCATTGAGTTGGTGAAAAACTATCCTTTTGAAATCATTAGTGTTGATTCTGCTTTAGTGTATAAAGACATGAATATTGGTACCGCTAAACCCACGAAAGATGAATTGGCCGCAGCACCTCATCACTTAATCGATTTTTTAGATCCTGCCCAGGCTTATTCGACTGCCAGTTTCAGAGCTGATGCCTTAAAAACAATGGAAGACATTCATCGTAGAAATAAAATACCCTTATTAGTGGGGGGTACGATGCTTTACCACCGCAGTTTATTGTACGGGCTTTCTGAGTTGCCCAAAGCTGATGAGGCTATACGTGCAAAGCTGGATGCTGAGGCCAAACTCAATGGCGCAGAGTTTATGCACCAGAAACTGGCGGTCATTGATCCTATTGCAGCGAAGCGAATTCACCCCAATGATCCTCAGCGAATACAACGTGCATTGGAGGTCTATGAGATTTCAGGCAAATCAATGACTGAATTACAACAAGAAAGTCTAGCTGAAGCACTGCCTTGGGAGACTTATAAAATTATTGTTTCCCCTAAGTCACGTGACTTATTGAGAGAGCGTATTGCCATTCGCTTCAACAAGATGATTGAGCAAGGGTTTATTGAAGAAGTGCAGCAATTATTTAAGCGAGGCGATCTGGATTTGTCTCTGCCCTCTATGAGAGCGGTTGGCTACCGTCAAGTATGGGAACATCTGGAAGGAAAAATGACTCAGGAGCAAATGATAGAGCGAGGAATCACCATCACTCGACAATTTGCAAAACGCCAAATGACCTGGTTACGAAGAGAAGAAGAGGCTCTATGGATTGCGACGGAAGATAATAATATTTTTGAACAAGCCCTTGAGTATCTTAAGCCTATTTTGAAAAGTCGTTTCACTAAAAATAATAAAGAATGATTTGAACGTGCAAAAAGTCACTTACCATAAATATAAGCACATGCTAAACTACTAATTACAAATCACTTGGACATATTTGCATATTAATAAGGGATTACCCTTGGTTAGTCATATTATATCGCTATGTTTATTTTTTATTAATGAATATAAAATGCTTAACTTATCTATATTAAATGACTGTTTTACTCAGCTTTACTGTTTTTAGGGATGTAGATTTGTTTTTGTCATAATATTTTCTCTTTGGGCTTTAATTTCAAAGAAAATCTATGAAAAATAGGTGATTTTGCAGGAGGAATGCTTGCTTTAACCATTTATGGTAATTCGCTTATATACATGAATACGCATTTACTATAAAATGATTGCCCTTTTTGTTGTTGCACGAGGGTGGGCTCGCATTAAAGGAAATAATACTAAAAATGATAATTAGGAGAAGTGAAAATGAGTAAAGGGCAAGCGCTACAAGACCCTTATTTGAACGTTTTGAGAAAAGAGCGGGTTCCCGTCTCAATTTATCTCGTTAATGGTATCAAACTTCAGGGCCAGGTCGAATCTTTTGACCAATTCGTTATATTGTTAAAAAATGCTGTAAGCCAAATGGTCTATAAGCATGCGATCTCTACTATTGTCCCATCAAGAAATATCAAATTGGCGACTGATGAGACTGCACCAACCTCAGGTAATAACTCATAAGTTCCCATTGTTCAGTTTGCTATAGCTTTGCCTCTTTTTGCTTGTCTACATCAGACTTTGACGATCAAAAGTGCTTTGGCTATAAATGACAAAAGCTATGAGTTTGAGTAAAATGGATGTCAGTAATCAAACAGATGCCTTCTTAGGTCGCATGTTTTTTGGTTGTTTTTTGTTGACTGAAACATGTCATAAAAGAATCGCTTATAAAGGGGTGGGTATCGTTGTTTGATCGTCCTGTAGGAACTGGGGAGCGTGCCTTGCTGGTACATATCGATTTCCCAATCTCCCATCATTCCTCTGTTTCAAGCAGCGAAGGGCTTTTAAAAAAAGCCGCAAGCCTGCGTGATGAAGCTCAAAGTGAGTTTTATGACCTTGTGTTGTCTGCAGGAGCAGAACCCTTGTCTTTCATAAAAGGCAAGCGTCATAAACCTGAAGCCAAATATTTTATTGGTACAGGTAAAGCTCAAGAAGTCAAAGAAGCGGTCGACTTTTATGAAGCAGATCTCGTATTGGTCAACCATCAGCTTTCTCCTGCACAAGAACGAAATCTTGAAATTATGCTGCAGTGTCGAGTACTTGATAGAACAGGACTCATTCTGGATATTTTTGCTCAAAGAGCACGTTCCCATGAAGGTAAATTACAAGTTGAATTGGCTCAACTAAGTCATATGACAACTCGATTAGTTCGAGGCTGGACTCATCTGGAACGACAGAAAGGTGGTATCGGCCTGCGCGGACCTGGTGAGACACAGCTGGAGACCGATCGCCGCTTACTGGGCATGCGCATTAAGCAACTGAATAAACGTCTGGAAAAAGTTCGTAAACAACGCGAGCAGAGTCGTCGTTCGCGTCAACGGGCAGAACTACCGACTGTTTCATTGGTTGGTTATACTAATGCGGGTAAATCAACACTCTTCAATCAATTAACTGAATCCAGTGTTTATACTGCTGATCAACTGTTTGCAACGCTGGATCCCACTTTACGTCGTGTTGAATTACCTAAAAATTTATCAATGGTTTTAGCTGATACGGTTGGTTTTATCAGTGATCTCCCCCATGATCTAGTAGATGCATTTCATGCAACCTTATTGGAGACTCGTGAGGCAGACTTGTTATTGCATGTGATTGATGCACATGCCGAGAACCGCGACAAGCATATCGCAGAAGTTAATTCAGTGTTGAAACAAGTTGGTGCAGAGGAAACACCCCAGCTACTGGTCTACAACAAAGTGGATTTACTGAATGAACAATGTGCTCGTATTGAGCGAGATCCATCAGGCAATATATTAAGAGTCTGGCTGTCAGCTGCTAATAACAATGGCATGGATTTGTTATTAGAAAGCATTGCTGATTTTTTTAGCGAAAATAGAATACAAAAGCAATTGAAAATACCTGCTCATGCAGGCCAATGGCGAACTATTTTATATAACAGGGTTGATATCCTGGAAGAAAACTACAATGAAGAAGGTGATTGGTTCGTTTCTATTGAAACGACATCAAGAGATTTTGACTACTTATCAAAGAAGTCAGGTTTTAGTGACTTATTAATTGATGAAAAAATGGTAGACACCTCGGATTGAGTCCTATAAAATTTTACTTTATTTAGTGTTAGACAGCTTGCGTGAGTACTTGGTTTTAGAGACCATTTATATTAAACGCATGTCTTGCAGTGGATTAAGAATATTCATCCTGGTGACAGGATTTTTAAGTTTATTCCCTATTTGAGAGAATAATGAACAAAATTGGAGTATTAAATGGCCTGGAATGAACCTGGCGGTCCAAAAAACAATGACCCTTGGGGAAATAAAAATAACAACGATCAAGGTCCTCCTGATCTGGACGAAGTTATAAAAAACCTCAATGATAAAATTGGTAAATTATTTGGTGGTAAAAAAGGTGGTTCTGGAAATAATGGTTCTGGAGACAATCGATTTGGTAGTAACCCACCACCTACATATCTCTATGTCATCATTGGAGTGATTGCTCTTGGTGTCTGGGCCTTATCTGGTATTTATACCGTTGATCAAGGTAAAAAAGCGGTCGTCCTCCAGTTTGGAGAAGCTTATAAAACGGTTGATGCAGGTCTTCAATGGTATGTGCCAGGGATTCAGCAATACCAGTTGGTTGATGTCAGTGCTTCACGAAGCTTAAGCATTGGTGGTAATCAACATGAAGCTCACATGTTGACTAAAGATGAAAACATTGTTGAGATTAAAGTGGCAGTGCAATACAAAGTAAGTAATGCAGAACATTTCTTATTCAATGTCCGTGATCCTGGGCTGGTTTTAAGACAAGTCTCAGAAAGTGCCGTGCGTGAAATTGTTGGTAAAAACGAAATGGACTTCATTTTGACGGAAGGACGTAGTGATATTGCGTCTAAGATTGGTTCTTTAGCTCAGAAAATTCTGGATCGCTATAAAACTGGTTTAATTATTACTCGATTTACCTTGCAAAGTGCTAAGGCACCCCTTCAGGTTCAAGATGCATTTGAAGATGTGAATGCTGCGCGAGAAGATAAAGAGCGCTATATCAATGAAGCTCAAGCGTATAGTAATGATGTCATACCTAAAGCTCGCGGTATTGCAGCGCGTCAGGTTGCTGGTGCACAAGCTTATAATGGTCGTGTCATTGCAGAAGCTGAGGGTGAGACATCACGCTTTTTAAGTGTTTTGACGGAATATGAAAAAGCACCGGAAGTGACTCGTGATCGCCTCTATCTGGATGCTATGGAAGTCGTTTACAGTAAAACCAGTAAAGTCATGATTGATACTAAGGGCAGTAACAATCTATTGTATTTACCCTTAGATAAAATGATGCGGGGTTCAATTAGCATGCCTGTCACAGATGATAACCCAGTGGGTAGTGATAAGTACCAGAAGGGTAGCAAGCAATCTGATTACAGCGCATCTAAATATCGTTCAAACAGTTCTGATAGCTCACGTGCCAGACCATCTATCAGGGAGAGACGTTAATGAAATTATTAGTTGCCATAGCAGTATTGATACTGGGCATTATCGGTTCAGCTTCATTGTTTACTGTGTCTGAAACCGAAGCCGCTATTTTATTTAAATTTGGTAAAATTCAAAATGCCAATTATGATGCTGGATTGCATGTTAAGCTTCCGTTTGTAACCAATGTGCGCAAGTTTGATAACCGTATTCAAACATTTGATGCCAAGCCAGAAGATTATTTGACTGAGGAAAAGAAAATTCTTGTCGTTGATTCCTTCATTCAGTGGAAGATTGAAGACGTACAAGCTTTTTATGTTTCCATGCGTGGAGATATGGATATTGCTCAAGAACGTATTGCAACCATCGTTAAAGAGGGTCTGCGTAACGAATTTGGTCGACGCAATATGTATGAAGTGATTTCTGGTGAACGTCATGTGATTATGGATGACATTAATAAATCTGCTAATATCGATGTGAAAGCATTCGGTGTCAGAATTGTTGATGTTCGTATTAAGCGTATTGAATTTCCTCCGAAAGTCAGTGACAAGATCTTCCGTCGAATGGAAACGGAAAGAACTCGAATTGCTAAAGAGTTAAGAGCTCAAGGTAATGAAAGTGCGGCTAAAATTACAGCTGAAGCTGACCGTCAAGTCACAATACTTAAAGCGGATGCTTTTAAACAGGCAGAGCAAATTCGAGGTGAGGGTGATGCAAAAGCCGCTGATATTTATGCCATTGCCTATGGACAAAATAAAGAATTCTTTACTTTTTACCGTAGTTTAAATGCCTACAAAAACACCTTTGGTAGTGCTTCAGATATTATGGTGGTTGAGCCTGATTCTGACTTCTTTGATTACTTTAAAAATATTCAGGGTAAGCAGTAATTTAGATGCTTTAACATCCCCATTATACTCAATAAGAGAATGGGGATGTTAAAAGCTGAATAAATTAGTACAATCTGCAGGTAAAATAGTATAGAATCCGGGTTTGGTTAAAATCCGGATTTTTTTTGTTTATGTGGCATGAAATCCTAATTGCAGGTGCTTTGATGTTGGTATTGGAAGGTTTATTGCCAATACTGAATCCAAAGATGTTTAAGCAAATGATGCTCAGTGCTTCTGAAATGACTGAACAGCAGTTGCGATGGACCGGGATCATTAGTATGGTCATCGGGGCTATTGCTATTTATGTGCTAAAACATTGATTCACCAATATTTTTAAAGTAAGTGTTTTTAATGTCAGTTTTATTAAAAGCTCAGTCGAGCTGAAATGAGATACTATAGCTTAATATGTTAAATAAAGATCGTTGGTTATTGCCTGAAGGTATTCAGGAAGTTTTATCACCACAAGCATTAACAATCGAATCACAGCGTCGTGCTTTACTGGATTTGTATCAGACATGGGGATACGACCTTGTTGAGCCCCCAATGATTGATTTTCTTGACTCGTTACTAACGGGTACAGGACATGATCTACAATTGATGACATTCACCCTAACTGATCAAATTTCAGGTAAACTTCTGGGTGTGCGTGCCGACATGACGCCACAGATTGCTCGAATTGATGCTCATCATATAAAAACAGATCACCCATCGCGGTTCTGTTATGTCGGACAAGTTTTGAAAACTCGCCTTGAAGGCTTCAATCAATCACGTAGTCCTTTACAAGTGGGCATCGAGCTTTATGGACATAGCGGCCCTGCCAGTGATATTGAAGTGCTACTCTTGATGATAGAGACATTGAAGTCAGTGGGACTTGAAAATTGTCATATTGATTTGGGGCATGTGGGTATTTTTCGCAGTTTAGCGATTCAAGCAGAGCTGAACCAATTAGAAGAAGAAACTTTATTTGATGCACTGCAACGAAAAGCCGTCACAGAACTTTCTGAATATTTAAAGTCATTGTCTATTAGTGATGAGCAAAAGCAGCAATTCATCGCTTTAGTTGATCTTAATGGTGATATTTCAGTAATAGACAATGCACGCCAGATTTTAAAAGGTGATGAAGTTCATAAAGAACTTGACAACCTTGAAGCTATCGCTAAAGGACTGCTTGCCAGGGCTCCTGAACAAAACTTATATTTTGACCTGTCTGAATTACGTGGTTACAACTATCATACGGGTGTTGTTTTTGCTGCCTACCTACCTGGTCATGGGCAAGAAATTGCTCAGGGCGGGCGTTATGATGGTATTGGCGAAACTTTTGGCCGTTCACGAGCTGCAACAGGCTTTAGTTCCGATCTAAACCAATTGGTTTCCATTAGAAATAATCCAAAGCAAGTGAAAACAATAGAGTCTATTTTTGCGCCTGCGGTTCAGGATCCCGAACTTTTGGTAATGGTGAGTGACTTACGTCAGAAAGGCGCACGAGTGATTTGTGAATTAGCAAATAACGACTCAGAAACACAAGCAACAGATTGTACACATATTTTGAGTAATGAATCAGGTCAATGGCAGATTGTTGAGAGAAACCTTTAATTTTTTTAAAGACTCTATAATCTTTTTTATTGACAGTATCAAATTTTAATTTATTGAGGATATTCACATGGGTAAAAATGTCATCATCATCGGTTCACAATGGGGTGATGAAGGTAAGGGAAAAGTGGTTGACCTACTGACAGATAAAGCCGTCGCTGTTTCCCGCTTTCAGGGTGGTCATAATGCAGGTCATACATTAGTTATTGACGGCAAAACCACTGTATTGCACCTTATCCCATCAGGTATCCTCAGAGATAATGTGAAATGTTTAATTGGTAATGGCGTTGTTCTGGCAATGGATGCACTGGTCAAAGAACTTAAAGAGTTGTCTGAGCAGGGTATTGATGCAAAACAAAGAATGATGATCAGTGAGGCTTGTCCTTTGATTATGCCTTATCACGTGGCACTTGATCAGGCCCGTGAAATTGCCCGTGGCAAAAAAGCGATTGGTACAACAGGTCGTGGTATTGGGCCCGCTTATGAGGACAAAGTCTCTCGTCGAGGTCTACGCGTTGGTGATTTACTTAATGCAGATCTGTTTGCCAGTAAGTTAAAAGAAGTGATGGAATATCATAACTTTGCTTTGGAACATTACTACAAGGCCGATACGGTTGACTATCAAAGTACATTAGATGAAGCACTGTCTTATGCCGATGAAATTCGTCCGATGATCACCGATGTGACAGAAGTTCTGCACAAGTATCGTGAGAATGGCGATAGCATTTTATTTGAAGGTGCACAGGGCGCATTACTGGATATTGATCACGGTACCTATCCTTATGTGACATCATCGAATACTACAGCAGGCGGTGCTGCCAGTGGTTCAGGTGTTGGCCCGCAATATTTTGATTATATTCTTGGCATTACAAAGGCTTACACAACGCGTGTTGGTTCTGGCCCATTTCCAACTGAACTTTTTGATGATATTGGTCAATATTTGGGTGAGAAAGGTCATGAGTTTGGTGCAACAACAGGTCGTGAACGTCGATGCGGTTGGTTAGACATTGTCTCATTAAACCGCTCTAATCAAATTAATAGCGTCACAGGTATGTGTATCACTAAACTGGATGTTTTAGATGGCATGGAAACATTAAAAATCTGTACGGCATATGATATTGATGGCGAGACGATTACTACACCACCAATTGGCGCTGATCTTTATGATAAATGTGTGCCCATTTATGAAGAAATGCCTGGTTGGTCTGAATCAACGGTTGGTGCTGAATCCTATGATGTACTACCTGATAATGCAAAAGCCTATTTAAAGCGCATAGAAGAACTAACAAAAACGCCAGTTGACATTATTTCAACTGGCCCTGATCGTGATGAAACGATTATATTAAATCACCCATTTGAATAAATGGTTTGATGATAGGTTAACACATCATAACAACGTTATGTGTGACGATCTATCATCAAAATTCAAGGACAAATATGAGTCAAAACTCTGGTAAGAAGCCGGGTAATAAACCAGGTAATAAAGCGAGCAAGCCCTTTAATAAAAAGTCGGATCCCTA
This sequence comes from Gammaproteobacteria bacterium, assembly GCA_016744395.1. GTDB lineage: Bacteria > Pseudomonadota > Gammaproteobacteria > GRL18 > GRL18 > GRL18. The sequence goes on along the minus strand of JADGEK010000013.1, from coordinate 14,629 downwards.
CGCAAAACGCGAAGCGAAAAATTACGATAATCCCATTCCTAGCCGAGAATTTATTCTCGATCTTTTGGCAGAACAGCCAGAACCTATTAATCGATTTCAAGTTGAAAAATTATTAAAATTGGAAAATCCTGATCAAAAAGAAGGATTACGTCGTCGATTACGTGCTATGGAACGAGATGGTCAGTTATTTTTCAATAAGCGTAAATGCTATGAGTTAATCTCTGAACTTGAAGTGCTTGAAGGCATTATTTCAGCTCACCCAGATGGTTTTGGGTTTATGCTTGCAGAAGATGGTGGTGGTGATCTCTTTATAGGTATGCGCGATATGCGTATGTTGTTTCATGGTGATCGAGTACAGGTACGTTTGGCTGGTACTGATAGAAAGGGGCGTCGTGAAGGTTCCCTGGTTAAAATTATTGAACACAATATGGGTACCATTGTCGGCCAACTGGAAGATCGTGATGGAGTGCTGATGGTGGTCCCGGATCACAAACGCATTAACCATGATATTGTGGTGTCAAAAGAACATACCTATGGTGCCGAAGCAGGGCAAATGGTTATGGTTGAGATTCTTCATTTTCCTACTCGCTTCCAACGTGCTAAAGGCCGTGTGATTCAAAATCTGGGTGGGCATATGGAGCCTGGTCAGGAAATCGATGTTGCGATTCGAAGCTATAATATACCTCATGAATGGCCAATTATGCTTGAAGCTGAAATTGGTGATTTAGAAGCTTCTGTGCCAGAAGCAAGCAAAGCAGGGCGTGAAGACTTTCGTGATCATTTATTACTGACCATTGATGGTGCTGATGCTAAAGATTTTGATGATGCTGTTTGCTGTAAAAAAATAGAGTCTGGCCCTAATATTGGTGGCTGGCGTTTATGGGTTGCCATTGCTGATGTCTCTTCTTATGTAGAACGTGGTACGGCATTGGATGCTGAGGCAAAGCGTCGTGGTACTTCCGTTTATTTTCCTGGTCGTGTTGTTCCGATGTTACCAGAAGTTCTCTCTAATGGTTTATGCTCACTCAATCCTGAAGTGGATCGGTTGTGTATGGTCTGTGAGATGGATATCACTGCCGCGGGTGAGGTTGTTAACTATCGCTTCAGTGAAGGTTTGATGCGTTCACATGCACGACTGACTTATAATCAAGTGGCTGACATGGTTATTGAGGGGGACGCTGAATTATGTGATCAATACGCTCACCTATTACCTCATTTGCATGAACTCTATCAGCTTTATCAAGTTTTGGCTAAGAAACGTTCACAACGCGGTGCTATTGATTTTGAAACGGTTGAAACACAAATTGTGTTTGGCGAGCATAGAAAGATTGAAAAATTATCTCCAATCATTCGAAACGATGCTCACCGGGTAATTGAAGAATGTATGCTGGCTGCTAATGTCAGTGCGGCAAACTTCCTTTTGGAAAATAAAATATCGGCATTGTACCGCAATCATAAAGGTCCAACTGACGAAAAACTCAAAGCATTGAAAGAATTCCTATCGCCTTTAGGAATTACCTTAGAGGGTGGTGATGAGCCTCAGGCTAAAGACTACTCTAAATTGCTCAATGAGATAAAAGAACGCCCTGATTTTGAAGTTCTCCAGACTGTCATGTTGCGCAGTTTATCTCAGGCTGTTTATGAAGCAGAAAATGTAGGGCATTTTGGCTTATCGTTTGATGCTTATGCTCACTTTACTTCACCGATTCGACGTTATCCTGACCTATTAGTTCACCGTGCAATTAAACACCTTGTTCGTGGGCAAAATGCTTCGACTTATAATTATACTCAAGAGCAAATGTCTGATTTAGGACAACATTGTTCAATTACTGAGCGACGTGCTGATGATGCCACTCGTGATGCAACTGATTGGCTGAAATGTGAGTATATGCTGGATAAGGTTGGAGAAGAATTTGAAGGGCGTATCAGTACTGTAACTGGCTTTGGTTTATTTGTTGTCCTTGATGATATTCACGTTGAAGGTTTAATTCATATTACGGCACTTAAAGATGACTATTATCATTTTGATAAAATGAGCCATAAAATGAAGGGCGAGCGAACAGGTAAATCTTATCAACTGGGTGATAAAATTTGCATCAAGGTCGCAGCAGTGAATCTGGATGAGAGAAAAATAGATTTTGTTCCACAAGGTCTGAGTCACCCGAAACCTGAGGGTAAAAAGAAGAAAAACTTTAAGAAAAAATCACAAACTTCAGAAAAATCAGTTCAAAACTCAGGTACTGATGCGTCAGGTTCTCAAGATTCTGCTTCTGAAAAGAAAAAGAAAAAGAAACGTAATAGAAGACGTCGATGGGTGAATTGATTTTTGGCATTCATGCCGTAAAATCTGCTTTAAACTATTGCTCTGATGGGAAGCATTCTGGTGGCGATCACTCCATTGGAGAAAAGATCGCTTCGGAGCAAATCTCCGCTCTTTTTGTTGATCGAGGTCGAAAAGATAATCGTATTACTGCGATTATTGAGTTAGCAAAAAAGAAGTCAGTGAACATCACTTTTGTTCAGCGAAAAAAACTGGATGAAATGACGTCTGGTAATCACCAGGGAGTGGTGGCTCAAAGTAAAGCGCCTAAAGTTAAATCAGAAAGCTTTCTGGATGATTTGTTACAACAACTTGACGTTCCCCCTCTTTTATTGATTCTGGACGGCGTTCAGGACCCTCATAATTTAGGTGCTTGTTTACGTACTGCGGATGCAGCAGGTGTTCACGCAATTATTGTCCCTAAAGATCGTTCGGTGTCTCTCACTCCTACTGTGCGTAAGGTATCTTGTGGCGCGGATCAAAGTGTGCCCCTTATTCAAGTCACTAATCTGGCTCGAACCTTAAAATTATTAAAAAGTTATCAGATTTGGATTGTAGGCACTGCTGGTGAAACAGATAATACAATCTATAGTACTGATCTTAAGGGGCCGCTTGCTTTAGTGATGGGGACTGAAGGGAAGGGAATGCGTAGACTGACCAGAGAAAACTGTGATGCTCTGGTTAAAATTCCCATGGTGGGCAGTGTCGAAAGCCTGAATGTGTCAGTTGCAACGGGTATTGGCTTGTTTGAAGCCGTTCGTCAGCGTAATGCAGGCTAGTATCTTGACTGCAAACGACCCCAATATTGTTTTAAAATGATTGCGGTGCCGTCTCTATATATGTTAAAAATATGAGGACAGGCTAGATTTAAAAGGAATGGACTATGCTGAAAATTCGAATTGCTGGAACAGAAACTGAATTACGTCAGATTGCTCATAAAGCTGGTAGTACTCGTATTAAACGTTTTAAACGAGAGAATGGTAAAACAACTTTTGCAATTGATGTCGAAATTACAGTTAAAGAGTTTTTAGGTAACTTAGACTTAACATCTGATTCAGTGCCCGACTCTCAAGTGGATAATGATAAAGTGAATTGCAATCCCAAACTAATACAAGCTGAATTAGAGGAGCTTTTGAACGAAATATCGGACAAATGAGGCACTGCTCTTCTATCACTTCTTTATGAAGGTTTAATATGATTGTATTCTTGAGAAGTTCGACAATAAACATTTAAATTTTCTCTAAATTGAGTCTTGAACTCCCCTTAATAAAGTAATATAATACCGCACCTTGACAGCCATTGGGCCTGTCATTTCCTTGCTTTTTGTCTGAAATTGTTATGATTTTATTGATGGAAAGCTGATTAACCACTCTTAAAGGCTAATTACCCGTAAGGATTGTCTAAATGAGACATTATGAAATTATATTTCTTGTCCACCCAGATCAGAGTGAACAAGTACCTGCTATGATAGAGCGCTACCGTTCAACAATTGAATCTGCTAGTGGCACTATCCACCGTTTGGAAGATTGGGGGCGCCGTCAACTGGCTTATCCAATTAACAAAATCCATAAAGCACATTATGTATTAATGAATGTTGAGTGTGAACCAGCAAGCATTGATGAACTGACTCATGCTTTCAGATTTAATGATGCCGTTATTCGTAACCTGATCATCTCTATGAAAGGTCCGTATACAGATGCTTCTCCTTTAGTTAAAGAGAAAGAAGATTCAGTATCTGACTCTTCAAATCAAAAAAGCCCAGCTCATTCTTCTGAAAAGAAAGAAAGCGCTCCTGCTGCAGCTGCCGAATAAGGGCAAACTGTTGATTTAAGCAGTAAGGTTAATAATTCGATCAAAGCCTTTTTTAGTCAATGAAAGATATGATTGATTTGAAAAAGAAGAACTTTGATGTATTCAATAGAGATTAAAAAGAAAAGGTGAAGAAAAATGTCACGCTATTTCCGTCGTAGAAAATACTGTCGTTTTACTGCTGAGGGTATTACCGAGATCGATTATAAAGATCTAGCAACCCTTAAAAATTATGTCATGGAAAACGGTAAAATTGTACCTAGTCGTATCACTGGTACTAGTGCTAAATACCAACGTCAGCTGTCAACAGCAATTAAACGTGCTCGTTACCTGGCTTTACTTCCATACACTGATAGTCACGATTAATTCTTTTAATATGTTTTCTTTTCTTTTCTTTACTAATGAGAAGATAACGAAAGAATGAGTTTGACTTAAAGACAGTTTAAATTTAGAGAGAGTTCATATGAACGTTATTCTATTAGAAAAAATCAACAAGCTGGGTCAATTAGGCGATCAGGTTTCTGTAAAAGCAGGATTTGGACGTAATTTTTTGATACCACAGGGTAAGGCATTACCAGCGACTGAAGCAAACGTCACCATGTTTGAAGGACGTCGTGCAGAACTTGAAGCTGCTGCTGCTGAATCTTTAGGGGCTGCAAATGCTCGTGCTGCAGAACTTAACGATAAAGAAGTTGTTATTGTTCGTAAAGCTGGCGACGAAGGTCGTATGTTTGGTTCTGTCAGTAATGGTGACATTGCTGAAGCATTAACTGCTGCAGGCGCTAACGTTGAAAAGCGTGAAATTCGTATGCCAGAAGGTGCAATTCGTGAGTTAGGTGAGTATGACATCGATATTCACTTGCACACAGATGTGAATGCAACTGTTAAGGTTATGATTGAAGCTGAATAAGTTTTGAGATAGCAATAAGAGTAAGCATTGACATAAAAAGGCTGTTTTACCTCTCATTATAATGATACGGTATACAGTCTTTTTTTATGCCTGATATCTGATATGTCTTGAGCTTTTTTAGGGTAACATCAGACTGAATCGTCCGCCACCTAGCTGTGATTGATTATCAATCGTTGTAGAGCCACATCGCTCTTTATTTTTATGGATGTTCGCAATTTTGTCAGCAAAATACAGGCCTAGACCTGTACTGCCAGATTGCATATTAATGGCTGTCTCAAGAGTGTCAGCCTGAACGAACATTTTTTCAGGAAAACCATTACCATCATCTTCAATGGTAATTTTTAAAAAATTGTTTTCTATTGCTGCACTGAGGATAATTTTATTCTGGGCATAACGGATTGAATTATTGATCGTGCTATTTACAATAGTTGCAATTAAATCTTTGTCAAAAAACCACTCAAGATCTTCTTCACAGTCCATTTTAATCTCAAAGTGCTGCTTTGATCGTACCAGATTATTATTAATTATCAGCTCATCAAGAAAGTCATAAAGGTTGTATTGATCGGCATTCACTGAAAATAAATGAGTTTCCATTTTGTATAAGGATAGTAATTGCACCAGAGAATTATTAATACGGTGTAATTCATATTGGATCAGGGCAATGCTTTGTTTTTGCTCTGGCTGAATGCACTCAAGATCTTCATAAAGTGTTTCGAGACTACTGAGAGACATGAGTAGAGAGTTTTTTATGTCATGAATAAAAGACATTAGCACGGACTTGAATTGTTCTGATGTTAATTCTTTGTTCGTATCAGAACTGCTCATTAACTGAGTTCCGAATATATGGTTTCCAGTTTTTGATATTTTTCATTATTTTCATCAAGGTTGTGGCTGATATCAAGAAAGTGCCTTGCTTTGTCAAGCAGTTCGTCATTTTTTCCTGTTGCTTTTATATAAAATATAAATGCTTGGGCTGCATTCATATTGACAGAAAGTCGATCAGGCAGGTTGTTGGCTGCATCTTCAAATATTCCCATGGATTCAAGCAGATGATTGCTATTATAAAGTCTCATACCTTTACCATTTTGTAGTAAATAATGATATTTTTTGGCCATTTCTTCGGCATGAACATGACCATCTTTATTCTTGATATCATCTTTTAAGGCTTCAGCTAATTCTGTTTCACCCAAGTCCTCGGTGGTTGCAATGAGATCGTTTTGCAGTTCGGGTGGTAACTCTGATAAGGGGCCATGAATATTGGCAATGGCCTGTTGGAATAGTTCACGAGCTTTGTCTTCATTACCCAATTTATTTTGAGTCATGCTTTCAACAAATTTGGTATGCAATAGTGAACTTTTGTCTTTTTTATAGATTTTTTGAGCTGTAGTAATTGTTTGAACCGCCTGTTTTCCTTTGCCATTTTCAACATAGAGTTTGGCCAGATTCATATTATCACCGACACTGCCAAAGCATGAGTTTTTTCCTTGGCTTACCGCTCTTTTTAAAGATCTTTCAGCAGTATTAAAATCATTGTTTTTTATAGCAACTTGAGCCAAATGTTGCTGTCTGGATATGGTATTGGGGGATATTTTTGTTGCATTGCTGAGTACGCTTTGCACTTCTTTTGCTTTACCTTGCAGTTCTAATATTTTTGCCAGTAAATCATAAGCTTCAATGTAATTTTTATTTTCTTCTATAACCTCTTCCAGAAGTGATTGCGCCTGCTCAAAGTCTTTGCGTGCAAATAGTACTTTTGCTTTGCCCACTTTTGCCCATTGAAAATCTCTGACAGAAAGAGCCTGATCATAGACTTGTTGCGCGATATCCAGTTCATTAGCTGCTAAAGCTATTTCACCTTTAAGCTTACCAATGTCTAAAGCTTGTTTTTTATGCTGTGCCATTTTTTCATCGGCAATGCTGAGAGCAGAGAGATAAGATTTTTTATTGTAGGCTTTATAGATGTCTTTCATGATGGCTTTATTATCCACCAGCATTTCCAGACGTTTGAGTAATAAATCTTTAGGAAAAGGTTTATTTAAATAGCCATCAGGGCGATATTCAACTGCCGCCATCACCATGCTTTGAGTGTTTTCTGCAGTGATCATGATGTAAATGGTGCCATAGGGAATTAGATGGCGGTGCATGATTTCTTCGAGTAATTGTTGACCATTTTGGCCTTCACCGAGATTATAGTCGCATAAAATGACATCAAACTTATTATAGGTGACTTTTTTTAGTGCTTCTTTGGCATCCCTTGCATCTTCAATTTCAAGAGCCCCACAACTGACGAGTATGGAACGTAACATTGAGCGATAATTGGCAAAATCATCAATGATAAGAAAACGTATTTTTGAAAGATCCAGTCGGGACATATAGGCTCTTTGTTATCCGTAGAAGAGTTTTTGTTTTGTAAGTTAAAATTCTTCTCAATAAAAGTAAGTTAAGAATAGCAAAACAGTGGCAAATAACAAGTTTTTCAGATATTTAGCACTGTTTATTTACAATTCACAATAAATGATCAAATTGCAATATAATGAGTTTTATTAGTTTACCTCTTCATCAACATCATTCACATCAAGCTGACCTGACATGCGACGTCTAATATGTGACCAGGACATACCAATAGCAAGAACCATTGATAGCAGGCTGAGAACGATATAGGTGATGGTTTGAATACTATCAGCTGGGACAATACCCCAATCAATGACCATCCATAATAGTGTGCCAAAAAAAGCAAAAGCCAGAATTAAGCCGATAATACCCAGTGATGTCAAAGTAGCACGAATATAAACGACCCAACCAATGGTTAAAATAATTCCAGCAAAGGCCATTAAAGGTTGAAAGCCTGATTCCAGGCCAATGTATAACCAGTCATAAAATGAGTAACCACTGGGGTTGTATGTCGCGAAAACTAAAATGAGTGCAAACAATAGACGTATAATAAAACTTTGGAAGTTAAATGCATTACTGGCCATAGTAGAAAACCTTTCATCCTTTTTTGATGCATTTATTTTACTTGAGAACGAGTAATGATGCGAGTTTATAGTCGAGTATTCTAGCACTCGATTTAAAGGCTAATTTTTTGTTAAATAATAAAGTAGAATTAAGTTGATGAGCAATGAAAGAATACTCAGGCTTTTCCAAAAGAGCATTGGGTTTCGTTCAATCAGAGGAACGGCTGTTGTATTGAGAAAGTGCGGGTTAGGATGTTGGAGATCATGTAAAAACTCAAATACATCTTCATGGCGCATTTTAATATCTAATGAGAGTGCCTTTTTGATTGCGCCATCCATCCAGTTCGGCACCATGGGGTTTTGATGAATACTGGCCACGTACTGTAATTGGGAAAGCTGCCTGTAGTTGGCTTTATCGGGCATCTCTTTACCAAAGGGGAGGCTGTTATTAAGCAATTCATATGTAATGACTGCAAGAGAGTATAAATCGCTACGCTCACCACCTGATTGTCCCAGATAAAATTCGGGTGCGCTGTAGTTGACAGTACCCAGAATATTTTCTTCATCACTGGTACTTTTTTTCAATTCATTAATGCCGGCAATTTTTACCGAACCAAAATCAATGATTTTTACTTTCCCTTCTGAGCTGATAATAATATTTTCAGGTTTTAAGTCCTGGTGAAGCATTTCAAGTCGGTGAAAAGCACGTAAACCTTGGGCTATTTGTTTAACAATTGGTGTGACAAGATCAACTGAGGGCAGAGGATTCTGTTGCATCCATTCACGCAGAGTCACACCTTCAAGAAACTCAGTGACATAATAAAGTGAGTGAGGTTTTTTCTCTGGAGTGATGACTTTTAACACATAGGGTGAGTCAATACGCTTACCTGCCCACTCTTCATGCAGAAACTGCTCAATAAAATGTTCATTATCCTCAAAATTGACCGAAGGTGTTTTTAGGATCACTTGGGTATTACTTTCCTGATGTATTGCTGAATAAATTTGCGTACGATTGCTGGCATGAAGCTCTTTGAGTATTATATAGCCATCAAAAATCATCCCTGGCTCTAGTGGTGGTGGGAAGGGCAGCTCATGTGCTTTTTGCAAGACCTCTTTTTCTTCAGAGAGTGGCAAGTTCTTAATTTTTAGTAATTGCAGGCTCAGGTTGTCATCACTTTTGTTGTTACTGGCCTCTTGGGCTATTTCGGTGCATTTTTGTTTGAGTAAATCACTGTCATAGTTTTTGCTGCTGGAACTATTGAGAATTTCTTTTAATGATTTTGCAGAAATGAAATCATGGATACCATCGGTGGATAATAAAAAAATATCATCTTTTTCCAATGGGACTTTGCGGTAATCAATATCCAAATGCAGATCGATGCCCATGGCACGATTCAGGTAGTTTTTCTCATCGGATATCCAGAATCGGTGATCGCGTGTTAATTGCTCAAACTCGCCATCACGAAGGCGATAAATACGAGAATCACCGATATGAAAAATATGTGCTGTCGTTGATTTTAGAATCAAAATGGTTAGAGTGGTGACCATGCCTTTCGTACTTTGATAATCAGTGTGTCCACGACTGTATAACCAGCTATTAAGTGCGGAAAGAATTTTTTGTGTTGAATTTTGCACCGTCCAGGAATCGGGCGTGCTGTAGTAATCATTAATAAAGCCATTGACGCAGGCATGACTGGCTTCTTTACCAGCTTCACTTGAGCTCATGCCATCTGCAATCGCGACAACAATCCCTTTGTTTTTCAGGACATGGCTTTCTGGTACCTGAGAGGCGAGGCAATCATCATTGTCAGCCTTAATGCCTTTATCGCTAAAAGAGCCGAGACTAATTTCCAGTTTTTTTTTCATAAGGTCTTATTCGTAAAATACAGAACAGTTTACAGTAAACCAACGTAGAGACAAGGCATGCCTTGTCTCTACCATATATTAATCCACCTCAATCATTTCTACAGTACCATCGGGCAACACTTCAGCCATATGCCCTTTAGGTTCTTCAATAAACTGAATAGCGACCAGAACAAACAGTGCAGAACCTGCGATGGTTAAAAAGAAAGTAGCAGGTGAAACAAATGAAAGAACAGTGAGGAATAATACCGCACCGACATTTCCATATGCGCCTACCATACCTGCAATTTGACCAGTCATTCTACGTTTAATCAGTGGTACCATGGCAAAGACGGCACCTTCACCTGCTTGTACAAAGAAAGAACACATCATAGTAACGGCAACGGCTAAAACAAGTGACCAGCTGGAATCAATGTTACTCATAATAAAGTAGCCAGCAACAAGCCCTAATAAGAAAATAGTCAGCGATTTTTTGCGGCCGTATTTGTCACTAATGAGGCCCCCACCAGGTCGAGCCACCAGATTCATAAAAGCAAAACCTGAAGCCAATAAACCTGCCATGACCGCTGTGACACCATGAGTCTCATTAAAAGTATCATAGAAAAATAGAGGCAGCATGGAAACAACGGCTAATTCAGAGCCAAAAGTCACCATATAGGCCAGGTCTAAAATGGCAACCTGTTTAAACTTATAGCGGTGAATTTCAGGAATTTCTTCTTTTAAATGCTCATTGTTGATGTGGAATATTTTATAAACATTAAATAAGAACAAAGCACCAATACCTGTATAAATCATATAGGCTGTATTGGCTTCCAACAAACTGACACCTGCAGGAGAAAGTTTCCATGTCAGTAATGCTAATGTGGCATACATTGGAATGGACATTAGAATATAAAAGTATAAATCCCCTTTAGAGGTCACTTCCATGGCACCCATGCGCTTAGGTTTAAAGTAAGTAGAACCTTTGGGTGTGTCAGTCACGCTAAAGAAGTATATCGCAGCATAGATTAAAGCGATAACACCTGTCAGGCCAACTGCATACCTCCAGCCATCTTCACCACCAAAAGCCAAAGCAATTGTGGGTAGGCTCATGGCCGCAGCTGCTGAACCAAAGTTACCCCAGCCGCCATAAATGCCTTCAGCAACACCAACCTGCTTGGCTGGAAACCATTCACCCATCATACGAATACCGATGACAAAACCAGCGCCTACAAAGCCCAGTAAAAAACGAGCTAATGCCAATTGCTCAAATGTGTCGGCAAGAGCAAACATAAAACAGGGGATGCTGCCCATGGTTAATAATGTGGCATAAGTTCGCTTAGGACCAAATTTATCCACTAGCATGCCAATGATAATTCGAGCAGGAATGGTCAGTGCCACATTTAAAATCAACAGGGTTTTTATTTGCTGAGAAGTCAGGCCCAGGGATTCTTTTATAACAATTAAAAGAGGGGCATGATTAAACCAGACAAAAAAGCTGATAAAAAAAGCAATCCAGGTTAAATGTAGAATCTTTGTTTTTCCAGTAAAGGAAAATAAATTCAGTTTACTATCGGACATATTGTTGCTCTCTGAGAAAAATTTAATATTAGACGTAATTAAGCATTTATTGAGCCAAAATATTCAAGCTTATGTAAATTAATAAGAAATAGTAATTTAAATAAATTATCTCTAAATGGTTGCACTGCTATGGTGCGTTTTTGAAAGGGTGTTTTTAGAGTTTCATAAACAGATGGTGCATTTCAAAACTATTTTGTGAGTGATTCAATGAGATTGATAAAAAATTGATATAATATTGATCATTCTGTTTCTGATAAACTCTTTAACTTAATTTCTCAAAGCATGCGGATATTACAATGCCAGCACACTATCACTTGAACCACACCGTTCACTTTAATAATGAAGGCAATTCTAACAGCCAAAAAACAACATGCCCATATTGTGGTGTAGGCTGTGGTGTGATTTCACAGGTTGATCAAAATGGGATCGTGACGGTTAAAGGTGATCCAGAGCACCCAGCCAATCTGGGAAGACTTTGCTCTAAGGGCACAGCCCTCGGGGAAACAGTCGCTTTAAATGAAAGGCTTTTATATCCAGAGGTTGATGGTGAACAAGTCAGTTGGGAGCAAGCCATTCCTATGGCTGCGGGCTTGTTCAAAGAGACGATTGATAAGTATGGAGCCGATTCTGTCGCTTTCTATGTATCAGGACAATTACTGACCGAAGATTATTATGTTGCCAACAAATTAATGAAAGGCTTCATCGGTTCAGCCAATATTGATACCAACTCACGCTTGTGCATGTCTTCTGCTGTTTCAGCCTATAAAAGGGCTTTTGGTGAAGATATTGTTCCTTGCAGCTATGACGATCTTGAACGAGCCAAACTCATTGTTTTAACGGGCACTAATACCGCATGGTGTCATCCAGTTCTTTATCAGCGTATTGCCAAAGCAAAAAAACTCAACCCTGATTTACAAGTCGTCAGCATTGATCCGCGTATTACTCAAACCGCCAGTCTTTCGGATTGTCATCTGGCATTAAAACCAGGCAGCGATAGTGTTTTATTTAATGGGCTATTGGTTTGGTTGGCTCAAAGTGGAGAATCGAATCAACTGTATCTAAATAACTATACCTGCGGTTTCAAGCAGGCTCTTGAGTCAGCAAAAAACAGTGCGGCAACTATCAAATCAGTTGCTGAGCAGTGTGAACTATCATCGAATGAGGTTGAGCGTTTTTATCGATTATTTGCTCGTACAGAACGAACAGTAACAGTTTTCTCTCAAGGAATTAATCAATCCAGTAGTGGTACAGACAAGGGAAATGCCATTATAAACTGTCACCTGTTAACGGGGCGCATAGGGCGTCCAGGTATGGGCCCCTTTTCTTTGACAGGGCAACCGAATGCCATGGGAGGGCGAGAGGTCGGTGGTCTTTCTAATCAATTGGCCGCACACATGGAAATTGCCTCTGCACAAGACCGCGAAATTGTCCAGGAATTTTGGAATGCATCGGTAATTCCTGATACAGAAGGACTAAAAGCAGTCGAATTATTTGATGCTATCGCCGAAGGAAAAATTAAAGCAATATGGATCATGGCAACGAATCCTGTGGTGAGTTTGCCTAATGCTAACAAAGTAAAAGAAGCATTGAAAAATTGTCCTTTAGTCATTGTCTCTGATTGTGTTCAACAAACCGATACCAGCAAATTAGCGCATATTAATTTTCCTGCATCAACCTGGGGAGAACGTGATGGTACGGTGACTAATTCAGAACGCTGTATTTCCAGACAAAGGCCTTTTCTTAAAGCACCAGGGCTTGCGCAACCTGATTGGTGGATTATTACCGAATTTGCAAAACAAATGGGATTCAAAAAACACTTTGATTTCCATTGCCCTGCAGATATTTTTCGTGAGCATGCAGGTTTGTCCGGGTTCAAAAATAATAATTCGCGGCTATTTAATATTTCGGCTTTGGCAACAATCAGCAATCAGCAATATGATGAGTTGCAGCCCTTGCAGTGGCCTGTACTTGACTGGCCTGCTTCGAATCAATCTACTCGAGTTTTGGACGATGGGCAGTTTTACACTCAGGATAAAAAAGCCCATTTTATTCCTATTACGCCTCGTTCACCCAAACATACAGTCAGCGTGGATTACCCTTTTGTATTAAATACGGGTAGGGTACGTGATCATTGGCATACCATGACAAGGACAGGGATGTCACCCAGATTGTCATCTCATACCATTGAATCTTATGTTGAAATCCATCCAGAAGATGCACTGAGAATGGGTGTTACAGAAGCTGAGTTGGTTAAAGTCATTAGCCCTGTCTCTAATGCTGCAAAGCAAATGAGCACAGAAATTTTTGTGCGAGCGCGTCTTAGCGACAAACAACGAATTGGCAGTTTATTTGTGCCAATGCATTGGAATGACCAATTTTGCAGTCAGGCACGAGTCGGTAGCTTGATTGAGGCTGTGGTTGATCCAATCTCAGGACAACCTGAATCTAAGCATGGTATTGCAACAATTGAAGCCTGTCAGGCTAATTGGTTTGGCTTTATGATCACTCGTCATCGACCTGAACTCAACTATTCCAACTATTGGTCTCGTTCCAGAGGCAAAGGCTTCTGGCGTTATGAAGTGGCAGGCCTGAAAGCACCTTCTGACTGGTCCGAACATGCCCATAAATTATTGGGGCATACTGTTGAAGATGAAAACTGGCTAGAATTTTATGACAAAACTCGTAATCATTATCGCGCGGTGAGGATGTCGGGTCAGCGTCTGGATAGCTGTCTATTTATTTATCCTGATATCAACCTGCCACCAAGAGATTGGTTAATCAGCCTATTTCATAAAGATGAAATTAGCCAGGAAGAAAGAAATAATCTTCTTCGTGGTGAAGCGCCCAGTGATCAGGAGGATACAGGAAAAATCATTTGTGCCTGCTTCAATGTCGGTGAAAAAACAATCAATGAAAGCATAAAAAAGCAGGGCTTAAATAGCGTTGATTCAATTGGTGAATACTTGAAAGCAGGCACTAACTGTGGCTCATGCAAACCAGAGTTAGCTGAGTTGCTAAAAAATAGTATTTAAGATTTGAGCTGTCCGTACAATTTTTATGATAAACAATGTTCAGGTTAGTCATCATAAACTGCTTGATATAGAGGTTGCCTGTGTTTATAATGTGCGCCTCAAACAGAGTATTTGATCCCAAATCCTCTTCTTGATTTCGGGGCATAGCGCAGCCTGGTAGCGCACCAGCATGGGGTGCTGG
>JADGEK010000190.1 GCA_016744395.1 Gammaproteobacteria bacterium | reverse complement strand
CCTTCAATAATTCCTTATTTAAATAATCAATAAATAAATACTCTAAAACAGAGGGCTTAAATTAACACTTTTATAAAAATAGAGTATAATACGTCGACATTTCAAATTTAATTCTGGTTTTATTCTAATTTTTTCAATTATAGTTTATATTATCCATTTTTTATTCTCCTGAAATATTCCACTTTATCTCATTTTTCTTGAAAAAAACAATAGCTTAATAAAACAGCACTTCAAAGGTATTATTTATGCACGGCGACAAAGAATTACGTTCTAAGGTTAAACTGATTGGCTCAGCTTTAGGAGAAATATTAAAAAACCACACAAACGAAACCGTTTTCGATGTGGTTGAAGAGCTTAGAACAGGCCATATTGAACTTCGAAAAGAACATGATGAAAGCAAGCGCCAGCAACTGGTGCAACTGATTGAAGAACTTGACTCACAGACACTTGAACAAGTTATTCGTGCCTTTAGTACCTATTTCAATTTGGTCAGTGTGGTTGAAGAAACGCAACAACATAAAGAGCGCAGACGGCTAGCCAACAATGATCAGTCTCTTTGGGAAGGCTCTTTCAGCGAAACGCTTAAGCAATTTAAAGATCAGGATATTTCAGCGGAACAATTTCAAAAGCTGCTAAACAACCTTTCCTATATGCCTGTCTTTACTGCTCACCCAACTGAAGCGAAACGCAGGACCATATTAGAATGCTTGAGCCGTATTTTTATTTCTATAAAAGATTTGGATGATCCTCGCTTAGGACAGCTTCAAAAAGAAAGTTTAACTCAAAAACTGAATAATGAAATTCATGTGCTGTGGAAAACTGATGAAGTTCGTTCTGAAAAACCAGAAGTCATCGACGAAGTAAAAAATGGCCTGTATTACTTCCGTGAATCTCTTTTTGATGCTGTTCCTGTCATCTATCAATACCTTGAGCGAGCGATTCAACGTGTTTACCCAGATGAGGCTGATCAATTTAAAATCCCTGCCTTTTTACACTTTGGCTCCTGGATCGGCGGTGACCGTGATGGAAACCCATTTGTGACAGCAGATATTACAGCAAAAGCAGCTCGCTATCAAAGCCGTGAAGTCATCAAACGTTATATCAGTGATGTGAATGATTTATCACATCAG
The DNA here is from genome assembly GCA_016744395.1 of Gammaproteobacteria bacterium. GTDB lineage: Bacteria > Pseudomonadota > Gammaproteobacteria > GRL18 > GRL18 > GRL18. The sequence goes on along the minus strand of JADGEK010000190.1, from coordinate 2,282 downwards.
CTGACACATTCTATTGCCTTATGCACACCTAATGAGGCCTTTATGGAATCATTAGCGGTTGACAATAAGATATACAAGCACTTATTCAAAGAGCGCCCCGACCTTTTCTCTACTGAGCCCTACCGCAGAAAGCTCTTTATTATGCGTCACAAATTAATCTACCGTATGGAGCAAGTTCAAGCAAAAATTAAAGACGTTCAGGCTCAATCCAATTACCGTGGATATAAGAGTGAAGATGACTTTTATAACGATCTTAAATTGATTCATGAGTCCCTTTGCTCACACAATGATTGTGAGTTAGCCGATGGGCCATTAAAAAATTTATTACGTCTTGCAGAAACATTTGGATTTTTCCTGGAACACCTCGATGTTCGTCAGGAATCAACCCAACACACAGAAGCCGTTGCAGACATATTACAATGCATGGGTGTGGAGGATGATTATCATCACCTGAGCGAAACAAACCGGATGACCTTATTATCTAAACTGATTGATCAAAATGAACTCCCTCATTTCAATCAGGGAGAACTCTCTGAGGCAAGCATCAGTATCACACGGGTCTTTGATGTTGTTTTACGCTTACGCAATGAAATCAGTACAAATTTATTTAATCAATATGTTATCTCCATGACTCATACTGCCAGTCATGTCATGGAAGTCATGCTCCTCTCTAAATTGTCTGGCCTGTTGGGTAAAGATAAAACAGGGACACCTTATTGTTATATTACGGTTTCCCCCTTATTTGAAACCGTTGAAGATTTAGAACACATCGAACCCGTCATGTCGGCACTGTTTGAAAATAAAATTTACAATAAATACCTTAAAGCAGCAGGTAACTTACAGGAAGTAATGCTGGGTTATTCTGACTCTTGTAAAGACGGCGGTATTCTGGCTTCCAGCTGGAATCTCTATGGTGCTCAAAGACGTATAACAGAGTTAGCCAAAGAAAAAGAAATTGATATTCGATTATTTCATGGTCGTGGCGGTACTATTGGCCGAGGTGGAGGCCCAACTCACGAAGCAATTTTAGCCCAACCTTTTGGTTCAGTTCACGGACAAATCAAGTTTACCGAACAGGGCGAAGTTCTATCCAATAAATACAGTAATAGTGAAACAGCTGTATTTGAGTTGACTATGGGTATCAGTGGATTAATGAAATCCAGCAGCTGCCTGGTGAAATCAGAACGAGATGATAACCCAGATTATTTGGATACAATGACTGAATTAAAACAAATTGGTGAAGATCAATACAGGACATTGACTGATAATACACCTGGATTTTTAGACTACTTTTATGAAGCCACTCCTGTGAGTGAAATCGGTCTGATGAATATCGGCTCCCGCCCATCACATCGTAAAACAGGTGATCGTTCAAAAAACTCTGTTCGTGCTATTGGCTGGGTTTTTGGCTGGGCACAATCCCGCCACACTCTACCCGCATGGTATGGTATAGGCTCTGCTCTAAGCCAATACATTAAGCAGGACGAGGCTAATCTGCAACGTCTAAAAGATATGTATAACCACTGGCCCTACTTTAGTACTCTACTTGATAATACACAGATGGCACTTTATAAAGCAGATATGGATATTGCGAAAGAATATTCTGAACTGTGCCTTGATAATAATACTCGTGACACCATTTATCCCTTAATAAGAGATGAATATCAACTCACCGTTGATAGTATTTTCAATGTGGCTCAAATTAATGAATTATTGGAACAAAGCCCAACATTGAATTTATCTTTAAGTAGACGTCAACCTTACTTGGACGCATTAGTTCATGTTCAACTGACTTTGTTGAAGCGCTATCGTGATGAAGAGTTGACCAATGAGGAACAAGATGTTTGGTTGAGTCCGTTGTTGAGATCGATTAATGCGATTGCGGGTGGGATGAGGAACACAGGCTAAAGATGGCGTTCGGAAGGATGGTGAGCTTGTGAAATCGTAGGTGGTGGGGGTTGGTTTATAATGCTGGGGACACTCAAGTACATCCCTGTAGCGCTCTACCTCGGCATCCATGCCGAGCAAAGCCCCAGCAAGATAAACCAACCCCCACCACCTACTACGCGCATCATGTTCCTCACTGAGGGCGGAAGAGCAAAAGCAACTGCAAAAAAATTCAAACTTAGACTTTGAATTACAGTTTTTTAACACCAATATTTCTTTGCTTTTGATCTTGCTTTGGTTTTGATTTTTCTTTTTCCACGCTGAGAGAGAAAATGATGTAGGAGTAGCTTGGTTTGTTTGTTGATGTTCATGGGGCTTTTCGAGCCATGGATGGC
>JADGEK010000189.1 GCA_016744395.1 Gammaproteobacteria bacterium | reverse complement strand
GATATGCCTGCCTATGAAAAATTACTCATTGCAAAAAAGGTCTTTAATATTCCTAAAGCCGAAGGGGATATCACTCTTGGGGAAAAAATCTATAAAAAAGAGTGCAAATCCTGCCATGGTGATCAAGGAATGGGTAAGAAAAACTCAGTAATGCCACAGTTAACGGGTCAATATACGGAATATATGCTCAAGCAAATGAAACACATTGCCCATAGTGAACGGGAGCATGATGATGATGCTGATATTTTTGCGGCCATGAAGGCAGAAGAAATTAATGCCATTATGGCTTATCTATCAGTTATGGATGACTAGACAGACAGAAATGTACTTCCTTCTAACCTTAACCTTCTTCTCATTTTTGAAAAAAAATTCCTAAATTTCCTTTTTTGTATTGAAATATCCTACATTTTTGCCTATCCTTCTTACATTCCGACATAATATGTCTTGACATTTTATGTCAATAACATATTATGTATATACGCGATTAAGTGAAGGAAAATAAAAATGTTGGATATATTAGAAAGAGTTCATACTGCGATAAACAAACAGATCACTGTTGATGGTACCCGTCTCACTTCTAAAATTGATACTTCAGATGAAACTCCGATGTTGACGATTGTCAGAGAAGATAGGGAAGAGTTTCCTGTTTTAGTGACCGCCAGTGCCGATCAGATTTTATGTAATGCCGTCTTATTTGATGAAAAGCAGATAAAAGATGGGAAGAAAGCAGAAGTGAATGAAGTGATGTTGCAATTGAATATGGCAATGCCACTCTCATCCTTTGCTAAAACAGGAACCTATTATTCCGTATTTGGTGCGATGGCTACTGAGTCGATTGATAAGAATATCCTGCTTGAAATTGAAACATTATCAGACAATGTGATTGATGCATTGGAAGTAATGGAAACATTTTTAAACTAATACACTTGTTTAATTGTTATTTAAATAATAGAAAATTAAGATAAAAATCGAAGGAGTACAAGCATGGGATTTTTAACAAAAGTTTGGACAGCATTACGTGGTGTCGGTCATGAAGCAGAAGATGTCTTTATAGATGCCCAGGGCATTCGCATTTTAGAACAAGAAATACGCGATGCCAAAGATGCACAGGAAGATGCAAAAGAATCATTAACTGATGTGATGGCAGAGCAACTGAAAATGGAACGTCAGGTAGAAGTCACACGTAAGCAACAGGCGGAATATGATCAGGCGATCCGCAAATTGTTGGAGCAAGGTGACGAAGCACTGGCAACAGAAACCGCTGAGAAAATTGCAGAAGTTGAAATGGAACTGGAAACAGAAGAAGCGGTATTAGCCAGTTACATTGAACAAATTGCCGATCTTAAAATGACGATTCTTGAATCGGACAAGCAAGTGAAAGCGTTGGAACGAGAGATTTCAATTGTGAAATCCACAGAAGCAGCACAAAAAGCAGCTCAAATAACCGCTGATCGTTTTTCTGGTAGCAATTCGTCATTACAATCGGCGAGTGATTCACTCAAGCGTATAAAAGAGCGCCAGCAAAAACGTAAAGATAAAATGACTGCAGCAAGAGATCTTGCTAAAGAAACCAATAGTGTCGATTTAAAAGATAAGCTGGTCAATGCAGGTGTTATTTCCAGTAAGGCGAATGGCAAATCAGTTTTGGATCGTTATAAGTCTGAGGCACAAAAGTAATACGATTGTTCTCATACTATTGCCCTAAGCGGAGAGATACTTTTGAGCATAGACAAAAAAGTTAAAATTCCTGAGCGCTGGAAAACATCGGATAGGCAGATAAAAAAGATGCAACTGGCTTTTGAGTTTGAAGATTATGTCGAAAAACAACTGAAACAGGAAGCTTTAGATAATGGTATATCACCATCGTCTCAACTGAGAAAAATTCTGGGCTTGCATTATGACCCACCGCTTAAACCTCGTCTAACAGTGTCTTTGACACCTGAGGATACTGAGATATTAGCAAAACGTTATGATATAGAAGCGTCTGATAGAGCTTATCTTCGTTTAGGAATTAGTAGAGAAATAGAAAATTATTACTCAAAAAATAGTAAACCTAAAAAGAATTGATTTATAAAGTAAGTCATTGAGAGATTAAAAACCTTAACTATGGAGATAAAGGAACAATGAATTAAAAAAATATAATGATGTATTCTTTCGCAGCATTGGCTGCAGTCATCTTACTTAAAATAATGGTTGCCATCAGCTGGAAGCTGATATTGCTATCACTTATCGGTTTAGGAGCCTGGTTTGTATTTAACCGTTTTATCAGACCAAAATATTTGAAATGGCGTGCAATAGAGCATCTTAAATTTGATTAGTGTTGCTTCATTTCCCCTGAAATGATAATTATCAAAGGGGAACTTCTTATTATCTTGGCACAATACAGGACACATTAAAGTGGACAATTTTCTAGCCATTAGTTTTTCATTTCCAACGGTTATTTTCACTGTTCTGCTGATGGTAACTGCAGGATATTGGATTTTTACTATTTTGGGAATGTTTGATATTGAAGTTTTGGATTTTGATATTGACATGGACTATGGCGGTGATGCTGGTGCTGTCGGTGGTTTAGCTGGTGTTATGATTGCTCTGGGCTTAGTCGGTATACCCATCACGATAATTTTCAGCTTTATCATCTTATTTGCCTGGTTGGTTGTCTACCTCTTATCATTGTATGTTTTGTCTTACCTGAGTATTGGTTTTATGTTTTGGTTTGGTGCAGTGGCCACTATTTTGGTGGCATTTATTGTTGCAGTACCTGTTACTATTGCCATAACCAAACCCATGAGACGCTTTTTTAAAGTCAGTTACGCAACAAGAAATAATGATTTGCTTGGTGAGGTGTGTCAAGTGATTACCTCTGAAGTGACAAGCTCATTTGGTGAAGCAGAATTAAATAAAGAGGGTGACCATTTTATTTTTCAGATAAGAAATACCCAGAAAAATATCATCAAAAAAGGTGATAATGTTATTTTAGTTGAATATGATATTGAACAACATTTGTATCATGTCAAACAATATTAGAAATAGTTAGTAACCAATATAAACAGTAATAATTATAAATTTAAAAGGAGTTCAATATGGACGGCATTATGGGATTTATCGTAGTCGCAGGGGGCATTATGCTCTTTCTGGGCGCTATGGCTGCTGTTGTTGTCAGTTTTTATGTCAAAGTCGATCAAGGACAGGCGCTCATCGTTAATGGTATGGGTAAAAAAGCCAAAGTTTCTTTTAGTGGTGGTGTGGTTTATCCCATTGTCAATCGTAAAGAATTCATGAATATTCGGGTAAAACGTTTAACCATTGCGCGAAATGGCTCAGACGGTTTGATTTGTATGGATAATATTCGAGCCAACTGCCGAGTTGATTTCTTTGTGCGAGTGAATGAAACAGAAGAAGATGTATTACGTGTGGCTAAATCTTTAGGTTGTGAACGTGCTTCTGATCAAGCTGCTGTTGAAGA
>JADGEK010000092.1:11287-16455 GCA_016744395.1 Gammaproteobacteria bacterium | reverse complement strand
GAGATTGGAAGAGAATAATCTTGTTCATCTCCCTCTTGATAAGGAATTGCCATTAAGACTGTGAAATCCTTTTTTAATAATTTAATGGATTTATTAATTTTTAATGTATTATTTTCATAGTTTGATAAAAAAAGAATGTTCTTATAATATTGGTTTAAGCTGGAATGCATCTCTTGAGTATAGTTTCCATTTTTTTCCCAGTTTTCCATTAACATAAATAAGGCAATACGTTGACTGAGCATTTTTTGTTGTATTGACACATTAATAGAGGCGCTATTATTACCATTTTTGGTGACTAATCTTGATATTATTTTATTTGAAAGAGCTACAATTTCTTCATTCAGTCTAATTAACTTTCCTGCCATTTCCTTTTTGGGTTGTTTAAGAGCAATACTTTTCAATTTATCCCATAGGATTTGTGTTTGAGCAAGCTCAGCACTGATGGAGCGTTCAGCTTTTAACGTACTATGATTTTTTTCAAAGTTTATGATTGAAGTTTTTCTTATATTAATTGGATTACCATAATTTTGAACTTGACCAATCTGCAGGTATGATACCAGGACTTGGTGTATCAGTGTTTTTTGTTGAATAGCAGCATCAACTAAGTCAGGAGTTATTTTTGGCTCTTGAGAATTTGCATAAATGATTTGTGAACTGCAAAAAAGAGATAAGATAAGCAGAAGTATACTAATGTTTATATGTTTCATTGGAACAATCCTATTTAATATTACAAGGCACTATTTTTTAATAACAAAAAAGTTGATTTTTGAAAGGTTTCAACTTTTTTATAGCGCTCCTAAACTTTGACCTTAAATAGAATTATAATTATGGATAGTGACTTAAAAGTGAACTAATGTGAAATAAATCACATTTAATAGAACTATGACAAAAATACAGATTTCATGAGGGTGAAAATAAACCAGTCAGACTAAATAATAACCGAGTCCATAGGCGTTTTTTATCATATTCGGAGGAAGTTTTGAGCGGAGTTTTTTTATAAGACTCTTAATGGATAATTCACTATAATTTTCTGCATTATAATCTTCAAACCAGACGATATCATATATTTGTTGATAAGTGACTTTATCATGGTGAGTGGTGACTAAAAGTTCTAACAGTAGTTTTTCTTTCTTTGTTAACGAAATAATATTTGAATTACAGAATAACTCACGTTTATGGGTATCCCAAATATGAGAATGCTCATTGGTCTGGCGTAACAAAATTTTACTGGATTGACGTAATTCTTCAGAAAGTTTAAGCAACGCATCTCTCAGTTGCTCTCTCTTAACAGGTTTTTCAAGGTATGTAGTTAAACCTAGTTCAATTGCTTCAAACAAGGCTTCTTTATCAGTACGAGCTGACAGTAAAATTATTTTTGTGTCTTTATCATTCTTTCGGACTGCTTTACAAACATCCAGGCCACTCAAAATAGGCATGTTAATGTCTAAAATAAGAATGTCAGGTTTTTTTTCGGTATAAAAATTTAATGCTTCCTGGCCATTTTTTGCAACATAAATCGTATTAAAATAATCGTTTAGATAATCTTCGTATAATGCTCGAGATACCATCTCGTCTTCAGCGTATAGAAGACTCTTATCTTTGAAAAAATCAATTAAATTAGAAGCCACTTATATTACCTGAAACTCTGTATTATTGTGTCAAATCAATATGTTTTAATTATAATACTTAACAAATAATGAGTAAAGACTATTGATTAGCGCTCTATAAGGGTTGAAGAGGAGACAAAATAAAGCCATTGTTCAGGCTTGTTTCAAATATTTTTGGCATTTTGTCCACAGGTAAAGGCGAAGTAAAGTAATCCCCTTGAATTAAATATGTGTTTAATTTTTGCAACATCTGCAACTGCTCATCTGATTCGACACCTACAGCTATTATGCTGTACCCAAGTGCATTTCCCAGGCTGATAATATTATCCACCAAAGTTAAGCTCTGGTTATTCTTCAATATGTCCTGTATCAATATTTTGTCTATTTTGAGACTGTTAATGGGTAATTCTTTTAAAGATTTCAATGTGGAAGCTCCCACACCAAAACCATTAATAACCACTTTAACACCTAATTGATGGAGTTCCTTTAAAATATAACCTTCTTGCTGAGCTGACAGAGCAACACTTTCAGGTATTTCCAGCTCCAGGTTTTCCGCAGGCCATTGGCTTGTTGTAATGATGTCAGAAATAGAGTTGATAATAGCTTTATCATTAAAGTGCATTGCGGAGAGGTTGACTGCCAGCCTAAAAGGCTTATACCCCATTTTTACCCAATCAGCGGCTTGTTGGCAGGCTGTTTTTAATACCCAAATGTCCACATCAACAATAAAACCTATACGTTCAGCAGTACTAATAAAGTCATCAGGAGTAATCAGTCCTTTTTCAGGGTGTTGCCAACGCACTAATGCTTCAAGAGTCTCAATTTTATTAGTGGTTAAGTTAATTTGAGGTTGGTAATGTATTCTTAACTCATTTTTCCTGATTGAATGACGTAAATCTCTTTCTATTTGAAAATAAGATTCAGCTTTTTGTGTTAATTGAGGACGATAAAAAGCATAGCAATGCTTACCTTGACATTTTGCATCGTAAAGAGCACTGGTTGCTGCCTTTAACAAAGTCTCAGCCGTCTTTCCATCTGATGCATAACAGGCAATTCCAATACTGACTTTTGGTTTAAATTGATAGGTATCGAGACTTATTATCTGATTGACTGTTTCAAGTAGACGTTCAGCAATAATAGCAGCACTTAATTCATCGTGAACCATACTTGAAATAATTGCAAATTCATCTTCACCAAGCCTGGAAACACAGTCATTATTTCTCAAAACATGTTGAATACGAGCAGCTATCGTAACCAATAGTTCATCACCCGCATGATATCCTAAGGTCTCTTTAATGCCCTGAAAATCATCCAGTTCAATATATAATAGTGCAAGGGACTCTTGCCGACGTCCCGCATCATTAATCATTTCCTCTAGCTGTTTCTTAAAATAAGCCCTACTTGATAATTTAGTTAATGGATCGAAAAAAGCCAGTTGATGAATATCTTTTTCAGCGATTACTTTCTGTGTCTGTTCCTGAATTGTACCGACAACAATATCATCATCAAATGAATTTAATGTCAGCTCTTGTTTCACCATAAGATATTCAGTTTCCTTATGATGTTTTCCAAGGAAATTAATGGCCATACGGTAATTAATAGACTCTTGCATTTTACCTGTCAGCATAGCATTAATAGTACGGTTAACTTGCTCACGATCATTTGGGTGAACAAGCGACAGATATTGCATCAAACCAAATTGATCCAATGGTTGTTTTATTTGCAGCATAGTAACTAGAAAATTTGATACTTCAAAATATTGATTTTTACTGCCCCATACCCAGCTTCCTATTTGAGTCATGTTTTGTATGTGAGAAAGTTGTTGTCTCAAACTGTGCAAAGATTTGTTATTTTCAGCAGTATGAAGGTGAAATCTCAACATTTGTAATAGAATTGGAAAATTAATTGGTTTAACAACAATGCCATTTGCATTGGATGAAATACCAGATTCAATAGAATCTGCATCTTCCAGACCTGTGACCATTAAAATAGGGATAAAATCATTCTGACGATTATCTCGTAAACATTGACAAATATCTAAACCATTCATGTCATCAACAACATAGCCCAATAAAATAATATCAATAGAATTTTCTGCCAACTGCTCAAAACACTGTTGTCCATTTTCTGCATGTAACACTTTATAACCTTGCTCAGTCAACACCATCTCCAGCATTGACTGGAATAATGGGTCGTCATCAACTAATAATACTGCTTTATTCTCTACTTGATCTTCCACCCTGTTTGCCTGGCTGGAATGACTTTGAAGTGCAAGATTCGGTTGTTTAAATGTTTCAAGTTGTTGCGTAAAAATATTGAGTACTAGTATGAATTCCTGTTTGATTTTTTTTACGATGGGCTGAGCACTTATTTTATAAGCTCTATGCTCCATTAATTCAAGTTCACCACAGAGTCCTGCTAAAATATTAGCTCCCAAATTAGCACTGCTGGATTTGAAACTGTGCGCATGAAATTTTAAGTCATCCCAAGATTGAGATTCATAGGCACTGGTTAGTTGATCAATTAATTTGGGTGAAGAATCAAGGTACATCTGGAGTAATTTAATCACCAGATCATTTTTCCCTGAATCAATCAGTTCTTTAAGAACCGAGTCATCTATATGTGGTATCTCCTTGATAGGAATTGATTGCTCAATGGGTATTTCTTGTCTACTGGTATGAATGGTTAAACTGCTCATTAGCCATTTATTCAACATTTCAACAAGTAGTTTCTGTTTAAAGGGTTTACTTAAAAAATCATTCATGCCTGCCTGTTTACATCTTTCCTTGATCCCCTTAATGACATCTGCACTTAAGGCAATAATTGGAATGGAAGGATCAATAAGATTTTGTTCACGAATTATTCTGGTGCAACTTAATCCGTCCATAAGAGGCATATGACAGTCCATTAAAATGAGGTCATAATGATCTTTTTTTACAGCTTCTATTGCCAATTCACCATTTTCCACAACTGTAAACCGGAAGCCAAAACTTTCTAAAATATAACTGGTAAGCACTTGATTGATTGGATTATCTTCAGCAATTAATATATGAAGTTTTGAACACATCTCACTGGACTGGAGTTCCGTTTTATCTATTTGATGATCAGGTACCGCACCATTTATAACTTCTAATGGCAAGGTAAACCAAAAATGGCTTCCTTCAGCCAACCTGGTTTCCAGTCCCAAATGACCACCTTGTAAATGGACAAGACTTTTGGCTATTGTTAAACCCAGTCCAGTACCACCATAAATCCGGCTTATTGAATTTTCTGCTTGAATAAAAGCATTAAAGATCTCTTTTTTCTTACTTGGGCTAATCCCAATACCTGTATCAGTAACAGAAAAATTAATCCATTGTTTGTCTAGAAATTCACCCTTATTTTTTTCTTTCTCATGCTTTTCAATCACATGCTGTTTAATTGAAACATCTAAACAAATTTCACCTTGTGAAGTGAATTTTATAGCATTTGAAATAAGATTGATCAAGATCTGACGAATTCTCACTTCATCACCTTTTACATAGAGAGGTAATTGAGATGAAATATCAGAATATAAATTCA
>JADGEK010000092.1:0-11187 GCA_016744395.1 Gammaproteobacteria bacterium | reverse complement strand
TAGCATTTGAAATAAGATTGATCAAGATCTGACGAATTCTCACTTCATCACCTTTTACATAGAGAGGTAATTGAGATGAAATATCAGAATATAAATTCAGGCTTTTATTAACGGCTTGATTTGTCATTGTTGCAAGTGTATTTTTAACTAACTCATGTAAATTAAAAACACTCATTTCAAGTTCTAATTTATTAGATTCAATTTTAGAAAAATCTAAAATATTATTAATAATACTCAGTAAATTTTCAGCAGAAGTATAAGCCATATCAGCTAAAGAATGAGAGCGCTCTTCCAGTGGAGACTTAAGTAAAAGCTCAAGCATCCCCAAAACACCATTCATTGGGGTCCTGATTTCATGACTCATGTTGGCAAGAAAATCAGATTTTGCCTTATTCGCAATATCAGCCTGTTGTCTAAGTAAAACTTCTTCTCTACCCGTCTGCAAAAAGGTATGCTGGTTATAATAATGACTATTAAGCAATTCCAGTAAAATAAGTCTTTTTCCTTTCCAATTAACAGCCATTGCCTCAAATGCCAATTCATTGCCATTAACAGACATTTCTATCCATGGGCCTGATTTCACAGCAGGATACTTGTCATTTGAAGACCAAATATTGTTGGCTTCAAACATATAACTCTCGAGGAAAGGGAATTTAAACAGTAGATCAATGTGTTTATTTAATGCAAAAAAATCTGGAAATTCCGTCTGATAAAACTCGGGAGTTGGTGCTAGCTGAACAAATATTGATTCATCAACCTGTTCAAAAGGAATTATTTTGTACAATTCAAAAAAATTAAGTGAGTCTTCCAGAGAGTATGAGTGTCTTTCTAACTTCTGATTCAACAAGATGAGTTCATTATTCTTTTGCTGTGCTGTTTCTTGCCAGTGTAAATCAGCTGTTTTGTCCTGAAAGATCACCCAGTCTGAATTGCCATCTAAATCAAAAAAAAGATGAACATCCATATATTGTTGAGTTTTTTGTTCTATCGTTGAAACAATTTCTATAGCAGGAAGATAAAAATAACTTTCTTCCAAAGGTAAAAGATCAAGTAACAAGTCTGATTCATCTATAGCAAGTTTTCCTGGGTGGCAATTTGCCAGGTTAAAATTATCAAGTTGGCCACCTGATTCCAGAAGAATCCCATTTTCGTGATCTATTTTTAAATAGGCAATTTTAGTATTTTCAAATAGAATGTTAAGTAAACATCCATTGACAAAGGATGGGAGTTGGTTATTCATTTTGAACTCTGTTTTCTAATAACGCCATAGCAAGTATTTGAAATGATTCTTCAACACCCTCATTATCTTTCGCACTGGTTTCCAGTATATTCCAACCGGATTCTTTTAATTCTTTTATCTTTTGAACATTTAAATCCCATTGTGCTTTCAAATCAGATTTATTAATTAGTAAAACAAAGGGTAGGAATTTATTCTCTTTCTGCATCCTCTGGTGTAACAATAATGCTGTTTCAAGAGTTTCATTACGAGTACCATCAACCACCAAAAGATAAGCAGAAGTACCTCTTAAATAACTTTGCCTGACCGTCATAAAATCATCTTCACCCGCCAAATCCCAGATAACAAATTCCATTTCAATTTCATTGATTGTAATTTTTTTCTTATCAATTTTGACCCCAAGAGTTGTCAGATATTTTTCATTAAATACTCCTTTTACAAAGCGTTGTACAAGAGACGTTTTTCCAACAGAAAAAGAACCCAAAAGACAAACCTTTTTTCTTATCACTGGTTCAGTTCCTTTTCTCATCATTTTGAATATCAACAGAAAAACTAACTCGTCGCTTTAGGCTCATATTATATTCATTTAAATCTGCGTAAATTTTATTATTATTAATCATACTCTGAGCATCTAATAGAGAACCATCAATATCATTATCAATTAAAAATTGTCTAATATTTTCTGCTCTCAAATAGCTTATATTTAACCTGACATTATAGGGACCAACAGGATCTGAAAATCCCTGAACAATAATTTTTATTGGTATTGATAACTGTTCTGATTGCTTTATCAGTGATTTTATTTTTGATATTATTCTTATGATGGTTTCATCTGAACTTATATTTGCGATAAGAGTTTTTCCAACTTCATAAAAAATTGACTCAGTCTCAAGATCGCGTTCTAATTGTTTTAAATGAACCTTGTCTAAATTAACTAACTTATCCAGGTTAACTTTTTCTACATTAGTCATAGAGAGAGCATTTGTTTCAATAGATTGTATCCACGAGTCAGGTGCAGAACCACTGACATTTAAAAGCCCATCATCATAATGCAACCTAACCTCTTCTGGTGCATTTAATCGAGGTAAATCAACTGCAACTTCAAGTTGTCCTATATCCAGTTGATTAAGACCAGGAAGATAAGCAGTTTGAGATTTTAATTGTCTTTTCCATCTCAAGCTGGATTGACCAGAAACCCTTAACACACCATTTTTAACACTAATCTCCACTGTGTCAGGCGCTTTTAATAATTGAACGGCACGTTTTTCAATAAAACCTTCGGTCAATGACTGGTATGGTTCAAAGCGATGAACAATTTGTTCCTGAGTCAAAATATTAAATGTTAATGGTCCCAAAATAACAGGCTGTGTCAGAGAACTCTCTGTTAAAATTTTCTCTGGTTCTCGTGCCAGAGGATCACGTAAGCCCTGTATAACATATTGTCCAGTGTCTTCGCTTATATCAGTAATGACAAGTCCTGGTTCTGATTGAATTATTTGTACATATTTTTGCCAATGTTGTACTTCCTGAAAATAAATAAATAGCCAGAATATAACGCCTAGAATCCCACCAAAGAGAATACCCCAAATAGCCCATGAAATTTTATTATTTTCAGGTTGGAACTGGCTCAACAAACAGCCTTGTAATTGCTCATCAACAATACTAAATTCTGTATCATCTCCACTAAAGTTCTGCATTGCTTTTGCATGTTGATGATGAATATTTTCCAGAGTTAGAATCAGTTTTTGTCGTAGTTTTTTAGGTGCTGTTCCTTTGACTACGACTGCGATAACTGCATCCGGGCCTTGTTCTATCCATATTGAGAATTCACCTAAACTAATTTGATTAAGGCTATGTTCCGAATCATTTTTCGTCTTTTTAGTTTTATCATCTTTTTCATTAAGTGAATCATTAAAGGAATCATGCACAAAATCTTGAATAGCTGTTAGCATTGAGGAAATTAAATCAGTATCTTGCTGCACTATTTCTGCTAATGAAGTATGATGCAGTAAAAGGCCTGTTTCCTTATGAATTAAGAAAACTTGTTCGACCTGATATATTAAGCTGTGTAATAAAACAACTTCTGCAAATGACTTCCCCATTTTCCATGCTTCAAATCGCCATTTTATTCCCCGCCATGAAAAACTGTGTTCAAGCACTTTATTCATTGACTGAATCATATGCTTAAAGGTCTCTGATATTGATTTACGTATAGCAGGCCCCATTACTGGGTAGAGGGCATCAGCAAAAACATGTATGTCCCTTTTTACTGAAGCCTTAATAGCATCCTCAACGACTGGTATCAATTCATTGTTTAATTTATCATCTTGACAAATGCTTAATTTAACAGCTTGAGGTAATACTGAACTGACATCTTGTATGCGTTTTTCCGGATCATCAAAATGTTGTTCTAAAACTTCAATTTTATTTTTTTCTTCTCCCAATAATAAATTTCGTAGGAGATCAATATCTGTTTCTTTATTATCGTAATTAGACATATTTAATACTAAGCCGTGATTTTTTAATTTTTATTATTTAAAAGCTCATCAGAGAAATTATCAGTTGAAACCTGCAATGCCAAGTTAGTAAAAAGCGATGATAAAGCCGAACGATCAACTTTTCCGGCATCTAATTCATTTCTGAAAGAAATTAACATTTCTCTATCATCCAGTTGTTTCTGATTCATTTTATCAAACAGTTCTTTGGATTGCTCTAATAGCAATTGACGTAGCTCTCTGGCTTTGTCATTATTTTGTCTTTCTTGTTCACTTAGGGCATGACTCACTTTCTTAATTCGTGTTTCAAATTTATCAGCGCTTTCATCAATATCAGAAATACGCATCCTTTGTTCTCCTTCCAGACGTAAATTTAATGACTCAAACTCTGATTTAACAAAATTTTCCAGTGAATCAAAACGCATTATTGAATCATCTTTTAAATCATTCAATTCTTTGTTTATTTGCTCTTGTAATTGACGGAATTTATATTCAAAATCCTTTATCTGATTACCAAATAAAATGTCTCTTATTTTATCCACATTATCAATGTCTGATGATGATTTTTCTTTTAGCTCTTGTTGAGTGTTTTTATTATTATTTTGCATTGTCTTCACTTTTTTTATTGTTGAGTAGAAATTTTGACAATAAATCACTGGCATACTCATAATCAAATTGTTCAAGATTTTCTTTTATTTTTAGCAGTTGATGATTTTGTGATTTGTCGCTAAACTGCATTAATAATTCATCTAGAATATTAATTGAATCAGTATCAAATTCAGAGACCAATTTCTGTAATAATTTGAGTTCAGAGTCAACATCAAAGGTCAAAATATTTTTGTCTGTTTTAATACCATTGCTTGCTGATTCTTCTGATAAAATTTCTTTAGACTGGAAACAAAGTTGATCAATATGTTTAAAAACCTGTCTAAGTTCAGTATCTAATAAATTCATCATATCTAAAAAATAAATATCATGGGAAAAATTTATTTCCATTATTTTTATAATTTCATGCAGTCTTTCTGCACCAATTTGTGCAGACATCCCTTTCAAAGTATTAAATAAACGAAATACTTGCTTTTTCTTATTACTAATAAGGGCACTATTAATTCTCTTGACTGCATCTATCTGGCTTTCTTTAAATAACTCTAATGACTTATAATAAAGCTTATTATTATTGAATCGCCTCAGTCCCATATTGACATTTAGAGACAAAGAATCATTTTGTTGAATTGAAGGAAAGGGGTTGGGGTGTTTTTTTATTGCAGTTTGGTCTGTATTTTCAATATTATGTAATGGACTGACTTTATTTTTAATCCATTTTAATAATAAATTATTAAGTTCAACTATATTAATTGGTTTGCTGATATAATCATCCATGCCAGCTTGTAAGCATTCTTCTTTGGCTCCGCTAAGTGCACTTGCTGTCATTGCAATAATGGGAATATCTTGTTCCGGATACTGTTGTCGGATGATCTTTGTTGCTTCATAACCATTCATAATGGGCATATTTATATCCATTATAATGCAATCATATTTCTTATGTTCTGTCTTTCCAACCGCTTCCTTACCATTTAAGGCTGTATCCACAACATAACCAGAATCTTCTAATAAAGTTTGGGCCAAAACCTGATTAACAACATTATCTTCTACCAGAAGAATCGTATTCATCTGTTCATCTGATGACTGATGATTCACTGATTCAATCTGACTGTATGTATTGTAGATGGCAATGTCATCATTTGTTGCCAGGTCAAAAATTAGTATAAATTCGAATCTACTTCCTTTACCTAATTCACTCCTCACATGAATATTACCATTCATTTTTTCAATGAGTTGTTTACTTATGGCTAATCCTAAACCTGTACCACCGTATTTTCGGCTTGTCCCGGAGTCTGCCTGGAAAAAATTCTTAAATAAAAATTTTTGTTGTTCTTTAGATATACCAATTCCTGTGTCCTCTATGACAAATAATAATTCTATCTGTTCCTGTGATTCATTACTCTCTTTAAGATGCTTAACAAGCTCAATCCTTAAGCTTACTTCACCACACTCAGTAAATTTAATCGCATTGGTTATTAAGTTGGTTAGTATTTGTTTTATGCGTAAAGGATCACCTTTGAGTAGTTGAACAGAATCAATCTGATAGGGGATATTAACCATAATATCTTTATTTTTTGCCAATATTTTAGCCGTTGTATTTAGCTCTTCAAGGATAATGCTCAGACTAAATACGGATGAATCCAGTTCAAACTCACCAGCTTCCACTTTGGATATATCCAGAATATTATTAATGAGTTCTAATAGGTGTTGTGATGAGCTTTGAACTGTTTTTAAATATTCCAGATTTTTTTCTGGTGCCTGTATTCCAAGTTCAGTAAAACCAATAATAGCATTCATTGGTGTACGTATTTCATGGCTCATATTGGCTAGAAATTGAGTTTTTTCCTGATTTGCCGCATCAGCCTCAATTTTAGCTTTATCAGCCTCTTGATTCGCCTGTGACAGATTGTCATTTAAAATAATTGCTTGCTTCATAAGTCTGCAATGTTTATACGAACCAGAAGAAATAATATAAAGATAGAAAAAGTTAGCTATTCCAATAAGAAAGAAAGTAGGCTCTCCCGTGGCAAATAAAGAAAGGGATAATGGAAGGAATATACTGAAAACAAAGAGAAGAAAAGCATGGCTTACAGTACTTAATGTAGTAATAGCTGCCGCACTTAGTCCAACTGACAGTATAATGGTTAAAGCAATGATTTTATCTGGGGTATTAAGAACCACATAATAGACAAGTATGCCCCACGCTAAACCGGACATTGCAATAATAAAAATATATTTATTGAGCAAAGATTTCTTATTAATAGCTTGATTTTTTATGGCTATCAATAGTTTTTTACTGATTATAACTCTCAGGACAGACAAAACCCATTGTGTAAATAACCATGTAAGAAGAATCTCTATAGCAATATAATCATACAATTCATGGATAAAAAAGAGAGGCAATAAAATATTACCCCCCACTGTTCCTGGTAATGTTAAATCAAGCATTACCTTGACTAATTCATCATGGTAGCTTGGATAGAAAATCTTATGTAGTTTTTTATTCATCAAGCTGCATTTTTTTTCTTAATTTTTAAAATTTCTGGTAAAACATTAATGAAATGATCAACTAAATTAGCATCAAAATGCTTATTCCGTTCATCTTTAAAATATTGAATTACTTTTTCAACGGGCCAGTTTTTTTTATACTGACGTTCTGATGTCAAGGCATCAAAGACATCGGCAATTGCAACAATCCTGCCCTCAAGAGGAATTTCTTCACCCTTTAATCCGTTGGGGTAACCACTGCCATCCCATTTTTCATGGTGAGTCAGCGCGACATTATAAGCAATTCCCAAGACTCCTGGTTGATTGGGTCTGATGATATCTGCCCCGATTTGAGCATGAGTTTTCATTATTGTAAACTCATCCTCTGTCAGTGAACCCGGCTTTAATAAAATATCATCTTCAATACCAATTTTACCAATATCGTGCATAGCTGCGGCATCAAACAACATTTCTAGATATTGATCATCAAAATTAAGCTCTTTTGCAAGTAAATAGCTATAGTGGCACACGCGGCTGACATGAGCTCCCGTGTCTCTATCTTTGTATTCAGCGGCTCTAGTCAAGCAATTGATTAACTCATACCTGGAGTTTTCAATGGTCAGCTTGGCTAATTCCAATTTACGGTTTGATTTTT
This sequence comes from Gammaproteobacteria bacterium, assembly GCA_016744395.1. GTDB lineage: Bacteria > Pseudomonadota > Gammaproteobacteria > GRL18 > GRL18 > GRL18. The sequence goes on along the minus strand of JADGEK010000092.1, from coordinate 3,710 downwards.
TCAGTTCATCGGTTCGCTTATGAACTAAAGTCTCAAGGTGGTTTTCCTGGCTTTTGAGCGCTAAATGAGTTTTAACACGTGCTTTTAGAATTGCAGTATTGATGGGTTTATGGACATAGTCAACGGCACCTAGAGACAAACCAAATGCTTCATCACTTGTTTCTACTTTAGCAGTAACAAAGATAATCGGGATATTTCGAGTTTCAGGGTTATCTCTGATTCGTCTACAGACCTCATAACCATCCATACCAGGCATCATAATGTCCAGTAAAATAAGCGATGGCTTCTCCATTGCTATAATTTTCAGGGCGGTCTCACCACTTGTTGCGGCTTTTATTTTATACAAAGGCTTTAAAATACCATTAAGCAAAGCCAGATTTTGAGGCACATCATCGACGACAACAATCGTTTCTTTTATAATATTCATACGTATTTAACCAAAAATTTTAAATTTGTAAATACAATATTCAAACCATACTCAATAAGTATAGTTTGGTATGTTAAGCGTTATAAAACATTGTAATATCGGATAGTGACTTAAAAGTGAACAATTGGGTATTTTTGAGTAATTATTATTATTTTACGAAATCCACCACTATTAAAGGAGAAACAACAGTGATTTAAGAGTCATTTTCTTTAGAAGTATTGTATTTTTCAATACCAGATAAAACAATGTCTAATTCTGTTATGACTTCAGATAATAAAATATCTTTCAATTTTTCTTCCAACTGACAGGCCAACTCAAGATTCAGCGCTGTTTCCTGTAGCTTATTAGCTCCAATTGAACCTGCCGCACCTTTTAGGGAGTGAGCAAGATGATGCATTTCCTTTAAATTATCAGCCTGCATCACTTGATGAAATTGAGCGCTGAAATCACTCTGAGTCTGATGGAAAAGGAGGAGTAATTTAGAATATAGCTTTGTATCTTGCTGAGTCAATTCCAGGCCAACTCTTGTATCGATTCCTTTTAATGCTGAATATTCTTGTTCAATTTTATCGGTAATTTTCATTGACAGTAGTCCTTATGAAACGACTCTTGTTGATAACGGGCTTAAATTTACACCTTTTTCAGGTTTTATCCATCTTGCCATTGTAGAGAACATACCTTTCACCCTAAAATCATCAGTTAACCCTGTCAGGTTTTGCCCTAGCGCTGATATTGCCCAATATTGAATGACAGGATGCGCACCATCGCAGTAAATATTAGCATTACCTATTCATCTAACGATTTACGAAAGGCTACCATTGTAGAAAGACTAAAGCCATGCTTTTGGTAAAACCTATGGGCACCTTCATTGTCATGATCGGTAAGTAGTGTAAGACGCTGGCACCCTTTATCTTTTGCAAACTCTAATGCTCTTTCTAAAAGCTTACTGCCTACGCCCGAACCACGGTCCACACTAGATACAACCATATCTTCTATTATGCCAACACGAGCCCCGAGAGCTGTAGATACGGTATATAAAATATTCACCATGGCGATTATATGATCACCTTCTCGAACAACTAAAATATCGCCAACATGGTCATTCTTGATTACAAAATTTAAACCTCGAATCTGAGCGTCTCTATCACATTTGAATTCAGCTTCTTGCGTGAAGAGAGACTCTAACAAATCACATAGCGAAGGGATATCTTGGCTTACAGCAACTTCAATTTTCATGACTAATACTTTCCTTGTAACTTTTATTGGTATGATACCCACTAAATATTTGATACTAATTAGGTCTTATCGCACCACCCACCATGGCAAATCACAGTATCTCGATCACTTATTGCTGTGAGACTAGAAGTGAGCTTTGACATTATTAGAATGTTCATTTCTAATACATGATCCTTTTTTTACTTGATTTCGCCCTGATTGTTTTGCTTTGTACATAGCGGCATCAGAAACCTTAATTAATTCGTGAAGTGATGAAGCAGAGTTTGGATAGTCAGCAAGACCAATACTAATAGTTATATTAATTTTTTTATTGTCAGATATCTTAAAAAGATGCTCAGCTACTTCTAGCCGGAGTCTCTCTGCGAGTCTTTCTGCCTGAAAAAGTGGTGTCTCTGGTAAAGCAATAATAAATTCTTCACCCCCATATCGAGCGGCATAATCCGTCTGACGTATAACTTTATTCGCCAAGTTAGCAAAACCTTGGAGTACAATATCACCAGCCTGATGGCCATGGGTATCATTAACATGTTTAAAGTGATCAATATCTATTAAAAAAATTGATAAAGGATGTTTATAACGCTCTGCTCTTTGTACATCTTTTTCTAAACGTTGCTCCAGCAGTTTCCGATTACAGAGTCCCGTTAATGTATCATGCGTTGATAAATATCTTAATTTATCTTCAGTTTTCTTATGTTCTAAAACCTCTAGACTTAACGCTTTGTTTGTATCAGATAATTCTTTTGTTCTCTCTTTAACTCGATAATCTAATTCATAATAAGCCTGTTCTAAAGTTAATTCAGCTTCTTTTCTCTGGGAAATATCCATGAAAGAAATCACACCACCAGTCACTTTGCCATCTCTAAAAATAGGGTGTGATAAATATTCTGCATAAAACCAGGAACCATCATTACGCCATAAAACTTCATCTATAACATGAGTCTTTTTCCCAGAAATCAGGGTTTGGTGCATTGGACATTCTTTGATGGAATAATCAGTTTCATCAATTTTTTTATAATGTATGAGATTATGTATATTTTTACCTAAAAGTTCATTGAGTTGCTGAAATCCTAACATTTTTAAACTGGCTGGATTTGCAAAGGAACATAAACCATTTATATCGACACCAATAATACCTTCAGCAGTAGAATTGAGCAAATCCATTACTTGCTGTTCCTGTCTCTTTATAGACTCCATATTCATAATAGAGTTGCGTTGGTGACGTATGAGCAGTACTCCAATAAAAAGGCTCATAATCGTGGCTGCTATGATGAGAATACCTTGCATAGTATTGAATTGACTAATATTTAATTTAGTTTGCTGTTCTAAATAAACCTGGGTATTTTGGATAGAATTTATCAGCTCTTTGAACACCCGATCGAATTCTTGATCAATTTGCGAGCCCGCAACTGAAGTTGATTGGCGATGCCATCTTTTTTCTCCGATAAAACGAAAGTTCTTCGTTAATTCAATCATTTTATTAATTTTAATTTTTACTTTTGGATTCTTAATTAAAACTATGGCATATCTATTATTATTTTCACTAAGTACAGCTTTAAGCAGGTTCTCAGACTCACTTATTTTGCTCCAAACCGTGTTAATTGACACATACCGATCACCAGATATGATTTCTTCAAACCATAAATGAGCAGTTGTTATTTTTAACTGTACTTGTTGCATTGTATACATCAGGGGCATATAACGCCCTGTAGTCGCTTGATTGAGAAAAAAAGAATAACTAATAGAAGAAAGAATAATTATTGTTAATAAAAAAATAATTAATAGCTTATATATTGCTGGATTTATCAATTTTTTCACACAAAAACCACTTAAATAGGTGCAATTAATAAAGATATTTTTATCAGGGGATAGTTATAACTGCTTAAGAGTTATTAAAAACTTGGTTGGCCTTTTCTTCTTATATTATAAATAGCTAATTGATATATGTCAATTATTGAAACTCTCTAGTTATAGATTATAATCCTTAATTACAACTCATTCTTAATCATGAATTTTTAGACGTTAATATTGGCCCTTCTTGTCCAAAAAA
>JADGEK010000091.1 GCA_016744395.1 Gammaproteobacteria bacterium | reverse complement strand
ATTATAAATCAACAACTTACTAGCAATAATCATTTGTATTATAATAAAAACCGTTTTTTAAGGTGATCAATATAATAGTGGGTATTTAGCTTCTCACCCGTTGCATGGATCATCAAGTCATCAATACTGTAAAAGCTTCCCTGAGACCAGATTTTTTCTTTTTGCCATTGATTTAAAGCAGCAAAGTTTCCATTACTAATATGCTGGCTTAAATCAAGAATCGCTTTATCAGCCGCATGATAAAGCTGTGCTGCATTCATCGCCCCAAGAGTATAGGTGGGAAAATATCCAAGACTGCCATCCGTCCAGTGTATATCTTGCATACAACCATCCTTATAATTACCTGCTGTTGATATACCAAGATACTGTTGCATTTTTACATCCCAAATCTCTGGTAAGTCCTTAACTTGAAGCTTCTGATTAATGAGTAATTTTTCAATCTCATAACGCAATATGACATGCATGGGGTAAGTCACTTCATCTGCATTCACTCGAATAAAATCAGGCTTAACCCGATTGTTCAATTGATACAGGTTATCTGCAGACCAACACTGTTTATCCATTTGCTTATTGGCCAATAGTGTCTCAATAATCGGCGCCGCAAAATTTAAAAAAGGTTTACTCCGCGCAATTTGCATTTCCTGAAACAAACTCTGGCTTTCATGTATACCCATTCCTCTGGCAGCTCCAACGGGCTGACTCAGCCAATCATGAGGGAGTCCCTGTTCATATTTGGCATGTCCAGTTTCATGTAACACTCCCATCAAGCTCTCACCAAAATCCTCATCGCTATAACGGGTGGTGATTCTGACATCCTCTGCCACACCACCACAAAAAGGATGATGGCTCACATCAAGACGGCCCTGCTCAAAATTAAAACCAACGTGTCTCATTAAAGTCAGTCCTAATTCTCGCTGAGCGTCCACTGGAAAAAAACCCATCGGCTGAATCACCATATCACTGGCTTGCTTTTCAACTACTTGCTGAATAAAGGGGGGCAAAAAATCAGTCAATTGAGAAAAAATTAAATCAATGGCAGCACTATTTTGCCCTGGTTCATACAAATTAAGCAAAGCATCATAAGGGGATAATGAGCTGGCCTCTGCTCGTTGCTGAGACTCTTCAATGGTCAAGTTGATTACGTTTTCGAGCAAGGGCTGAAAGTCTTGCCAGTTATTTTCTGCTCTTAACGTTCGCCAGGCATGTTCACAATCTGAGCCAGCCAAAGCCTTTGCCTTAACCAGCTCACTACTGATACTGGTGGCATCTAACCATAAGCGTTTCATCTCTCTTAAGTTAGCTTGTTGCCAATCTGAAAGTTCAGTCTCAGCCTGTTGTGCAGAATGAATCAGATCACCTGTACTATTATCACTGATGAGTTCATTCATCATGACACTCACTTCAGCTAAAGCCTCACCACGAGCACTGCTGCCCCCTGCTGGCATCATTGTTGCCATATCCCAATGCCCTATCGAAGTCAGGTGCTGTAGCTGATAAATCCGATTAAATAATTTTTCAAGTTGCTGGTAGCTTGTATGAGGCATAGTGAAAGGATCCTAAAAACAATAATCCAATAGTATACCAAAAGATTGGAGAATAATTCGAGGATTGTAATAAGTGAGACAGAAAGGTTAAAGCTTGTATACTGAATATAAAGGCCTAACACCTCTTCCTCTGAATTACTCAGAAGAGGTGTTAAACAATGGTGTTATTATGGATTGATGTTAATAAGAAGATGTCTTTTAAATTCGTACAGCTTCTTTATTTTGTTGCATCATTGCCACATTGTTAATGATAAGGTTTTCCACTTTATTTTTTCTAACAGGCGTCAGCTCATTATAAAGTGCCGAATATTCAGCCGTTAATTTATGTTTAGGATTACAGTAAACTAAGGGCTGATTAACCTCATGAGATTGTTTTACGGCAACCGAGGAAGAAATATAAGAATTTAGAACTGGCAAACCTTCATCGATAAGTTCCTGTATGAGTTGACGCGGCAAGATTGCAGGTAATAGTTGATTTTCCAACACCGCCTTTTTGATTAAATATAACTCTCCTCATAAATCCCCCCCTAGGCATAATGGATGGTTACAAAACAAGGTTACTTGTTTTTATATAAATCAGTTAGTAAGCAGTGTATGAAAAGTTTACCTGTATTACCAGTAAAGTCTCTCTTTTTTTTAATTTTACATTCAACACACTCTAAAAACATAATAACACTTCTGAATCAGCCCAAATCAAAGCCTTCTTTTATGTTTCGATTAAGTGAATCAAAAAATTAAAATTTCTTCTCAAAAAATCAATAAGGTTTACAAATTCCCATGGGCCTATATCAATTCCTGCTTTGCATAAAAAAACAATATTACTGACTGATGGCTTTAAATCAATAAAAAGACAATTGTTGACTGAGAAACAATCATGTTATTTTCTTTTTTTCTAATTATTATGCAAAAAATACAATATCAATTTAAAGCACTCTTAAACTATGTTTTTTATGATTCCTTGGTGCTATGATGAAGTTTCAATAATTAAGCGAATTAACACATTATTTAAATAATTCTATGGGGGATACATGAAAATTGAAACAATTGCGATACACGGTGGTTATTCACCCGATCCAACCACTAAAGCGGTTGCAGTACCTATTTACCAGACAACATCCTACGCTTTTGATGATACTCAGCATGGTGCTGACTTATTTGATCTCAAAGTAGCGGGTAATATCTATACCCGCATAATGAATCCAACAACCGATGTTCTTGAAAAACGTGTCACTGAAATGGAAGGCGGCATTGGTGCACTGGCACTGGCTTCAGGTATGTCTGCAATTACAAATGCTATTTTTACCATCACTCAGGCAGGTGATAATATTATCACCACCCCCACTTTATACGGTGGCACCTATAATCTATTTGCTCATACTTTACCGCAATTAGGCATTGAAGCACGTTTTGCCGATCCCAAAGATCTCGAAGCCATGGCAGCCTTGATTGATGACAAGACCAAGGCTGTTTTTTGTGAATCCATTGGCAACCCTTTGGGTAATATTATTGATATCAGCGCACTGGCTGATATGGCTCATGCAAATGGCCTGCCTCTGATTGTTGACAATACAGTGCCATCTCCTTATCTTTGTCGTCCATTTGAGCACGGTGCGGATATTGTGATCCATTCCCTGACAAAATACATGGGAGGACATGGCACCTCAATTGGCGGTATCATCGTTGATTCAGGTAAGTTCCCATGGGCTGAACACAAAGAGCGATTTGCCTGTTTGAATGAACCTGATAAATCCTACCATGGTGTCATTTACGCCGAAGCTTTGGGTGAAGCAGCCTATATTGGTCGAGCCCGAGTGGTGCCATTACGAAATATGGGCGCAGCCATTTCACCCTTTAATAGTTTTATGGTACTTCAGGGCCTTGAGACACTACCCATTCGAATGGATCGTCACTGTAAAAATGCTTTATCCGTTGCTCAATATTTACAAAAAAGTGATAAAGTTGATTGGGTCAACTTTGCAGGACTTGACGATCATGCCGATAAAGAGTTAGTTGATAAATATATGGGAGGCAGAGCTTCAAGTATTTTGACCTTTGGCATCAAAGGTGGTCAGGAAGCAGGTGCACAATTCATTGATGCACTCAAGCTTGCCGTTCGTTTAGTGAACATTGGTGATGTCAAAACATTAGCCTGCCATCCCGCTTCAACCACTCATCGACAGTTAAATCCTGAAGAAATGAAATTAGCAGGTGTCAGTGAAGATATGGTTCGTTTGTCTGTCGGTATTGAACACATTGATGACATTATCGAAGATTTAGAACAGGCACTTAATTCTGTGAGCAGTACTTAAATAAAGTAGAGACGTTGCATGCAACGTCTCTACTCTGTCTGACAAAATCCCCAGTAAACAACCTCCCCTTATAAAACACCGCTTATTGCTTGTGAACATTCCTCCATCGTTCACTTAAAGAAGAGAGCAAAATTTTCTGTCTATTCGCATGGCGACAAGATATGGGTACTTCAATGTGATTAATATCACTGCCATCGCAGATAAACTCACTATAATAGCGTGAGTTTTTACGTTAATTCATTACCGACACAACTCATGACAGGCATTAATAAAGTACATCCACAAATTACACAAAAAAAAGTCTTCAGAGAAAAATTTAGAACCATCAGTCGTTATACCTTCTATCTGCTTTTTCTGGTGGCCCCAATACTAAATATTTTTCGTTTTGATATTACTCAGGGTCACTTTGTTGTTTTTGGCCATGCATGGATATTAGGACTTCAATCATCTGAATATCAATGTTTTGACACCAGCACTCAAGTCAAAAATCTTCTGTTAAATTTTATCTTACCTGTCATTTTTTTAGTTCTGACATCCATATTAATTGCCTGGAAATATGGTCGGATTTACTGTGGCTGGTCATGTCCACATTTTTCAGTTGTAGAAACAATCAATAAAATAATGCTCAAGTATCTTGGTCGTGTCACTATCTGGGAACCATCGAAATCAAAGCAAAGAGATATATTTACCTGGCTGTTAGTATTAAGCATTTGTATTATTATTGCATTTATCTGGTCATTTACATTTTTAAGTTACCTGCTCCCTCCGAAAATATTAGCGGTGGATTTATATCATTTTGAATTGTCATTTGCTCCCTCCCTTGCTTTATTCGTTATGACAGGAGTACTCACTTTTGATTTCTTTTTTGCACGTCACTTATTTTGCCAATACGGTTGCTCTTATGGCATGTTGCAAAGTTTTGCCTGGATGGCTAATAGCAAGGCAATGGTCATTGGTTTTGATAAAACCCGAGCTCATCTTTGTCAATCTTGCGATAATGAATGTGACAAAGCCTGTCCCATGAGATTACCTGTCAGGGGAATAAAGCGTGCAAAATTCACCTGCACGCAGTGCGGTGTCTGTTTAACTGCCTGTGATACGGTTCAATCAAAAGCCAATCAACAGGAAGAAAGCGTCATCCATTGGGTGAAAAATGATGAAGCCATTGCTGTTGACCGCCATGCCGCAGCATTTCATATTAAACGTCTTAAAAAATCAAAATAATTAAGCCTCAATGCAACTGGATAGTTTGGCGGTTACATTGAAAATTTTAACTTCTCAATGTAAAACTTCTTATGACAACTGTTAACATATGACAACTGTGAAAGTCTAGACCTCGGCTGATAATTGCTTATCAATTAAAAGATATCATCTGAAATCCCCTGCAGGACTCCTTGAAAGCGCCCCCCGGCAAAGGACTCTGTTTCATATTTTGATGTATCGGATCGTTCTATATTCTTATTATTAACAATATAGAACGGTGTTAGTTCTTGTATTTGAATGTCTTCAGCCAGCATTTTAATTTCAGTATATTTATCCAAAATGATCTCACATTATCAATAGATTAAACCACAGTCGTTCTAATAGCTCTTCATGACCCCAATTATTATAGCCACATTACAAATTCAGCATATATTATGCCAAAACATATATATTCCAATAAAAACCTGCTTTTAGCCTAAGAGTGCATCTCGAATAATAACTGATTCACCCCACTAAATTAGAAAAAAAGCCCCTTTTTGTTCCCTAAAAATCAGAACAATGCACTTAAATGATCACCTCAGTCCACTCCACATTATTTACAAATCCTCTGGACACAGATAAGCGTATTTTAGATATATGACTGGAATTTCTTAATATTTAACAAATAAGGTTCTTTTTTATCATAAAATATAAGTTAAACCATTGATTAGACTCAATGTTAATAATATTAAATTCATAAATAGCAAATTCTATATCAAATTTACTGGAATAATTGATAGGGTTTCCTATTATTAGGTTGGGGGTAAAAGACTATTATTCGTAGGATTTAAGTTATTTGTTTGACTGCCGATAACTGAATCAAGAAATTAATTAAATATTGCGAGGTTTTGTGTGGTAACTTCTTCCCAAAAAGGATCGTCATTATTAATCAAGCACAAAATCTGGTTAGGCTTTTCAACCGTTTTGTTTATTCTCCTGGTCATTTCTTTACTGGCGTTTAGCAGCCTGAATAAAGTCAGTCAGTCGGTCACTACGGTGGTTGAGGAAAACCAGCCTATGGCTATCGCCTCTCTTGATTTGTTTGAGAAACTACACAGGGCCAATGGTTTCCTGGGTTTTTATTTACTCAGCAAAGAAGATGCCCATAAAAAATCTTATATTGAAGCACTCAACCAAGTTAATCAAAGCTATCAAAATCTTAAATCAGTCTCAATTGGTGAGACTAAAAATACAGTCAAAGATCTAGAAGTTGATATTAAGCAATTTACCTCATACAAAGAGACAATGCTTGCATTGCCAACCGATCCAACACTTAATTTTCCTGCATTTAAATATTCTGCACAGCATTTAAACCCCTTTGCTCAAACTAATCTTCAAGTTTTGGGAGAAATGATACTTTCTGAGGATGACGAAGAGGCTTCACAGGAGCGTAAAGGCTTACTAAATGAGATACAAAATTTTCGCTATGCCTGGATAACTTTATTAAATGATATTCGAATATTTCTTAATCAGCCTGTTGATTCTAACTTAAACAACCTTGAAAACTCATTATCTCGCATTGAACCTTTAGTTGAAAAACTAGAAGCCCAAAGTGATCTATTTACGTTTGAACAAGAAGATGGATTTCCCCAGATTAAAAACAGTTCCTCTACTTTTGTAAAAAATGCCAAAGTAATGATTACCATGCAAAGAGGTGATAAACGTCGTATGGATGCCTACATCATACGCAATGAACTCGGCCCAGTGACGTCTAAAATTGAAAGCACCCTCAATAAAATAGTGAAACAGCAACAAACAGCTATTACCCAAAACAGTAAAGATCTTATTCATGAAGTTGAGTCAGGTATGAGCTTACAATTCATCCTGTTAATTATCGGCTTAATCCTTGGCATCGTTGCGGCCTGGTTGATCAGTAGCATGATCAGTAAGAATTTAAACACTGCTGTTAAGGCAATGAGAGATGTCGCTGAAGGTGAAGGTGACCTGACCAAACGCCTTGAAGTAAAAGGCACTGATGAAATTGCTCAACTATCCACCGCATTCAATACTTTTTCAGGAAAAGTTGCAGCTCTAGTGGGCGAAGTCTCGGATGTCACAACCCAGCTTTCATCAGCAGCTTCAGAAATGAACCAGCTAACGGCTAATACTCAATCCGCTATGAGCACTCAGCTTGAAAAAGTCAGTAGTGTGTCCTCTTCCATGTCTGCAATCTCTCATCAGGTGGATGATATCTCTCAAAGCTCAGAAAAAGCGGCTGAAATATCAAGGCAAACTGATGATGAATCCTCTGAAGGAAAGCGTCTGGTCAATGAAGGTATTGGTATCGTAAGCCAATTAAAGCAAGATTTTGAAGGTGCAACCAACACGGTAAAAGCCGTAGAAGATGATGCAGAGTCCATTGGTAGTGTCCTGGATGTTATTCAGGGTATTGCTGAGCAAACCAATCTATTGGCCTTAAATGCTGCCATTGAAGCCGCTCGAGCAGGTGAACAAGGCCGGGGCTTTGCTGTCGTAGCCGATGAAGTCCGTACTCTGGCTTCTCGAACTCAAGATTCTACTCTGGAAATCAAAACCATTATTGACCGCTTACAAACAGGATCCAGTAAAGCGGTGCAAGTCATGAAGCATGGTACTGAGCAAGTACAAGGCAGTGTCGACTCGACTAATATGGTTGGCGCTTCTTTGGAGAAAATTTCACAATCAGTTGCTAAAATAAGTACAATGAACAGCCAAATTGCCTCTGCGACCGTCGAGCATTTAGTCGTTTCAAGCCAAGTTGATCAAGGTGTTAATGACATTTCATGCGTCGCCCGGGAAGCATCTGAAGATGTCGAACAAATTACAAAATCCAGCCTCGGAGTCTCTGAGCTCACCCAAAAATTACAATCGCTCGTTGGACAGTTTCATTATTAATATTGGGTTTTAAATTCAATATTAATAATTATCTTTCCATATTTCATCATAATTGATCGTCACATTGACAGATTGAGCCTGTTTTTTAAACACTTCCATTTGTTGTAATGACCCTATTACAACAAAAAACACAGCCAATAATTCTGAGATTATGGTTGTTTAGGGAGTATCAGTGATGATCAATACTATCAACAGAAAACATTTTCGAGTTTCAACTTATTTTTTCTTATTCTTTATGCTTTGTCAGGCTTATGCCCCACTATTTGCAATGACCCCCGACATTGAACAGGAAATGACTTTTTCTCAAGTGAAATCAGGTCATTTATTATTTCAAACTGAACAAAAAAAGTTCTATAAACCTGCCCTTCTATTAAATACAGACATGCACCTCAAAGTCAACGGACTGATTGCTATGGTTAATGTCAAACAGCATTTTAAAAATACCAGTACGCAATGGATGGAAGGCATTTACGTTTTCCCTCTGCCTGAAAATGCCGCTGTGAATAAAATGCACATTCAAATAGGTGAGCGTATTATTGAGGGTGAAATAAAGGAAAAACAAGCAGCGAAAGTCATTTATCAAAAAGCAAAAGCAAATGGCCAGCAAGCCAGTTTGGTAGAACAGGAACGCCCCAACCTGTTTACAAATTCCATAGCCAATATCGCCCCTGGTGAAGAAGTCATGGTTGAAATAAGCTATTTGCAAAATATCAACTATGAACAGGACAAGTTCAGCTTACGCTTCCCTATGACCATTACTCCTCGTTACATACCAGGCAAAATTTTAGACCATCAACTCGGTGAGCAAGCTCTGAATATTAATCAAGGTAATGGTTGGGCAATGAATACAGTTCAGGTACCTGATGCACAACGCATTACTCCACCTGTCATGTCTGCCCCACAAAGCTCGGCATTAGAAAACAATGACAATGACACAATTACTAATCCAATTACGATTACAGGTACAATTGATATGGCAATGCCTCTCAGAGAGATTGTCAGCCCTTTTCACCCAATCAATATAAAACAAAGCAATAATCAATATCAGATAGAACTTACTTCTGGACGGGTTTCTATGGATAGAGACTTTGTTTTGGAGTGGACACCAGTCCTAGGTCAGGAACCTAAAGCAGCCTTATTCAGTGAAAGCAAATTCAGTAAGAAGACGTTAACAGAGACAAAATTGATAAAAAATAACTCCAGTATTCAGGACAACTATCTTATGCTCATGATGATGCCACCACAGCTGCTGCCTGATGAAAATAGACTCCCCAGAGAAATGATTTTTATCATAGATACTTCAGGTTCAATGTCTGGAATGTCAATTCGTCAAGCCAAAGAAAGCTTACAATTTGCATTAACTCGATTGTCCGATAACGATCAATTTAACATTATTGAGTTCAATTCAAAAACTCACCCACTATTTACACAAAGTGTAACTGCTAATAAAAGTAACATACAACATGCACAAAATTTTGTATCCCGATTAAATGCAAAGGGTGGAACAGAAATGGCACCTGCACTCATGGCTGCTTTAAACAATGTCATTCCTGATGGTTACTTAAGACAAGTCGTATTTATGACTGATGGCAGTGTTGGTAATGAAAGCCACCTATTCTCTATTATTCATGAAAACTTAAAAGCAGCCCGACTATTTACCATCGGTATTGGTTCGGCACCGAACTCTTATTTTATGAGAAAGTCAGCACAATTTGGCAGGGGAAGCTTTACAAACATTGCCTCAGTCAGTGAAGTAAAAGAAAAAATGTCTCTTTTGTTTCAAAAATTAGAAGCGCCAGTTATCAGTCATCTAAAAATACAATGGCCCCAGGGCAGTGATGTGTATCCAAAGCGCATACCCGACCTGTACATGGGTGAACCTTTAATAATCACCGCACAAGTACCTGAACTCAAAGGTGAAGTAATCATTGAAGGTCAAACTCAGCAGGGTGTATGGCAACGTACAATTCAGCTATCAAATGGCAAACAACACGAAGGCGTTGGTACTCTTTGGGCCAGAAATAAAATCAGTTCATTAATGGATGAACAAATTCAGGGCACACCTGAAACCTGGATTAAACCACAAATCATTAATATCGCAATCAAGCATCAACTATTGAGCAAGTACACCAGTTTCATCGCTGTCGATAAAACACCTGTTCGAACTCAAGAAACTGAACTCAAGCAAGAATCCATTGCTAATGCTAGAGTAAAGAATCAAAAATATGCATTTCCCAAAACAGCGACACCTGCCATGAGAAATATAATGATTGGGCTTTTACTACTCTCCATTTTATTCATCAGCAGAAAGACTCGACTTTATGAAAAATAAAAGAATTCTGTTCTGGTTGGTTTTCTTCACTGCAATGGGCTTAATTGCCGATGGCAGCTATATTTATGCCAAAGCTCATCTTGCACAGCATTTAATCAGTGGAGCGTGGGAACAGACCTTAACAGGAAAAAGACAAGTAAAGCCTTGGCCATGGGCTGATACCTGGCCAGTGGCTCAATTAAATGTCCCCAAGAAAGCAATCAATCTTTTTATTCTCAATGGGGCCAACGGTGCCTCTTTACCTTTTGGACCAGGTCACCTCACTGGTACTGCATTTCCTGGTGAGTCAGGAGTCAGCATCATTGCGGCACATCGTGATACACATTTTAATTTTATGAAAAATATGAAAGTTGGAGAACAGTTTCAAATACAAACTCAAAATAACAAAACCGTTCATTATGAAGTCATCAGTATGAAGATTGCCGATAGCCGAAAACAAATGCTGCAAGCAGCCACGCAATCAGACTCACTGACATTAGTGACTTGCTATCCATTTGATTCCATTAATCCTGGTGGGCCATTAAGATATGTTGTAAATGCTCAGAAAATAAATTCACTGTAATATTTATCTACGGGGAAATCTTAATGGCCTGAAAAATTATTCCTGATAAGATACGCATATGGATTCAGAGATTATTTGGAAATCCCATGAACTTATTGCTCCCATTCCTGTGATATGATGAAGCAATTAAACCCTTTCTGACGAGCATTTCTAATAACTATTTCAGATAATAAAGGAAGAGTATATGGCCATTAAGGCGACCATATTTAAAGCCAAGCTGGAAATCAGTGATTGTGATCGTAATTATTACCATAGCCATGATTTAACCATTTCTTGCCACCCTTCTGAAACAGAACAACGTATGATGGTCAGGGTTTTAGCTTTTGCTTTATATGCCAGTGAAAGTCTGAGCTTTACAAAAGGGCTCTGTGCTGATGATGAACCCGAATTATGGGAAAAAAATCTGGTCGATGAAATTGAATTATGGATCAGTCTGGGGCAAGTGGAAGAAAAACAGATAAAAAAATCACTAGGACGCTCAAAACAAGTCATCATATTTACCTACGCAGGCAACAAATCCAACATCTGGTGGCAAAAAAATCAGTCTCAATTTGAAAAATTTAAAAAATTAAGCATCATTAATATTAAACCCGATCAAGTTGCAGCAATGCTAACACTGGTGTCACGCAATATGACTTTGCAATGCACCATTCAGGAAGGCATCGTCTGGCTAGGTCACGCCGATCAAACCATCAGTATTGAACCTGAAATCTGGTTAAAGGCAACAATTTAAGATAACTCATGTTTTCAATTCAAGCTTTAAAATTCTGGTATTAAAAACCATTTCATTTTAGCTTCATTTCCCTTAATTTCAACACAAGCAACTGCTGAGTTTTGAAATTGCAGAACATTTGCCTCTGCATTTCCTGACACAAGACTGGATACAGTTTTTTGCACATGAGGTAAATGTCCAACATACATCACAGCATCCTCTGTCATTTGTTGAATCAACACATCAGGATCATCATTTGGTTTCATACCTTTAAGCTCATAAATAGGACTGTTCTCTAATACATCAGAAAAAATAGAAGCTGTTTGTAAGGCTCTCAATTTTCCACTATGAACAATCTTATGAATACTCACATTATGTGATTTTAATGCTTCAGCCATTTTGAGCGTTTCTTTAATCCCTGTATCTGACAATGGTCTTTCTTCATCAACTTCTTTAGATAAAGCAACACCATGCTGCACGAAATAAACGGTTATCATAATCTATATTCCTCATATTGTATCAAGTCTTATTCCAAAAATTTCAGCACTACACGTCATGACCGAATATCAAACAGATAAAGTCGTGCACTCTCATCACTGACAATATAGAGGTAATTTTTGTCAGGATTAATTGCGATACCTTCAGGTTTTTGAATTTCAAAATACTTCCCCTCATGAGCATAAGATAATTTTGAACTCTGAATCACTGTGTTTTCACGCCAATCATATAAAAATAATCGTTTAGCCATATCACTAATAATCCAAAATTTATCACGACTATTATCATAGCAAATATCAGAAAAATCCATATCTTCAGCATTCACTTCTGCATCATAAAAACCATTATCAGCATTTAATATTTGATGATTAAGGATCGATTTAAGATCAGATGAAACTTCCAATAACAAGCCTGGGGAACCTTCTTTCATTGCAAAAATAGTTCTTGAATTTGGGTTCCAGGCAATACCTTCCAGGCCTTTATTAAGCTTCCCATTGGAAAAAAACTGCGCCACAGCATCATAACCTGTCATTTGCTCTAAACAGTTTCTATCGATCACTTCTTGTGATTCAATCAACATCTTAATCAGTTCATTATTACCTTCTTTAACTAATAATAATGACTTATCTTCATCAACAAGGGTTATCCCTTCCAGATCCGAGTCAGAGGTCTTAAATGACTTTTTCTTTTTTAGTTTTCCTGTCAAACTTATTTTAAACACCATTTTAGTGTCATCACTGACGGTCCATAGTGAATTCCCACTATGAGACAATACAAGACCTGAGGGTTCTAACAATCCTTCTTCTTCATTTTTTATATTAAAGTAATTTAAATAGGTCAAACTAAAACTTTGCATTTTATTGTTTCTCATTGTATGTGTTCTGAATAATAATGGTTTGT
Organism: Gammaproteobacteria bacterium; assembly: GCA_016744395.1. Taxonomy (GTDB): domain Bacteria; phylum Pseudomonadota; class Gammaproteobacteria; order GRL18; family GRL18; genus GRL18. The sequence goes on along the minus strand of JADGEK010000091.1, from coordinate 3,535 downwards.
TTTGAAGGAACAAAATATTTATCTAATACTTGTTTTAATTGTACCCCAGTCACTGCTTTTATTTTGGAAATGTATTGAATATCTTCAGACCATGGAACATTAATGGATTCAGATTGTCCTATGATTTTGGCCTGAATATAAAGAGAATCTTTATCAAAAATTTCCGTTGCAATCATTTGATTTTTTATTTTATGCAAAGTTTTCTGACTGATTCTTTCTTGTTTAATCTTTGCAATTTCAGCAAGCAATGATTTTTCTAATTCCTTGATAGAAACCCCTTGGGCAGGTATGGCCTCAATAATAAACAAACTGTCTTTTCTTTGCATAGGAGCATATGAAACTGTAATCTCAAAGGCTAGAGGCCTATCTCTAATCAAAGCCTTTGTCAGACGAGAAATAGTACCTGTTTCAAACCATCCCGCTAATACATCCAAAGCATAAGCTTCCCAATAGGGTTTTGAGGTCTTAATAGAAGGCACTTTAAAAGCCACGATAACAGCACCGACTTTATTTTTTTCAGTCATGACATAGCGAACTTTAGATTGAGCATTCTTTATTTTTAATGTTGACTCAGCAGGCAAGTGTTTTGATTTTTTAATTGTTCCAAAATAGTTAACCGTAAGCTTAAAGACTTCTAAGGCATCGACATCACCAACCACAACAATGGTGGCATTGTCTGGAGCATAATATTTTTTATGCCAAGATACGGCTTCTTCTAGTGTTAACGCATTCAGATCATTAAGCCGTCCAATGACTGGAAATTGATAGCTATCACCTTGATAGGCTTTTTTATAGAGTATGTTATGAGCCAATAAGTAAGGCTCTTTAGAAACACTGGTATGTAACTCTTCTTTTATTACTTTTTTTTCAATAATAAATTCATTCATTGATGGCGATAAATATTGCATGCGCTCTGCCTCAATACTAAAAGCAAGCGATAAATATTCTTTTGCCAGAATATGGTGGTAAAATGTGTCATCTCGGCCAGTATAAGCACCACCTTTTGCACCCACTTTGTTTAAATGATCAAAACCCTGACTTAAAAAATCATTATTATTGGCTGCAAACATCAGATGCTCAAGCATATGGGAAAGTCCAGTTTGCCCATTTACTTCATAGGATGAGCCGACTTTATACCAAATTTGAAACACAGCAATGGGTGAACGATGATCAGGTTTCACTACGATTTTCAGACCATTGGGCAAAATCATTTCACTAATATCTTCAGCCATTACGCTCAAAGATAGCAACGAATGTAGGATAATAAAGAGTGCCAGGAATAATTTCATACGTTTATCAATTTGGCATTATTCGTAAAATACGACCACTATCCGTGGATAAATAAATCCAGCCTTCAGGACTTTCAACAACACATCGAATGCGTTCTCCTAAATCGTTTAATAAACGTTGTTCTTTAATGGCTTCTGAGCCTGAGTCAAGAGTGACTTGATTTAAATGTTGTAATTTTAATGCTCCAGAAAACAGATTACCTTGCCACTTTGGAAAGGCCTTACCTGAATAGACTAAAAGGCTACCAGGTGCAATAGAAGGGATATAATATTTGACAGGTTGCTCCATCCCATCTTTATGGGTATCCTCAGCAACATTGACTGGGCCCCAATATTCTTTGCCATAAGAGATAACAGGCCAGCCATAATTTTTTCCAACTAAAATCAAATTAATCTCATCTCCGCCTCTGGGTCCATGTTCAATAGACCAAAGTTGCTGTTTTACAACATCATAAAACAAGCCCTGAGGATTACGATGCCCATAAGTCCATATCTCAGGAAGTACTGCTTTTTGACCAATAAATGGATTATCATCAGGAACACTGCCATCAAGGTTTAGTCTTAAAATGGTGCCTGCATGATTTGATAAGTTTTGAGCATTCGGTCGGTGGCCACGATCACCAATAGAGAAAAAAACATGACCAGATTGATCAAAGGTAATTCGACTTCCATAATGTCGATTGGTTTCTCCTAATGAATGACTCACCAGAAGATCCTGCCAATTCATTAAACTGTCTTTGTCCAGTTTGGCTCTTGCCAATGCAGTGGTACTTTTATTATTTTTTTGTTTGCTATAGGTGAAATATATCCACCCCGTTGTTTCATAGTCTTTAGACACTGCCACATCAAGAAGTCCTGCCTGGCCATTATGATAGACAGACGCCCTATTCTTTAACCAGGTCAGTTTCTTTATTTTTAAATTAACCAAGCCGATTTTGCCATCTCGTTGTGAAAAAATCAGTTCATCAGATGATAAAAAAGCCATACCCCATGGAACGCCCAGCCCGTTCAACAATTCTTCAACTTTAAATTGATTTTTATCATCTTGATAAATTGTTTTAAAGGACTGGGCCGTTGATATAAAACAAAACAAAAAAAAGGTCCCAAATAGAAACTGTTTTTTGGGGCTGCTTTTTATTTTGTCATTTAACATGACTAATCCTTTTTGCCAATGAGTTCAATTTCATAACCATCAGGGTCCTTAACGAAGGCAATGATCGTACTGCCTGCATTCATCGGTCCTGCATCACGGATAATTTCACCGCCTTGTTCTCTAATCTTATTTGTAGCCCGATAAACATCATCCACTTCAATCGCAAGATGACCAAAGCCAGTCCCTTGTTCATAAGTCTCTGTATCCCAGTTATGTGTCAATTCAATTGCCGTATTTTCTTTTTCATCACCGTATCCCAAAAATGCCAGAGTAAAACGGCCTTCAGGATAGTCTTTTTGACGCAATAAAGTCATTCCTAATACATTGACATAAAAGTCTATTGAACGCTGAAGATGACCCACTCGGATCATTGTATGAAGTAATCTCATCTGTAAAGTACCCTTTAACCCATTGATTCAAAGAAATAATAGCAAAAAATCTGTCAATTTAAATTATAGCTCATAAAATGATTAACAGCTTGAGAATATACTTAAATGTGCCTCAACCGACCAAACTAAAGCATCTGCATTATTAGAATCAAAAATAGTATGTTCAGTGTTTGCATAAGGTTCTGCAGGATAAAAGGATACTTTCTATGCCCTTAGTTTTTTAGGTAATTGGGTGTAATCACTTTTGTTATCATGCTGAAAACAGGACGCATGTGTAATATTTTGCTAACTCATTTTAAACTGAGCCTTTTAAAAGAACGATTGAGTTAAACCTGTTAACCAGTTCACACATTACAATACTAACAGTAAATGACAGACTATTCACAATATTTTTTAATTACACAAAAACAATCATAGTTCATTGTTTTTAAAGTAGTTTATTTATTGTCAACCCATTAATAAAGGGTGCTCATATGTTTATCCTTTTTCATGATAGGTTATCCCTTATTGTCAGAAAAAATTTGCCTGATAAGATACTGTCCATGGATTAAGAAATCCAACTAAGGAAGATGTAAGACGGAACGATTATGGAGTACAGGGTCTATGGATAGACCACATGCAGGAAGCGTTTATATGAAAATATAAAACAGCATGATAGGGAGTCACAAAAGCGGCTGAAGTTTAATTACTCGTCGCTTTTTTTT
>JADGEK010000188.1 GCA_016744395.1 Gammaproteobacteria bacterium | reverse complement strand
TTAGCTTCAATATCAGAATGGTGAATATTTTGATGTTTAGTGGTATCAGGGTGATCACGAAGATATTTTTTTATGTATCTAGAAATCATACGGGAATCACCAATACGATCTGCTTGCTCTTTAGCTAACATATGATCGATTAAGGGCTGTAAAGGTTTAAGTGAATCGGGTAATAATGGAATCGGCTCTCTGATACTATTAGCGACTAATTCTGTATGACTTTCACCACTATAAGGCTTTTCACCCACTAACATTTCATATAAGACAACACCTAAACTGTAGATGTCCACTTTTTGATTAAAGCTTTGGCCTTGCATGACTTCAGGACTCGCATAGCTTGGACTTGCCATTATTTCTTCGGATTTTGAGTTACCAAAAACATCCGTGCGTTTAGATATTCCAAAATCAGTAAGAACAGGGCAATCATCACTACGAAAAACGATATTTGCAGGTTTTATATCACCATGAATAATACCTTTACTATGAACAACATAGAGCGCATCAGCCAGTTCTAGTATGATTTCCAAAGCCGTATTTTTTTTAATCCCTTTAGAAATTCTAGACTCAAGATCACCACCCTCCAGATACTCCATAGCATGGTAAAAATGAATGCCTACCCTACCAACATCAATAACTGGAATAATATTAGGGTGTTTTAAAGAAGCAATAATACGACTTTCTTCTAGAAAGAGATCAAGAATTGTTGCATCTAATTTAGGATCGAGTACCTTAAGTGCAACTTGACGCTTAAGAGATTCCTGCATAGCAATATAAATCGTTGCCATGCCACCTTTAGCTAGAATCCCCTGAATTTGATAACCTTTAATAACACTCATAATAAAATAAACTATAACCTTAACATGCATACAAAAATTTAAGATAAGTTGGAGTAAAACAACCCTCCAAAGAATCGAGGTAGAACGCTAGTCAAAAATCAGGGGAATCTAATTACTCTCCCTATTGAGAACGTCCCTTTTAATAACGGCACTTTTAATAAATAGTTAAGACGTATATTAGAAAAATATCAACCTTTAATAGAAAAAGTATACAAACATCATTGTCTATCAGTAAGTTTTTGTTTTTATAGCTCCTCTCTTTGCGAAGGGTGAGCCAGGAAAAACAAAAAAAGTATGCTACCAATTACATAATCCATGTAAATTGTAACGTATTTATAATAAAATCTTTGTAATATATGACTGACATTGAGATTAAAACTAATGAGAAAAACTGAATAATAATCTGGAGGTTAATTAATAGGAGATTTAATGACGACCATAGAAACTGTGAGTTAATATAAAGGGAACCAATACTCTCTTAGAAAAATCTATGAGAGTAATGGTTTACAAAGGTGAGATTAAGATTCTTCAGTTGTTGTCGTTGCTTCAGATTTTGCTTCATCAGCAGCAATTGCCTTCATACTTAAACGAATGCGACCTTGCTTGTCAATTTCAAGAACTTTTACATCAACATACTCACCTTCAGTCAATTTATCAGTGACGTTGTTAACACGTTCCTCACAAATTTGTGAAATATGAACTAGACCATCCTTACCTGGAATGATGGTAACAAAAGCACCAAAATCCATAATCTTAGTAACTCGGCCGTTATAGATTTTACCCACTTCAACATCTTGAGTAATTTCTTCAATACGGCGCTTACATTCTTGAGCTGCAGCATTATCAGTAGAAGAAATTTTAACAATACCTTCTTCATTAATGTCAATGTTACAGCCAGTTTCTTCACTAAGACCTTTAATGGTCGAGCCACCCTTACCGATAACATCACGAATCTTATCAGGGTTAATCTGAATAGTCAGAATGCGTGGTGCATAATCAGACATATCAGTATTTGCTGAAGAAATGACAGCATTCATTTGAGTAAGGATATTCATCCTGGCATCTTTTGCCTGCTCTAATGCAATTTCCATGATTTCTTGTGTAATGCCTTCAATCTTAATATCCATTTGCAATGCGTTAACACCATTTTCAGTACCAGCAACTTTAAAATCCATGTCACCTAAATGATCTTCATCACCAAGAATATCAGTCAAAACAGCAAAACCATCGTCTTCTTTAATCAAACCCATTGCAATACCAGCAACAGGTGAAGAAATTGGTACGCCAGCATCCATAAGAGATAAACTCGTACCACAAACAGAAGCCATTGAGCTTGAGCCATTGGATTCAGTGATCTCAGAAACCACGCGAATGGTGTATGGGAATTCATCAACTGTAGGAAGAACCGCTGCAACACCACGTTTTGCAAGACGACCATGACCAATTTCACGACGCTTTGGTGTACCAACTCGACCAGTCTCACCAACGCTGTAAGGAGGAAAATTATAGTGCAGCATGAAAGAATCTTTATAGCTGCCTTCTAAAGCATCAATAATCTGTGCATCACGGGCAGTACCTAATGTAGTAACAACCAATGCCTGAGTTTCACCACGAGTAAATAAGGCAGAACCATGAGTTCTTTCAAGAACACCTGTACGAATGTGTAAAGGACGAACTGTTTTTGTATCACGACCGTCAATACGAGGATTACCAGCGATAATGCTGCTTCTAACGACTTTCTTTTCTAATTTATAAAATGCACCAGATAAATCACTGTCTGTGAATTTAGCATCTTCAGCGCCAGTCACATTATCAATTAAAGCTGAACGAATATCATCCAGTTTATTTAAACGTTCCAGCTTATCACTGATTTTATAGGCATCACTAACAGCTGTTTCACATGCACCATTTACTGTATTAATGAGATCTTCATCGACAGGTACAGCAACATATTCAGATCGTGTAGTGCCGACTTCAGCAACAAAGGCATTGATTTCAGTAATCACTGTCTGGAATTGCTCGTGACCAAACATTACAGCACCGAGCATCACTTCTTCAGATAACTCATCCGCTTCAGATTCAACCATTAGAACAGCAGTATCTGTACCTGCAACAACTAAATCAAGTTCTGAGTCATCTAACAAATCACGACCTGGGTTAAGTACATATTGGTCATCAACATAACCAACACGACAACAACCAATAGGACCATTAAAAGGCACATCAGCAAGAGACATCGCTGCAGAAGCACCAATCATCGCTGGAATATCTGGATCAATATCTGGATTCAAAGAAACAACAGTACAAATTACTTGAACTTCGTTGTAATAGCCTTTTGGAAATAAAGGGCGTAGAGGACGGTCAATCAAGCGTGAAATTAACGTTTCATTTTCACTAGGACGTCCTTCTCGCTTGAAAAAGCCACCTGGGATTTTACCCGCAGCATATGCTTTTTCCTGGTAATCAATTGTTAAAGGAAAAAAATCAGCACCTGGTCTGGCATCTTTCTTAGCAACAACAGTGACAAACACTGAAGTTCCGCCAACATTGACCATTACAGCACCTGATGCTTGACGAGCAATTTCGCCTGTTTCAATAGTTACTGTGTCTTGTCCAAACTGAAATGTTTTTTTGATTGGTGTCACGCTATTTTTACTCCGTTCATTCGGCTGAA
>JADGEK010000090.1 GCA_016744395.1 Gammaproteobacteria bacterium | reverse complement strand
AAATGCACGGGTTTCACCACCGTGGACGTCTGCCATACATTTTGTAATAGCAGCAGTTAAAGTTGTTTTACCGTGGTCAACGTGGCCAATTGTACCAACATTGACATGTGGTTTTGTACGTTCAAACTTTTCTTTAGACATTCTTTATTTCCTGAATTTTTAGCTTGTTTTAGCTTTAAGTTACATTACTTAATTCATAATCTCATCGTTAACGCAGTTATAGACAACTAACTGATGTCACAATCAAATCAATATTTCGTCATTACCCAAATTGTTTACATTCCAGACTATTTCTTGGAAGAGTCATCTGAAATGCTGAATCTTTTCTAAAAGAGGCGCGATGATAACACATACAGATTTTTTTTCAATGTTTGTATTTATTATCTGCTTATTTTTCTATTTCAACAGAAAAAGCTTTCTAAAAAACCTTAATAGCCCTGTTTCTTTCTTATTGCATCCACGACACTGCCAGGTGCTTCTGAATATTTATCAAATTCCATTGAGTAGTTTGCCCGGCCCTGCGTGGCTGAGCGTAATGCAGTTGCATAACCGAACATTTCTGACAAAGGTACATCCGCTCGAATCAGTTTTCCTGCAGGACTGTCTTCCATTCCTTCAAGGATGCCACGGCGACGATTTAAGTCCCCCATAACATCGCCCATATAATCTTCAGGGGTGACAACTTCGACTTTCATCATTGGTTCTAATAAAACTGGATCGGCCTCAGTTGCACCTTCACGTAATGCATAGGAACCTGCAATCTTAAAAGCCATCTCATTAGAGTCAACATCATGATAGGAGCCATCATATAATGTTGCTTTGATACCCACTAAAGGGAAACCAGCAATGACCCCATTTTGCATTTGATCTTGCATGCCTTTATCAACAGCGCCAATGTATTCTTTAGGGACGGTACCACCAACCACTTCGTTGATAAATTCATAGTCTGCTTGAGGCTCTTTTGTCCTGTCTAAAGGCTCCAGTTTCACCCAAACATGACCGTATTGCCCACGTCCACCCGATTGACGAATAAATTTACCTTCCGCTTCAACTGTTTTACGAATGGTTTCACGGTAGGAAACCTGAGGAGCACCCACATTCGCCTCAACACTGAATTCACGCTGCATTCTGTCAACAATGATATCGAGATGCAATTCACCCATACCAGAAATGATTGTTTGTCCTGACTCTGCATCTGTATGGACTTTAAAAGAAGGATCTTCATGAGCTAATTTACCAAGTGCAATACCCATTTTTTCTTGATCAGCTTGGGTTTTTGGCTCGACAGCAACTGAAATAACAGGCTCTGGAAACTCCATTCGTTCAAGAGTAACAATCGCATCTTGTGCACAAAGCGTATCACCTGTGGTGACATCTTTAAGTCCAACAGCGGCAGCTATATCACCCGCTCTGACTTCCTTAATTTCTTCACGAGAATTTGAGTGCATTTGCAAAATACGGCCAATACGCTCTTTTTTACCCTTGACGGAATTAAAAAGCATATCACCTGATTTTAAGACACCTGAATAGACTCTAAAAAAGGTCAGAGTCCCCACAAATGGGTCTGTAGCAATTTTGAAAGCTAATGCAGCAAAAGGCTCATCATCAGATGCTTCTCGGTGTGCCTCTGTTTCTTCTTTATCATTTAAGACACCATTAATGGCTTTTACTTCAGTCGGAGAAGGCAGGTAGCTGACGATAGCATCCAGCATCGCTTGCACACCAATATTTTTAAAAGCACTGCCACAACATACGGGTACAATTTCTGTTGTTAAGCATCGTTCTCGAATACCTTGATGAATCTCTGACTCAGATAGATCACCGTCTTCAAGGTATTTATCCATGAGCTCTTCATTTGCTTCGGCTGCCGCTTCAAGAAGATTTTCACGCCATTCATCAGCCAGCTCAATCATATCAGCTGGAATTTCTTTCGCCTCATAATTAATCCCCATATTTTCTTTTTCCCAGTAAATAGCTTTCATTTTTACCAGGTCAATGATGCCCTCAAACTCATCTTCAGCGCCAATGGCTAATTGTAATGGAATGGGGACTGCACCCAGGCGGGATTTAATTTGTTCGACAACACGTAAGAAATCTGCACCTGAGCGATCCATTTTATTCACAAAAGCCATTCTAGGCACTTCGTATTTATTCGCTTGACGCCACACTGTTTCAGATTGTGGCTCAACTCCACCGACAGCACAAAAAACAGCGACTGCACCATCGAGTACGCGTAATGAACGTTCAACTTCAATGGTGAAGTCAACGTGTCCAGGGGTGTCTATTATATTGATGCGGTGTTCATCAAATTGTTTATCCATACCTTGCCAAAAACAGGTTGTTGCCGCTGAGGTAATCGTAATACCTCGCTCCTGTTCTTGTTCCATCCAGTCCATAGTCGCAGCACCATCATGAACTTCACCAATTTTATGGGAAACACCTGTATAATATAAAACGCGTTCTGTTGTCGTCGTTTTACCAGCATCTATATGAGCCATAATGCCTACATTACGATAGTGATCAATCGGTGTTTTACGTGCCACGGCTTGAAAAACCTCTAGGAATTAAATTTGAACGGGAAGGATTTGAATTTTCGCCTATCGATGCTCAACGAAGTGAGCACCTCAGGACTTTTTGTTTCTGTGCAAAGAAGTCAACTTGTTTTGGTTCAATTCTTTGCTATACCTTTAGTGACCTAATGGCTTACCAACGGTAGTGTGCAAACGCCTTGTTAGCTTCTGCCATACGGTGCGTATCTTCACGCTTCTTAACTGCAGAACCTTTGTTTTCAAGGGCATCTATCATTTCGCCAGCAAGTCTGCGACCCATGGATTTTTCACCACGCTTTCTAGACGCATCCACTAACCAACGCATACCAAGTGTTGCCTGACGTTCTGTGCGAACTTCAACTGGTACTTGATAAGTTGCACCACCCACACGACGGGATTTTACTTCCACTGTTGGTCTGATATTTTCGATGACTTTGTTAAATAACTCAACTGGCTCACCTTTAGTTTTCTCGACAACAATATCAAGAGCACCGTATACTATTTTTTCAGCAACAGATTTCTTTCCGCTGAACATAATAATATTGATGAATTTAGCAAGACTTTTATCCCCAAATTTGGGATCAGGTAGAATTTCGCGTTTTACTGCGGCTCTTCTCCTAGACATAGGTATTTACCTTTCTCTAATTGATTTGGTTCATTTACTTCTAATATTAAAGTAATACGACCTTATCAGATTCTAAGATACTTACAGGTAATGTCTCTGGTTGACGATATTCGAAGATATTGTCAGACATTCACCCTGTATGCGCTAACTTATTTTTACAAGTGCCTCAAGGCTGTTTTAAAAACTGTCTTTAAAAACAGAAAACCCGGGCAATCTGAAAAATTAAGCCATTATTATTTTGGACGTTTAGTACCGTATTTTGAACGTCCTTGACGACGATCATCAACACCAGCAGTATCTAAAGTTCCACGTACCGTATGATAACGGACACCAGGTAAATCCTTAACACGACCACCACGGATTAAAATAACACTATGTTCCTGAAGATTGTGACCTTCACCACCAATATAGGTAGATACTTCGAAGCCACTGGTCAGACGAACACGCGCTACTTTACGTAATGCTGAGTTAGGTTTTTTAGGTGTTGTTGTGTAAACACGAGTACAAACACCACGACGCTGAGGACAAGCCTGCAGTGCGGGCACATTACTCTTGGTTACCTGGCGTTTACGCGGTTTACGTACCAATTGGTTGGTAGTTGCCATAAACTTTTATTCTCCACACAATAAACAACAGGCTGGGAACACCCCAGCCTGTCAAGGACGGACAAATATAAACACTTGGTCTCTATTTGTCAAGTTTTATTGATTCATACATATGAATCAATAATTTAAATCAAAGTAGAGACAAGGCATGCCCTGCTTCTACAGTAAAGAGCCTACAACACTATGATTAGCTGTCTAAGCTAGTCATTTCATTTTTGAGCTGATAACGCTCTTTATCTTTTTCACGACGCTTACGACGTTCATTATGGAAAGTGAGACCTGTTCCAGCTGGAATCAGGCGACCCACAATGACGTTTTCCTTCAAGCCTTTAAGATCATCCATCTTGCCGCTCACCGATGCTTCGGTGAGGACTCGAGTTGTCTCCTGAAAAGAAGCCGCAGAAATAAAGGATTCAGTTGCCAGTGATGCTTTGGTAATACCGAGCAATAAGCGTTGGAAAGTTGCAGGCATTTTGCCTTCTTTTTCCATGCGCAGGTTTTCAACCACAATGGCTGAAAACTCAACCTGTTCACCTTTAATGAACCTGGTATCACCCGCATCATTAATTTCAGCGCGTTTAATCATTTGACGAACAATGACTTCAATATGCTTATCATTAATTTTCACCCCCTGCAGTCGGTAAACTTCCTGAACTTCATTTACGATGTAGTTCGCCAGCTCCTGCTCACCTTTAAGGCGTAAGATGTCATGTGGATTTGGTGCGCCATCAGAAACGACCTCACCTTTTTCAACATGTTCACCTTCGAAGACATTAATATGACGCCATTTTGGTAATAGCTCTTCATATTGCTTACCTTCTTTGGGTGTGATCACCAGACGTTGTTTACCTTTGGTTTCTTTACCAAAGCTGACAACACCTGAAATCTCAGCTAATACTGAAGGTTCTTTCGGTTTTCTTGCTTCAAATAAGTCAGCCACTCGTGGCAGACCACCTGTAATATCCTTGGTCTTAGAAGATTCCTGAGGAATACGAGCAACCGCATCACCCACTCCAACAGTATCACCATCGGCATGGTTTACAATCGCGCCTGCAGGTAATGCATATTGTGCTGGAATATCAGTATCAACAATATTCAGTTCATTGCCATCTGTATCCAATAATTTCACCATTGGACGAAGATCTTTAGCACTGCCTGAACGTTGCTTAGGATCAATAATAACCAAAGAGCTTAAACCTGTAATTGAATCGGTTTCTTTATTAACAGTCACACCTTCAATAAAGTCGATAAAGCGTACGATACCCGCGACTTCTGTAATAACAGGATGGGTATGTGGATCCCAATTAGCAACAACATCACCACCATTCGCTTCTGAACCATCAGAAACAGTTAAGGACGCACCATAAGGTACTTTATAACGCTCTCGTTCACGGCCATGACTATCAGCAACCGTCAGTTCACCTGAACGAGAAACAGCGATATTGTTGCCTGTTGATTCCTGAAGCACAGTCTTAATATTGTGCAATCGAACGGTACCCGTTGATTTGATTTCGATACTATTGACTGATGCTGCACGAGAAGCCGCTCCACCAATGTGGAAAGTACGCATTGTTAACTGAGTGCCTGGCTCACCAATGGACTGTGCTGCAATAACACCAACCGCTTCACCCATATTCACTTTGTGACCACGTGCCAAATCACGACCATAACAGGTCGCACAAATACCATGGCGAGTTTCACAAGCAATAGGAGAACGAACCTTCATATGGTCAACATTCAATTCTTCCAATTGCTCACACCAGTTTTCATCAAGCAGTGTACCTTTTGGAATAATGACTTCATCACTATTTGCCTTAATGACATCTTCCGCAACGATACGCCCAAGTACTCTCTCACGTAATGGTTCAACAACATCACCACCTTCGATGAGGGATTGAACCATAATACCATCTTCGGTGAAACAGTCGTCTTCAACTACAACCAGATCTTGTGAAGCATCAACTAAACGGCGGGTCAGGTAACCTGAGTTCGCTGTCTTCAACGCTGTATCCGCCAAACCTTTACGAGCACCATGAGTAGAAATAAAGTACTGAAGTACACTCAGTCCTTCACGGAAGTTGGCTGTGATTGGAGTTTCAATAATAGAACCATCTGGTTTTGCCATCAGGCCTCGCATTCCAGATAACTGTCTGATCTGAGCAGCACTACCACGAGCACCTGAGTCAGCCATCATGTAAACTGAGTTAAAGGATGTTTGTTTAATGACATCACCTTTACCAGGAATGGACTCTTTAATATCGTCAGGCACGATGTCTTTGAGTGGTTGACCTGAAATAGTTGAAGTAGGCACATAATCAATTTCGATAGAATCGGTTTCCAGATTATCCATCATAGATTTTGCAACATGCTCATTCGCATGGGACCAGATATCAATGACTTTATTGTAGCGTTCACCATTGGTGACCAAACCAGATTCATATTGATCCTGAATTTCTTTAACTTCTGCCTCAGCTTTGTCAATGATGGTGTATTTATCGTCTGGAATTACCATATCGTTAACACCAAATGATGCTCCTGAACGAGCAGCATAAGCAAAGCCTGTATACATCAATTGGTCTGCAAATATAACGGTTTCTTTCAAACCAACATTACGATAACACGCATTGATCAATGCTGAGATTGCTTTTTTAGACAAATCTTTATTCAACAAATCAAATGATAAACCCGGAGGTAAAATCTTAGATAAAATAGTACGACCCACTGTGGTATCAACTATTCGTGTTTGCTCAACTAATTCACCGTCTTCATTTGGAAAAGCTTCAGTAATTCGAGATTTCACCTTAGCATGAAGCACCGTGTGACCCGTTTCAAAAGCACGTTCAGCTTCCATTAGATCAGAAAATACCGCACCCTCACCTTTACTGCCGATAAGATCACGAGTCATATAATAGAGACCTAATACCACGTCCTGAGAAGGGACGATAATTGGCTCACCATTGGCTGGTGATAAAATATTATTAGACGCCATCATCAATGAGCGGGCTTCAAGCTGTGCTTCAATGGATAATGGAATGTGTACCGCCATCTGGTCGCCATCGAAATCCGCATTGAAGGCAGTACAAACTAATGGGTGCAGCTGAATTGCTTTACCTTCAATTAGTACAGGTTCAAATGCCTGAATACCGAGGCGGTGAAGTGTTGGTGCACGGTTCAGCATAATGGGGTGTTCACGAATGACTTCTTCCAGGATATCCCAGACTTCAGGTCCTTCACGCTCAACCATTTTCTTAGCGGCTTTAATTGTCGTTGCAAGACCACGCAGTTCCAGCTTGCTGAAAATAAAGGGTTTGAACAGTTCTAACGCCATTTTCTTAGGCAGACCACACTGGTGCAAGCGCAATGTTGGACCAACCACGATAACCGAACGGCCTGAATAGTCAACACGTTTACCCAGTAAGTTCTGACGGAAACGACCTTGCTTACCCTTAATCATGTCGGCAAGTGATTTCAGTGGGCGTTTATTAGAGCCTGTGATGGCGCGACCACGACGACCATTATCTAATAAGGCATCAACCGATTCCTGCAACATGCGTTTTTCGTTGCGAACAATAATATCAGGTGCATTCAGCTCTAATAAGCGCTTCAGACGATTATTACGATTAATCACACGACGATACAGATCATTCAAATCAGACGTTGCAAAACGACCGCCTTCAAGTGGTACTAAAGGACGCAAATCTGGTGGCAGAACAGGCAATATTGTCATCACCATCCACTCAGGTTTGTTATTCGATTCCTGGAAAGCTTCCATTAACTTAAGACGTTTACTGAATTTTTTCAGTTTAGTCTCCGACTCTGTGCCGCCCATGTCTTCACGAATCATGGCAATTTCTTTTTCGACATTGATGCATTTTAATAATTCACGGACCGCTTCTGCACCCATGCGAGCATCAAAATCATCACCATATTCTTCGATGGCGTCCAGGTACTGTTCATCAGTTAATATCTGATTTTTTTCTAAAGTGGTCATACCAGGATCAATGACAACAAATGCTTCAAAATAAAGCACTCGTTCTATATCACGCAATGTCATGTCCAGTATCAACCCCATACGAGAAGGCAGTGATTTTAAGTACCAGATATGTGCCACAGGGCTGGCCAGATCAATGTGCCCCATACGGTCACGACGCACTTTGGACTGTGTGACTTCAACGCCACATTTTTCACAAATAACGCCACGATGCTTCAAGCGTTTGTACTTTCCACACAAACATTCGTAATCTTTAACAGGGCCAAAAATCTTTGCACAAAAAAGACCGTCTCTTTCAGGCTTGAAAGTACGGTAGTTAATTGTTTCTGGTTTTTTTACTTCGCCATAGGACCATGATTTGATCTTTGCTGGTGAAGCAAGTCCTATGCGGATGGCGTCAAAATCGTCGAATTGATTTTGCTGTTTTATGAGATTTAATAAATCTTTCAACTTGATATCCTCTACTATAGCGCCATGTGAGAGCCGTTTTATTCTACAGCTCTCAAAATAGTTTGATTGGGCAAACCAAAAGGATTGCCCACATGATGGTTAATTAATCAATTTGTTCCAGTTCGATGTCGATACCCAGAGCACGTATTTCTTTAAGCAATACGTTGAATGACTCTGGCATACCTGCATCAATGCGGTGATCACCATCAACAATGTTTTTATACATCTTAGTACGACCAGCAACGTCATCTGATTTCACAGTTAACATTTCCTGCAAGGTATAAGCTGCACCATAAGCTTCCAGTGCCCAAACCTCCATTTCTCCGAAACGCTGGCCACCAAACTGAGCTTTACCACCCAATGGCTGTTGTGTCACCAAGCTGTATGGACCTGTAGAACGGGCATGCATCTTATCGTCAACCAAGTGGTTCAACTTGAGCATATACATATAACCAACAGTAACAGGGCGGTCAAATTGATTACCAGTACGGCCATCATAAAGCGTCGATTGACCTGACTCATCATAGCCCGCCAGTTCAAGCATACGCTTGATTTCACTTTCTGCGGCTCCATCAAACACAGGAGTGCCCATTGGGACACCGCCTTTGAGGTTTTCACAAAGCGCGATAATATCAGTATCACTCAGACTATCCAGGTCTTCTTTCTGACCAGCACTTTCATTATAAATATCGTGTAGATATTTACGTAAGTTCTGAACTTTTTCGGCTTCTGCAGATTTTTCCTGCAGCATATTACCAATTTTCAGTCCAAGTCCTCGTGCGGCCCAACCCAGGTGAGTTTCCAATACCTGACCAACATTCATACGTGAAGGTACACCCAGAGGGTTAAGTACGATATCAACGGTACGGCCATCTTCAAGATAAGGCATGTCTTCTACGGGAACAATAGTGGAAATAACACCCTTGTTACCATGACGACCTGCCATTTTATCACCTGGTTGTATACGACGTTTAACAGCCATATAAACCTTAACCATCTTAAGTACGCCAGGCGCTAAATCATCACCTGCAACAATTTTTAGACGTTTTTCTTCAAACTGTTCATCAAATTCTTTTCTTGAATTTTCCAGATTCTCAGATAATTTTTCTAACTGAACTTGTTGTTCTGTATCACGCATTTTAATGTCAAAGCATTTGCTGCGTGAAGGAAGCGCCGCCAGAATTTCTACAGTGACCTTGTCACCTGCATTCATTCCAGGACCACCATCAACGATTTGATCTACAATAAGACGCTCAACACGGCTATAAGTATCTTCTTCAACAATACGGAATTGATCCATCATGTCTTTGCGGACCGAAGTTAAAGCATCTTCTTCAATGGACTTCGCACGTGCATCTTTTTCAAGACCATCACGAGTAAAGACCTGGACATCGATGATGGTACCCACTTTGCTACCCGAAACACGTAAAGAAGTATCTTTTACATCCGATGCTTTTTCACCAAAAATTGCTCTTAGAAGTTTTTCTTCCGGGGTTAATTGTGTTTCACCCTTTGGTGTCACTTTACCGACCAGAATATCACCGCCTTTTACTTCAGCACCGATATAAACAATGCCTGATTCATCCAGCTTAGCCAAAGCTGACTCACCGACATTCGGAATATCACTAGTGATTTCTTCAGAACCCAATTTTGTGTCACGTGCTATACAGGTTAATTCTTCAATATGAATCGTTGTGAACCGATCTTCTTCAACCATTCTTTCAGAGACAAGAATTGAATCCTCAAAGTTGTATCCGTTCCAAGGCATGAAAGCGATCATCATATTTTGACCCAGAGCCAACTCACCGATATCAGTCGATGGACCATCTGCCAGGACATCACCACGGGCAATTAAATCACCTTCTTTAACGAGTGGGCGTTGATTGATGCATGTATTCTGATTTGAACGGGTGTATTTAGTCAGATTATAAATGTCAACACCTGACTCTCCAGGTAATGTCTCAGCATCATTCACTCGAATAACAATACGTGAAGCATCACATTTATCAATAATACCACCACGACGAGCAATTGCAGCGACTCCTGAGTCAATTGCAACAGTGCGCTCCATACCAGTACCCACTAAAGGCTTATCAGCTTTCAGTGTTGGTACCGCCTGACGTTGCATGTTTGAGCCCATGAGAGCACGGTTAGCATCATCGTGTTCAAGGAACGGAATCATTGATGCTGCCACCGAAACAATTTGTCTGGGAGAGACATCCATATAATTGATTTTATCGGGAGAATACGTTGTAAATTCATTTAGATGGCGACAATTAACAATACTATCTGATATTTTACCATTATCATCTATCGTGGCATTTGCCTGAGCAATAATGAATTCTGATTCATCGATCGCTGATAAATAATCAATTTCATCTGTCACAACACCATTAACAACTCTACGGTAAGGAGATTCCAGGAACCCGTAATCATTGGTTCGCGCATAAACAGATAAAGAGTTAATCAAACCAATGTTTGGTCCCTCTGGTGTTTCAATTGGACAAACACGACCATAATGAGTTGGATGCACGTCACGAACTTCAAACCCGGCACGTTCACGAGTTAAACCACCAGGGCCTAATGCGGACACACGACGTTTGTGAGTAATTTCAGACAGTGGATTATTCTGATCCATAAACTGTGATAACTGACTGGAACCAAAGAATTCTTTAATTGCAGCAGAAACGGGCTTAGCATTAATCAGTTCCTGAGGCATCAAATTATCGGCTTCAGCAAGAGTTAAACGTTCTTTAACTGCGCGTTCAACACGAACAAGACCCACACGAAACTGGTTTTCAGCCATTTCACCAACGCTTCGTACACGACGGTTACCCAGGTGATCAATGTCGTCAACAATACCCTTACCATTTTTAATATCTAATAAGGTATTTATAACGGCGATAATATCATCATTTGATAAAATACCTTCGCCAGTCAAAACTTCACGCTTGATACGACGATTGAATTTCATACGACCGACAACAGACAGGTCATAGCGCTCATCGGTAAAGAACAGGTTAGAAAATAATGCTTCTGCTGCTTCTTTTGTTGGTGGCTCACCTGGACGCATCATACGATAGATTTCAACCTGAGCTTCAAGTTGTGTCGATGACGGGTCAATGCGCAGCGTTTCTGAAATATAAGGACCCGCATCTAAATCATTTGAATAAATGGTCTGGATTTCGGAGATTTTTGCTTCTATCAGTTTTTCCAGCAGCTCTTCTGTAATTTCATCATTGGCACTGGCAATAATTTCGCCTGTCTCGTCATCAACAATATTCTTTGCAAGTGCTTTTCCATGCATTATTTCCAGTGGGATCTGGATATATTCCATGTTGGATTTTTCAATTTGCTTAACCAGACGTGCTGTGATTCGACGCCCCTGTTCAACAAGTACATCACCATTCTCACCTTTGATATCAAAACCGAAGGTTTCACCACGCATTCTTTCAGAAACCAGCTTCTGTTCTGCCCCTTCAGGACTGAGTTTGAAATCTTCAAACTCAAAAAACATATCCAGCATTTCTTCTGACTCATAGCCCAAAGCTCTGAGTAAGATGGTGGCAGGCAGTTTACGACGTCTGTCGATACGAACAAACACATTGTCTTTAGGATCAAACTCAAAGTCTAACCAGGAACCACGGTAAGGAATGACCCGGGCATTAAACAGTAATTTACCAGATGAGTGAGTTTTACCCTTATCATGGTCGAAGAAAACACCAGGACTTCTGTGCAATTGAGAAACAATAACACGCTCTGTTCCATTAATAATAAATGTACCATTGCCAGTCATCAAAGGAATTTCACCCATGAATACTTCTTGCTCACGAATGTCTTTTACTTTTTTATTTTTTGCACTGGATTCTTTATCATAAATAATCAGACGCAATTTAACGCGTAAAGGTGCAGAATAGGTCACACCACGAGTGCGACACTCTCTTTCATCAAAAGCGGGCTTCCCCAGTCGATAACTGATGTATTCAAGCGCAGCATTGCCAGAAAAACTGACAATTGGAAAAACTGATTTGAAAGCACCTTCCAGACCAATTTCTCCGCGTCCTTCTGGGTTTGTATCAGCTTGTAGAAATTTACGGAATGAATCCAGTTGAATAGCGAGTAGATAAGGGACATCCATAACACCTTTAGATGCACCAAAATTCTTACGAATACGTTTTTTTTCTGTAAATGAATAGGCCATTTATATTCCCGAGCAGTCTTTGTTAAGGCGATTATTTTAGCTGACTTTTTGTTACCAAAAGCAGTAAAATAAAATCACCATCTATGCGTATGTGCATCAAATCAATTGATCTGAATTTAGAGCACAATTTCGAGTAATCTCAACTATTGACACTAATTATACTAGTTAATGTTTGCCTTAACCCAATTAGGATAAATAGTTCAAATAACTTTTTCCAACGTACTATTTCTTGCTTAATATTACTTCATCATTTTGTTTCTAAAAAGACAGTTTTAGAAACGGAAAAAGGCCAGTGGTCAAGACCACCAGCCATTTTCAAATTTACCGCAGTTATTTCGAAAATTTGTTAAAAATTATACATTCATATCAAATAGTGCTTAGCGGTAAATAACGCACAGTCTTACTTAAGTTCGACAGATGCACCAGCTTCTTCAAGCTGCTTTTTAACGTCTTCAGCTTCAGCCTTGTCAACGCCTTCTTTAACAGCAGCAGGTGCACCATCAACCATGCCTTTTGCTTCTTTAAGACCAAGACCAGTAATTGCACGAACAGCCTTAATGACATTTACTTTCTTATCGCCAATAGCAGTTAGCATTACAGTAAATTCAGATTGCTCTTCAGCAGCACCAGCAGTATCGCCAGCAGCAGGTGCAGCAGCTACTGCAACAGCAGCAGTCACACCAAATTTTTCTTCCATTGCTTCAACTAGTTCAACAACTTCCATTACAGACATATTAGCAATTGCGTCTAACATTTCGTCTTTAGTTACAGCCATTTTTAACTCCAAATTTTTCTAGTTACTTATTTGTTGCCTTGAGACTCAAAGCTCAACTAAATAACTGGTTGGTTTACCAATAAATAATTTCATGTACAGCAAGCATCTTCTTCAAGATAGCTATTAGCCTTAACCAGCTTCTTTCTGATCGCGAACAGCAGCGATAGTACGAACTAGTTTTGTATGCGGCTCTGCCAGAGTACGAACGAATTTCGAAATAGGTGCTTTCATGACAGACATCAACATGCCAATCGCTTGATCCTTAGTAGGCATCTTCGCGAGGACTTTAACATCTCCAGGTGCAAGTAATTTACCGCCAATAGAGACGATTTTAACTTCCATCTGCTCATTTTCTTTCACAAATTCAGAGATTACTCGACCTGCAGCACCTGGATCTTCTTGCGAGAAAGCAAGAACCAGTGCGCCTGTCAGCTCACTTTGAATACATTCGAATTCTGTACCCTCTACAGCACGTTTTGCTAGAGAATTTTTTACCACACGAAGATAAACACCATCAGCACGTGCTTTAGCACGTAACTCGTTCATTTCGTTTGATTCAATTCCCTGATAAACAGCACCGACGACAGAGTGTGCATTCGCGGCTATTTCAGCTACTTCAGCGACAATCGCTTTTTTACCGTCAATAGATAAAGCCACTAAACTCACCTCTCGTTGCGATTAAATGTATTGCTATTCACAGAAGCGAATAGCTAATAATTAACCGAGTTACAGATAATTATTAAAAAGCCTATTGGCTTGATTAATAATCGTTTAACGATGGTTCATAACATCCGAAGAGTCTTTGAATTACATCGTCTGCGTGGGACTCTTCTTATTCTATTAATACGAATAAGAAATGATTAAGAGTAAACTCTCCCACGGTCTTTGACGTTTACCACATTCGATCCAGATGAATTTTCTGCATTAAAAATGGTAAACCAAAGTTTTTTATTTCAGTGCAATAGTTGCCTGATCAATTGCTAAACCTGGCCCATGTGTTGTTGAAACACTGATCTTTTTCAGGTAAATACCTTTTGCAGATGATGGCTTTGCTTTTTGCAAATCAATGATCAATGCTTCCAGGTTGCCCTGTAATTTATCTGCATCAAAACCAATTTTTCCGATTGAGCAATGGATAATACCACCCTTATCTGTACGGAAACGAACCTGACCCGCTTTTGCATTGTTAACAGCAGTGACAACATCTGGAGTTACTGTGCCAACTTTAGGGTTTGGCATCAAACCACGTGGTCCAAGAATCTGACCTAATTGACCAACAACACGCATTGCATCTGGTGTTGCAATCACTACGTCAAAGTCCATCTCACCGCCTTTAATTGACGCAGCAAGATCATCAAAACCAACAATATCAGCACCCGCTTCAGTTGCTTTAGTTGCATTTTCGCCTTGAGCAAAAACAGCAACACGAACCGTTTTACCAGTACCATTTGGAAGTACACAAGCACCCCGAACGTTTTGATCAGATTTACGAGGGTCCACACCGAGGTTTACACTGATATCAACTGATTCTTCAAATTTTGACGCTGGTAACGACTTCAATAAATCAACTGCTTCACTGAAACCATAGCTTTTGCCTGGCTCTACTTTTTCATTAATTAGCTTTTGCTTTTTAGATACGGCCATGATTATTTAACTCCCTCTGTCTCAATACCCATACTTCTTGCTGTACCTGCGATTGTACGCACGGCAGCATCCATATCGGCAGCAGAAAGGTCTTCCATCTTGGTATTAGCAATTTCTTCTAACTGTTCACGGTTCACTTTTCCAACTTTATCGCGGTTAGGTACACCAGAACCACTTTTGATGCCAGCCGCTTTTTTGAGTAAAACGGCTGCAGGAGGTGTTTTGGTAATGAAAGTGAAACTACGGTCATTAAAAACGGTAATAACAACAGGTACAGGCATACCTTTTTCAAGACTATCAGTCTTGGCATTGAATGCCTTACAAAATTCCATGATGTTAACACCATGCTGACCAAGAGCAGGACCAACTGGTGGACTTGGATTTGCAGCGCCAGCGGCGACCTGCAACTTAATATATGCTTCTATCTTTTTAGCCATGATTTCCTCAATTGGGTGATATCGCCTTTTGTGACAAGTCCTTTATTAATAAAGAACTTGTCAGGCTCCCCTGTTAAATTCAGCCAGACATTATATCCGACAAACAACAATAGCGCCACAATTTTATCAATTATGACGCTATTTTAATTTCTAATCTTTCATTTTCGGGTAGAGTCAAATGCATTAAACATTGAATTTGAGCAAAACTTGTTGTACAGGCCGTTTGACTCCCTCCCTGGATGCACTCTAGGTAGAAAAAACTTTACGTTTTTTCTACCTGAATAAACTGTAAGTCAACTGGGGTAGAACGTCCAAAAATACTGACTGAGACGCGCATTCTACTCTTGTCATAGTCCACTTCTTCAACAACTCCATTGAAATCATTAAAGGGGCCATCAATAATACGAACTAATTCACCTGACTCAAATAGCACTTTAGGTTTCGGCTTATCAGTACCTTCCTGGATACGATTAAGAATTGAGTCAACTTCTTTATCTGTAATGGGTGCAGGTTCATCTTTTTTACCGCCAATGAAACCGAGTACTCTTGGTGCGTCTTTGACTAAATGCCAAGTATCATCATCCATTTCCATTTGCACTAACACATAGCCAGGAAAGAACTTACGTTCACTTCTACGCTTTTTGCCGTCTCTCATTTCAACAACTTCTTCAGTTGGAACAAGAATCTCACCAAACTTTGCTTGCATTTCAAAACGAATAATACGCTCTTCAAGAGAACGCTTTACCGATTTTTCATAACCTGAAAATGCTTGTACTACATACCAGCGTAATTCCATCTTATTATCCCTGACCTGTCAATAAACGAACAGCCCAACCGATCACCTGATCAAAAGTCCAGAGAATAATACCCACAATAACAACCATCACACCAACGGTTAATGTTGTTTGTGTTGTCTCTTTTTTGCTGGGCCACACGACTTTCTTCATTTCAATGATAGAAGCTCTGACAAAAGCGATGCTATTTGCACCTTTTTCAGTTTTTGCTGCTATTAGAAATGCAATAATAATCCCTGCAAATACACCAATGACTCTATAAAGTACTGAAATTTCATCTTGGGTATAATATACAAAGAGAGATGCTGCAATAACAAGAATTGCTAAGCTTAGTTTTATTTTATCAGCCATTAAATTATCTAAATGCTAATACTTTTTACTCATCAAAACACTTATGTTTCAACTCAAAAAAGCATTTATTATGAATGAAAACGGCGCGACTGTTTTTTCTTTTTAAACACAAGTTTTTAAATTAAAAATTTGTGTTTAAAAAGAATAAAATCAGTTGCGCCAGATCCAATAAAGTGGCAGGCCAGGAGGGAGTCGAACCCCCAACCCCCGGTTTTGGAGACCGGTGCTCTGCCAATTGAGCTACTAGCCTAAAGTTGAATAATTTCTCCTGTGATGCAAATTGGCGTATGCACTTTTTTTACCCTAGAGTATTTTTCCTCTAAGGTAAGCAGAGATTTAAGCCCTTATTCGGTGAGCTTCAGCGCTAAATAATCTTTTATTCGATTACCTTAGCAACAACACCCGCACCAACAGTACGGCCGCCTTCACGAATCGCAAAACGTAAACCATCTTCCATCGCGATTGGAGCAATCAAAGTAACAACCATT
>JADGEK010000089.1 GCA_016744395.1 Gammaproteobacteria bacterium | reverse complement strand
ATAAGTTATTTCACCGAGTTTTGCTGAGCTTGAGTGTATGAGCTTTCCATAGGGGCTAAATTTCGCTAAAATAGCTGGCCTTATCTGTAATTTGCCTGCGCTGGCCTGCAACTTACGGTGTCGAGGCTAGTCGGTAAGACAGCAGCACTATCTAATTCGTCTGCACTAATTACCTGATTTTATTAAACAAATTTCAGTAGCGAATGCTATCTGGATGGTTGCGGGTTAACTATGAGCTCAACATTACAAGAACAGACAAAAATCGGATTCCCAGATAAACAGGGTTTATATGACCCTATGTTTGAAAAAGACAGCTGTGGAGTGGGTTTTGTCGCGCATATTAAAGGCAAGGCCAGTCACCAAATCGTGGTCGATGCGGAAATAATGTTGCAGCGTATGGAGCATCGTGGTGGTTGTGGTTGTGAGCCCACGACTGGCGATGGTGCGGGTATCTTAACTGGCATGCCGTATGATTTTTGTAATAAAGTGGCAAAAAAAGATTTGGCCATAGAGTTACCTCCTACGGGCCAGTTTGCGGCAGGTAATGTGTTTTTACCAACGGATGAATCGCAGCGTCAGCAATGCATAGCGACTGTTGAGCGAATTATTGAAGAACAGGGGCAAAAGTGTCTGGGCTGGCGTGAAGTACCAGTGGATACAGATGGCGCCAATATAGGTCCTACTGCACGTTTATCACAACCGATTATATTACAACTGTATATTGCAGCAGGTGAAATGGATGGTGTTGTCATAGAGGAAAAAGATTTTTCCCGACAGCTCTATGTGATCCGTAAACGTTGTACTCATTCTTTGCGATATGACAAAATGTTGTCGCAGAGAAAAACTTTTTATATCTGCTCGCTGTCACCACGCATAATTATATATAAAGGCATGCTGAATGCGTTGCAGGTAAAAACATTTTATCTGGATTTACAAGATCATGATTACCGCTCGCACATTGCCATGGTGCACTCACGATTTAGTACCAATACATTTCCTTCCTGGGATAGAGCACAACCAAATCGTTATATGAGCCACAATGGCGAAATCAATACTTTGCTGGGTAATCGTAACTGGATGGCCGCTCGTCAGGGTATGGTGAAGAGCGATAAATTTGGCTGTGAAATTGATCAATTGTTTCCAATTGCTGAGAACGACTGTTCGGATTCAGGCAATTTTGATAACGTTTTAGAGTTTTTGTTAATGTCTGGTCGTAGCCTGCAGGAAGCAGTGATGTTGATGGTGCCTGAAGCGTGGCAGTCTGATGAGAATATGGATCAGGCGAAAAAAGATTTTTATCGTTTTAACTCGGCAATGATGGAGCCGTGGGATGGCCCCGCATCGATTGCTTTTACCGATGGCCATTATATCGGTGCGGTACTTGATCGTAATGGCCTACGTCCAAGCCGTTATTATCTGACAAATGACGACCGCGTGATTATGGCTTCAGAAGTTGGTGTCGTTGATGTTGATCCAGCTGATGTTAAGTTTAAAGGCCGTTTGCAACCAGGTAAAATGTTCCTTATCGATTTCGAAAAAGGTGAGTTAATTTCTGACGAAGAACTGAAAAAAGATTTCTCGACACATCGACCTTATGGCGAGTGGTTGAAAAATCAGGAAATTAAATTATCAGATTTGGGTTGTGACCAGAAGTCACATGGTTTTGAGCCAGAAACTATTATCCCGCGTATGCAGACATTTGGTTACACCGTTGAAACTATGCAGTTTATGTTGCTGCCACTGGTTCGCGAATTGCGTGATCCAGTAGGTTCGATGGGTAATGATTCGGCGCTGGCTTGTTTATCAGATAAGCCGCGAATGATTTATGACTACTTTAAGCAATTGTTTGCACAGGTAACAAACCCGGCCATTGATTCAATTCGTGAAGAAGTGGTCATGTCTCTGGAGTGCTACATTGGCCCAGAAGGTAATCTGCTGAAAACAACTGAGCAGCATGCCCATCGCTTACGTGTACCACATCCAATTTTAACGAATAAAGAACTAGCAGCACTAAAACATCTTGATCATCGTGATTGGAAGACCATGACGATTGATATCACTTATGATAAGTCTGAGGGTGTTTCTGGTCTGGCGAGGCGACTGGACGAAATATGTGTCTCAGCAAGTGATGCTATCAAACAGGGTTACAGTCTGATCGTTTTATCTGACCGAAATATTTCTGCGCAGCGCGTTCCTGTTAGTACGTTATTGGCAACGGGTGCAGTGCATCATCATCTGATTAATCATCAGGAAAGAACGAAAATTGGTATTGTTTTAGAAACGGGTGAAGCACGTGAAGTGCATCAACATTGTTTGTTGATTGGTTATGGTGCTGATGCGATTAATCCTTATCTTGCGTTTGAAGCATTGTTTCAGTCGCAGCGTGATGGTTTGCTGGATGCTAATGAATATGATGATGAGGCCATTGTCGCTGCATACCGTAAAGGTGTTGCCAAAGGCATGCTGAAAGTGATGGCAAAAATAGGTATCTCAACATTGCATTCATATAAAGGTGCGCAAATCTTTGAAGCGGTTGGTCTGGGTGAAGATATTATCAGTCGTTGCTTTAAAGGCACGGCTAGTCGCATAAAAGGTGTAAGCCTTGAGGTGCTTGCTGAAGAGTCACTGCGCCGTCATGAAAAGGCTTACCCATCACGTGACTTAGTGCGTTTACCTGTATTGGATAATCCTGGTGATTTCCACTGGCGCAGTGGTGGCGAGGTCCATATGTGGAACCCTCAGACATTGGCAAGTATTCAATTAGCAGCACGTACTAATAGCGTTGAGGCATATAAACAGTTTGCAAAAGTCTCTGATGATGATTCAACACGTCGTGCAACATTACGTGGTTTATTAACCTTTAAAGAAGGTGCTAATGGTGGTGCTATTGCGCTGGATGAAGTTGAACCTGCGAAAGAAATTGTTAAACGTTTTGTCACAGGTGCCATGAGTTTCGGTTCGATTTCAGCAGAAAGTCATGAAGCATTAGCTATCGCGATGAACCGTATGGGCGGAAAGTCGAATACCGGTGAGGGTGGTGAAGATACAGAACGTTTCACACCGATGGCAAATGGCGATTCAAAACGATCGGCCATTAAACAGATAGCCTCTGGTCGATTTGGTGTTACTAACTGGTATCTGGCAAATGCTGATGAATTACAGATTAAAGTGTCACAAGGGGCTAAACCAGGTGAAGGTGGAGAGTTACCAGGCGGAAAAGTAGATGCTAATATCGCTAGTATACGTCACTCAACTCCAGGTGTCGGATTAATTAGTCCACCACCTCATCATGACATCTACTCTATTGAAGATTTAGCTCAGTTAATTCACGATCTAAAAAATTCAAATCCATCTGCACGCATTAGTGTCAAGCTCGTTGCAGAAGTCGGTGTTGGTACGATTGCTGCTGGCGTAACAAAAGCATTTTCTGATCATATTGTAATTGCCGGACACGATGGAGGCACTGGTGCTTCGCCATTAACCTCAGTTAAGCATGCTGGTTTGCCATGGGAACTGGGTGTTGCCGAAACGCATCAGACACTGGTAATGAACGACCTGCGTTCACGTGTGGTTTTACAGACAGACGGTCAATTAAAAACGGGTAGAGATATTACTATTGCAGCATTATTAGGTGCAGAAGAGTTTGGTTTTTCTACCGCGCCGCTGATTACACTGGGTTGTATTATGATGCGCAAGTGTCATTTAAATACATGTCCGGTCGGTATCGCAACACAAGATAAAGAACTGCGAAAGAAATTTAAAGGTAAACCTGAACATGTGGTGAACTATTTGTTCATGGTGGCTGAGGATATGCGAGGGCATATGGCGTCATTAGGTTTCCGTACTGTCAATGAAATGATTGGCCGTGTTGATGTACTGCAATCGGATAGTGCAGTCGATCACTGGAAAGCCAGCGGTATAGATTTGACTGCATTGTTAACACCAGCAGTTAAGCCACATGAAAACGTTGAGGTGTATCGTACTCAGACACAGGATCACTGTCTTGATAAAGCACTGGATAATGAAATTATTAAACGTGCAAAAGCGACCATAGAAAATGGTGAAAAAGTGTCAATGGAATTGCCTGTGGTGAATACCAACCGTGTCGTCGGTACTATGTTGTCTCACGAGTTAGCCAAAGCACACCAGGGTAAACCATTAGCAGATAATACTTTACATATAAAATTAGATGGCTCAGCAGGTCAAAGTTTAGGCGCCTGGTTATATGAGGGTGTAACGATTGAACTGGAAGGTGATGCCAATGATTACGCAGGTAAAGGGTTGTCTGGTGGTCGTTTAATTGTGTACCCATCAAAGCAGGCTCGTTTTACTGCAGAAGAAAATATTATCGTTGGGAATACCGTTTTATATGGAGCAACTTCAGGTGAAGCTTACTTCAGAGGTATTGCTGCTGAGCGTTTCTGCGTACGTAACAGTGGGGCAAGTACTGTTGTAGAAGGCGTTGGTGACCATGGCTGTGAATATATGACGGGTGGTCGAGTGGTTGTGCTGGGTAAAACGGGACGTAACTTTGCTGCAGGTATGAGTGGCGGTGTGGCCTACATTTGGGATAAAAATAAATCATTCGCTGCACAATGCAATATGGGCATGGTTGAGCTGGAACCGTTAGATGACGAAGCTGATATCAATGAATTAAAAACATTAATTGAAAATCATCTTGAATTTACCCGCTCAGCAAACGCCAAACTGGCACTTGATAACTGGTCAGAAACTGTTAAACAATTTGTTAAAGTGATGCCGACAGATTATAAGCGAGTACTTGAAGAGATCAAAAAACAGGATGAGCAGGCGGTTGCTTGATAGTTGTAAGCTTTAAGCGGTAAGTTCTAAGCAGTAAGTTATAAATAAAAACATTTTTTAGAGAAGACGTGATGGGTAAACCTACAGGTTTTAAAGAATTTAAACGTGTAACAGAGAAGTATCGTGATGTTAGCATACGGGTAAAAGATTACGGCGAAATTTTTACCGGCACACATGATCTAGAGCATCTTAAAACACAGGGTGCGCGTTGCATGGATTGCGGTGTGCCTTTTTGCCAGTCAGAAAATGGTTGCCCGGTCGACAACCTGATACCTGAGTGGAATCATCTGATTTATACCGAACAATGGCGAACGGCTTTAAATCGTTTACATAAAACCAACAACTTCCCTGAGTTTACTGGTCGAGTATGTCCTGCGCCTTGCGAAGGTTCGTGTGTATTAGGTATTACAAATCCTGCAGTCACTATTAAAAATATTGAAAATGCTATTGTTGATAGGGGTTTTGCGGAAAATTGGATACAGGCAAGACCTCCAGAAAATAGAACGGGTAAGAAAGTCGCTATTATTGGTTCCGGTCCAGCTGGAATGGCAGCTGCGGCACAATTAAATAAGGTTGGTCATACAGTAACCGTTTATGAACGTGCTGATCGTATAGGTGGTTTGCTGATGTATGGCATACCAAATATGAAGCTTGGTAAAGACGTAGTTCAGCGCCGAGTCGATTTGCTGGCAGAAGAAGGCGTTAATTTTGTCACTAATGCCGATGTCGGCGGCAGTGGTACTATGCCAGAGGGTAAAACGGCTGTTGATGTTAACCAACTGAAACAGGAAAATGACGCAGTATTGTTTGCAACTGGCGCAACAAAAGCACGTGATTTAGAAATACCAGGGCGTGATTTAAATGGTGTGCATTTTGCGATGGAATTTTTAACTGCCAATACGAAGAGTCTACTGGATTCAGATTTAGCTGATGGTCACTATATTTCAGCACAAGATAAAAATGTGATTGTCATTGGTGGTGGTGATACTGGTACCGATTGTATTGGAACTTCTTTGCGTCATGGCTGTAAATCTATGGTGAATTTTGAGTTGTTGTCACAGTCACCTACAGAGCGCGCAGAAGACAATCCCTGGCCGCTATGGCCATTGATACATCGTATTGATTATGGTCATGAAGAAAGCAATGACAAGTTTGGTCGTGATCCGCGTGAGTACAGAATACTGACCAAGGAATTTATCGATGATGGTAACGGTAATGTTGCTGGGGTAAAGATTGTTGAAGTGCAGTGGACAAAAGTAGATGACCGATGGAATATGGCAGAAATAGATGGCACTGAAAAAGTGTGGCCAGCAGATCTCGTACTATTATCTATGGGTTTTGTTGGTCCTGAGCATTATGCTAGTGATGCAGTTAATCTGGACTATGATGAGCACTCTAATTATCAGGCTGAACATGGCCAGTATACAACGAATGTGGAATCTGTATTTGCTGCGGGTGATTGTCGTCGTGGCCAGTCATTGGTCGTTTGGGGTATTAACGAGGGGCGTGGGGCAGCACGAGAAATAGATAATTATTTAATGGGCGATAGTCTATTGCCATGATGACTAATGTTTAAATTGTTAGAAACACAAAAAAAGCGACAGTTTAATGTCGCTTTTTTTTGTTTATGCAATGGATATTTTTTGAGGCTAGTATCTAATAATTCAACACCAGCCCAAGTTCTGAAGGCTTATAGACCCAACAGGCATGAAAGGGTATAATATCGGGCCTTTCGCCCCTCAGTTTTTGATATCGATTGTGATTAAATGACTGGAGGATTAATCGGCGTAAGGTTTTATATCCATAATCTCTATCAATTGAGGCCTGTAATGCCAGCATTTGAAACACCTAAACCTACTTTTCCTAAACCTACCTTCCCTAAAGAATTGGAATCAACTCTTTATCGACCTGAATTTGAAAAAGATAATTGTGGCTTTGGTCTCATTGCCCATATGGACGGTGCTAGCAGTCATTGGCTGGTTGGAACCGCCATTGAAGCCTTGGCTCGCCTGACCCACCGTGGTGCAATTTCAGCAGATGGAAAAACGGGTGATGGTTGTGGTTTATTACTACAAAAACCTGATGCTTTAATGCGTGCTGTGGCACAAGAAGAAGGTATGAAACTGGCAGATGATTATGCTGTTGGGGTAGTTTTTCTGAGTCAGGATAATGGTGTTGCTGATAAGGCAAGAGCTCAGGTCAATAAGGAGCTTGAAGCGGAAGGTTTGGAAGTGGCTGGCTGGCGCGTTGTCCCCGTTGATAAAGCTGCTTGTGGTGAAGAAGCCCTGAAATCATTACCTCAAATAGAACATGTCTTTGTCAATCCTGCTGATGGCATGGATATCGCTAAATTTGATCGTCATTTATATATAGCACGCCGCCGTGCTGAAAAAGCCATTCAAGACTATGATCAGAAAAATAAGGATGAGGTCTTTTATATACCTTCTATGACCTCTCAGGTGGTTTCATATAAAGGCCTGATCATGCCAGAGTTTTTACCAGCCTTTTATAAAGATCTGAGTGATCCTCGCTTAACTTCGGGTATGTGTGTCTTTCACCAGCGTTTTTCAACCAATACCTGGCCTCAATGGCGTTTGGCTCAGCCATTCCGCTATTTAGCACATAATGGTGAGATTAACACCATACAGGGAAATCGTAACTGGTCTGTGGCTCGTGGACATAAATTTGAAACACCACTTATTCCAAATATGGAAGACATTCGTCCTTTAGTATCTATGAGTGGCTCTGATTCCAATAGCATGGATAATATGCTGGAAGCTTTATTGGCGGGCGGCATGGATATTTTTCGTGCGATGCGTTTATTGATCCCACCTGCATGGCAGAATGTTGATACCATGGATGCTGAGTTGAAAGCATTTTATGAATATAATTCCATGCATATGGAAGCGTGGGATGGCCCTGCAGGTGTTGTTATGACAGATGGTCGTTATGCCGCCTGTACTTTAGATCGAAACGGCCTGCGACCTGCACGTTATGTCATCACTAAAAATATTCAAGGTACAGGTGGTGTTAATAATGCGGCTTACTCAGACTGTGTTATCACCCTGGCATCTGAAACAGGTGTTTATGAATACAGTGAAACAGATGTTGTTGTTAAAGGTCGCCTGAAACCAGGACAAATGCTGGCGGCTGATACACATACGGGTGAATTAATGTTGCCTGATGACGTGGATCAACACCTTAAAACACAAAAGCCATACAAAGACTGGCTGAAAAAAGGCATTAAACATCTGAAGTCTGAATTAATCGAGATTTCCTCATTAGCGGGTTGCATGGACGATGCAACTTTCAAAGTTTATGAAAAGCAATTTCAAATTGCCAATGAAGAAAAAGAATATGTCATAAAAGTCTTAGCAGAAAATGCCGCTGAAGCAATTGGTTCCATGGGCGATGATACGCCAATGGCTGTTTTATCCAGCCGGGTTAGACCTTTTTATGATTACTTCCGTCAACAGTTTGCCCAGGTCACAAACCCTCCTATCGATCCCATTCGTGAAAGTATTGTGATGTCCCTGGAAACCTGTCTGGGTGCTGAAAAGAATTTATTTGAAGAAAGTGAGTCTCATGCAGAGCGTCTTCTAATTGATTCACCTGTCCTGTCATGTGCTAAATTTGAAAACCTGCTTGCCATTGACAATGAGAACTATGCGCATGTTGTCATCGATCTGAATTTCTCACCAGAATTGACTTTAAAAGAGGCACTACTGGATGTTTGTCAGCGAGTAGAAGATGCTGTAAAAAATGGCAAAGTTATTATTGTTCTGGATGATAAAAATCTGGCCAAAGACAAAATTACCCTGCATGCCTTGATGGCCACTGGTGCTGTCCATCATCATTTAATTGCCCGAGGCTTACGTTGTGATGCCAATATTGTGGTCAAAACAGGTACTGCTCGTGATCCACATCATTTTGCTA
Organism: Gammaproteobacteria bacterium; assembly: GCA_016744395.1. Classification (GTDB taxonomy): domain Bacteria; phylum Pseudomonadota; class Gammaproteobacteria; order GRL18; family GRL18; genus GRL18. The sequence goes on along the minus strand of JADGEK010000089.1, from coordinate 8,214 downwards.
CCTTAATTGGTTATGGTGCTTCAGCTGTATATCCTTATATGGCTTATGAAACTCTGGCCAAACTATTAGTCAATGGTGAACTGAAAGATACTGATCTTGGCAAAGTCACTAAAGCTTACCGTAAAGGTATCAATAAAGGCTTGTATAAAGTGATGTCAAAAATGGGCATTTCCACCATTGCCAGTTATCGTGGTTCACAATTATTTGAAGCCATTGGTATTGATGAAGAAGTGACAGAAATGTGCTTTAAAGGGACAACCAGTCGTATTGCTGGTGCGGGCTTTGGGCATTTTGATGACGATCAGCGTTTCTTAAACAAAGTGGCCTGGAATCCTCGTAAAACCAATGATCATGGTGGTATCTACCGCTATGTTCATGGTGGCGAATATCATGCCTATAATCCTGATGTGGTTCAATACATGCAAAAAGCAGTGCAGTCAGGTGATTATAGTGCTTATAAACAATATGCTGATGAAGTGAATCAGCGTCCAGTTGCTACTTTACGTGATTTGTTAAAACTGCGTGAAGACATTGAGCCAATTTCAATTGATGATGTCGAACCTGTAGAGAATATGTACAAGCGCTTTGATAGTGCAGCAATGTCCTTGGGGGCATTATCACCAGAAGCTCATGAAACGTTAGCTGAAGCGATGAATCGTTTAGGTGCACGCTCAAATTCAGGAGAAGGTGGTGAAGATCCTGCTCGATTCAATACTCTAAAAGTTTCTAAAATCAAGCAAATTGCATCAGGTCGTTTTGGCGTAACACCTCACTACCTGGTGAATGCTGAAGTTTTACAGATCAAGGTGGCTCAAGGTGCTAAGCCTGGAGAAGGTGGTCAGTTACCAGGTCATAAAGTGGATGAAAATATTGCCAGGCAGCGTTATTCTATACCTGGTGTGACCTTAATTTCACCACCGCCACATCATGATATTTACTCAATTGAAGATTTATCACAATTGATTTATGACTTAAAACAAGTCAATCCAAAAGCATTGATTTCGGTAAAGCTGGTTTCAGAGCCAGGCGTAGGAACAATTGCTGCAGGTGTTGCTAAAGCCTATGCTGATTTAATTACTATTTCTGGTTATGATGGCGGCACTGCAGCAAGTCCACTGGCTTCGGTTAAATACGCAGGTTCACCATTTGAACTGGGTTTGAGTGAGACACAACAGGCTCTTTGTGCAAATGACTTGCGTGGCAAAATTCGTTTACAAGCGGATGGAGGTTTAAAGACAGGACTTGATATTGTTAAAGCCGCTATTTTAGGCGCTGAAAGCTTTGGCTTTGGTACGGCACCTATGGTTGCAATGGGCTGTAAATATTTACGCATCTGTCACTTAAATACCTGTGCTATGGGTGTTGCGACTCAGAATAACGTACTTCGCAAGAAGCACTTTATTGGTAAAGTCGAAATGGTTATGAACTATTTCAAATTTGTTGCCGAAGAAACTCGGGAATGGATGGCATCATTGGGTGTGAGTAAATTGGAAGATCTGATTGGTCGTACGGATTTACTGGAAATTATTAATGGTGCAACGGATCGTCAGGCGCAATTGGATCTCAGCCCATTATTGAAAACAGTGGATGATCAAACTAAGTCAAAATTCTGTGTTGAACCAAGCAATGAACCTTATGACAAAGGTAAAATGGCTGAAAAAATGGTGGCTGAAACACTGTCTGCTATTGAAAATAAGTCAGGCGGTAGCTTTTCATTTGATGTACAAAATATTGACCGTTCGATTGGGGCTCGCCTTTCAGGTGAAATTGCTTCAAGACATGGTAATCTGGGGATGAGTGACACACCAATCACCATTAAAATGAAAGGCTCTGCAGGGCAAAGTCTTGGGGTTTGGAATGCAGGTGGTTTACACCTGGAATTGGAAGGTGATGCAAATGACTATGTTGGCAAGGGTATGGCTGGCGGCCGCATTGTTATTAATCAGGCTTGCGGAACATCATTTAAGAGTAACGAAAGTACCATTATAGGCAATACCTGTCTTTACGGTGCAACAGGTGGCTTATTACTTGCTGCAGGTTTGGCGGGTGAACGTTTCGGTGTCCGAAATTCAGGTGCCCATGCTATCGTTGAAGGTATTGGTGATCATGGTTGTGAATATATGACAGGTGGAGTGATTACTGTACTGGGTGATACGGGCCTTAATTTTGGTGCAGGTATGACGGGTGGATTTGCTTATGTACTGGATAGAGATAACCAGTTTGTCGATCGCTATAATCATGAACTGATTGATATAAACCGTATCGGCAGTGAACATATGGAAGCCCACCGCCACTATCTAAAAGGCAAGATAGAAGAGTTTGTACAAGCAACAGGCAGTGAATGGGGCCAGTACATTCTAGATAATTTTGCTGATATGAGTGGCAAATTCTGGTTGGTGAAACCAAAAGCGGCGTCCATTGATGGTTTGTTAGAAACACTTTCTAATGAAGCGGCTTAAGAGCCTTTAGCTTGAGGTGACACCCAATGAGGTGGTTATACTTTCTATGTTGATATAAAGAGTGGTAACCACAGCTTATTTCGTTTAGAAAAAGAATTAGTTTAAGGTAAGATAATGGGTAATATATTCCAGTTTATGCAAGTCGATCGTAAAGATCCTACGAAGAAAGGATCGGATGTTCGAATCAAAGAATATAAAGAAATATACGAAATCTTTGATCAGGATAAAACCTCAGAGCAGGCTGATCGTTGTCTGGATTGTGGGAATCCCTATTGTGAGTGGAAATGTCCTGTTCATAATTACATACCTCACTGGTTGCAACTGGCAAAAGAAGGCAAGATTATTGAAGCCGCTGAGTTGTCACATCGTACCAATTCTTTACCAGAAATTTGTGGCCGCGTTTGCCCACAAGACCGCTTATGTGAAGGTGCTTGTACTTTAAACAGTGATTTTGGTGCTGTCACTATTGGCTCCGTCGAACGTTACATTACAGACACTGCTCTGGCACAAGGTTGGAGACCCGATCTTTCAGCGGTTAAAGACACAGGTAAAACAGTGGCTGTCATTGGTGCTGGCCCTGCAGGTTTAGCCTGTGCAGATGTTCTTGCACGGAATGGTGTGAAACCAGTTGTTTATGATCAGCATCCTGAAATTGGTGGACTGTTGATGTTTGGAATCCCTGAATTTAAACTAGAAAAAGGGGTTGTCAAAAAACGCCGTGAAGTGCTTGAAGGCATGGGTGTTGAATTTATACTGAATACTAAAATCGGTAGCGATGTGAATTTTCAAGAACTATTGGATAAGCATGATGCTGTTTTCATGGGGATGGGGACATACAATTCTATGACAGCAGGCATTGCAGGTGAAGAGCTTGACGGTGTTCATATTGCATTAGACTTCCTTATTTCCAATGTTAAAAATTGCTATGATTATGAGACTGATTTCATTAGTATGAAAGATAAAAAGGTGGTAGTCCTTGGCGGCGGTGATACCGCAATGGATTGCACCCGTACATCCATTAGACAAGAAGCAGATGAAGTCTTTTGTGCTTACCGCCGTGATGAAGCCAATATGCCAGGTTCTAAAAAAGAAGTGCTCAATGCGAAAGAAGAAGGCGTTCAATTCCTCTGGAATCGTCAACCTGTAGAGATTGTTGGTGAAAATGGCACAGTGACAGGCATTAAATTGATAACGACAGCGCTTGGCGAGCCTGATGAACGTGGCCGTCGTTGCCCTGAGCCAATAGAAGGTTCGGAAGAAATTGTACCAGCTGATGCGGTTATTATTGCCTTTGGTTTCAGACCCAGCCCTGAAAAATGGTTTAATGATTTTGACATTGCTCAAGATGAGCGCGGTCGAGTTGTTGCGCCAATAGCACAAGAATTTAAATATCAGACCAAAAACCCTAAAGTGTTTGCAGGTGGTGATATGGTTCGGGGTTCAGATTTGGTTGTGACCGCCATTGATGAAGGACGCCAGGCTGCTGAAGGGATATTAGACTATCTTGACATCTAATATAACGGTAGAGACGTTGCATGTAACCTCTCTACACTAACACTAAATATGAAGTATCTTTCCCAGGAAAAGAATTAATGAGTGAATTGAAGAACGATCGTTTTCTAAAAGCCCTTTTACGTGAACCTGTTGATATGACTCCTGTGTGGATGATGCGTCAAGCAGGCCGTTATCTCCCGGAATATCGTGCCACACGCGAAAAAGCAGGCAGCTTCATGGATTTATGCATGAATGCTGAGCTGGCTTGTGAAGTGACGCTTCAGCCTTTAGAACGATATGAGCTTGATGCTGCAATTTTGTTTTCAGACATTCTGACCATACCTGATGCGATGGGTTTACAGTTACGCTTTGCTCAAGGCGAGGGTCCTAAATTTGATAAGCCGATTCGTTCTGCAGCCGATGTGAATGCGCTTGGTGTGCCAGATCCTGAAGGTGAATTACAATATGTTATGAACGCAGTCCGCACCATTCGTAAAGAGCTCGACGGTCGTGTGCCTCTGATTGGTTTCTCAGGCAGCCCATGGACTCTGGCAACTTATATGGTTGAAGGGGGTTCGACTAAAGAATTTGGTAAAGTCAAAGGCATGATGTTTGATGACCCTTTGGTGATGCATAAGTTATTGGATACTCTGGCTCAGTCAGTGACCAGTTATTTAAATGCTCAAATTGTTGCAGGTGCTCAAGCAGTGATGATTTTTGATACCTGGGGTGGTGTTCTGACCCCTCGTGATTACAAAGAATTTTCTTTACGCTATATGCAGCAAATTATAGACGGCATTAATCGTGAAAATGAGGGTCGTAAAGTACCTGTGGTTTTATTTTCAAAAGGGGCGGGCGCCTGGTTAGAAACAATGGCCGACACAGGCTGTGATGCCCTAGGTGTTGATTGGACACTGAATATGTCTGATGCACGTGCTCGCGTCGGTGATCAAGTGGCCTTACAGGGCAATATGGATCCAAGCATTCTTTATGCAAAACCTGAGCGCATAGAAGAAGAAGTAAAAACCATTCTGGAAAGCTATGGTGACGGCAACGGACATGTCTTTAACTTAGGGCACGGAATCCATCAGCACATTGATCCTGAAAATGTTGGCGTGTTTATTAATGCGGTTCACGAACACAGCAAACAATACCACAAATAGCCATATTGACTGTTGAATTAAAAGAAAAAGCAAATAGGACTGAGTTTACCGTTTTAGGTCCTATTCTTATCCTTTTGATTTTAATTCAACGTTATCTTCCCCTTACTGTATAACAAAGTTTGTAAAATAAAGCCCTTCTATCTGTTTCTTTCCCGTCAGTTCTTTTAATACTTTTTCAACGGCGGCCTGTACTTCATTTTGAAGTGCTTTTTTCTTTTTTGGTGTGTTGACGCTCTCTCTGTTTTGTGCAGACAGAGCGGTAATAATCACATCTCGTAATGGTGCATTATGTGTTTGCACGGCTTCAATGGCAGCGGGATTACCGAGTACTTGCAGACGAACTTGAAGGAAACGCATTCTACGCTCGCTGGTTTGTAAATTGACGACAAAAGGAGGAGAGAGCTCATAATATTTTGTATCATCGACTTCCTCTTCCTCCTCAGCGTACAGCGGTGAAATTAAAGTAAAAGAAATTAAAACCAATAATAATTGTGTGCAATATTTAAATGCAGTTGTGGTGGAAAAAAGGGGGAAATTCAGCATTATCACCTTCCAGATCAGTGTTGATTTATCTTTTATATTTTGAGGTACTTGCAAAATCACTCCCAATATCCCTTTGCAAAATGGGGAGGCTAATAGTAACTTTGCAGGTATCTCTATTGATTGACTTAATATTCTTTGCTTATCAGTGTACAGTTTAGACTAAAAATTCAGTTAACACAGCCTTTCCATTATACTCATTGCCTGATTGAGATATGAAGTACCAAATAAATTGGCATGATTGAGAATATGGTATAAATTATACAGGCTTTTTCGTTGAGCATAACCGCTACTGAGTGGCCAAACCTCATTGTAGGCAAGATAAAAATCCTGACTGAAACCACCGAACAGTTCAGTCATTGCAAGGTCGGTTTCTCGGTCACCATAGTAAAGAGCAGGATCAAAAATAACAGGCTGACCTTGTTTAGAGAAGGCATAGTTGCCTGACCATAAATCACCGTGTAATAATGATGCTTCAGGTGTGTGATTGGCCAGGATTGAATCCAGATTGTTGAGCAATTGCTCGGACCGTGGCTGTAAATATTCTTTGTAACCTTTATCATACAGCATCTCAAATTGAGGACGCAGTCGCTCTTCGCGCCAGAATGTGAGCCAATTATTCTGTTGACGATTGCTTTGAGGTGTACTGCCAATAATATTATCTTGGTACCAGCCGAATTGATTGACGGTTATTTGGTGCATTTCAGCCAATGCATGACCCAATTTTCGACTATCGCCAGATGAGTTCATAGGCAGGTATTCAAGTACTAGATAACTGTTTGCACCAGCGCTACCATAACAAACAGGTTGAGGAATACGCATTGTATTGGTATTAAGCGATAGAGCTTGTGATAGCTCATTTAAACTATCAAATTCAACCTGAAACATAGTTTCCAGACTGGCTGAATTGAGTTTGATAAAATACGCCTGACCATCATTTCCTATGACATGATAGCTTGAATTGATGCTGCCGCCGCCAACACTGGATTTTGTTTGAATTTGAAAGGATGCTTTAAACCTTTTATTCAATGCAAGTTGAGTCTGGCTGATGTGTTCAGAAATCTGTTGCCAATGGCTCATAGAGAGTCCTAAATATAATGCTTTATTCGTAAGAGCCCAGAAAAAGACGTCGATTTAATGTCAGAAACAAAGTTAAATATTGTTCAAGTAGCTGTCCCAACACCGCTGCGTAGAAAATTTGATTATCTGCTATCCGATACAATAAATCCAGACCATGTCTTACCTGGTATGCGAGTGCTTGTGCCTTTTGGGCGAACCAAACAAATTGCTTTGGTGATTGGCAAGTCTTCTAAAACGGATATTGATATCAAAAAGCTCCGGCCTATTAGCAAAATACTGGATAAGAAACCCATTTTGCCTGAAGCGATTATTAAGATTCTCAAGTGGGTTGCCTCATATTACCATCATCCCATCGGTGAAGTATTTCAGGCTGCATTGCCTGTCCATTATCGTAAGAAAGAATCAGCATCTGATCAGAGCGTGACTTTATGGCTTTTAACAAAAACTGCCAGAGAGGCTGACTGGGGGCTTTTAAAACGAGCAATCCGTCAACGTTGTATCCTGGAACAGTTAAAAAAAGCACCTGAAGGACTTACAAGAGAACAAATTGCCAGTGAACAAGAAGGGCAATGGCAAAATGCACTAAAAGCTTTATGTGACAAAAACTGGGTGACATCTTGTGTGAAAGAGCCTGTTATTCAGCAATATGACTCAAATAATGAAATAAAAAAAAATTCAGGTTTATTATTAAATGCAGAGCAACTGGCAACGGTTGAAGCACTTATTAAAAGTGAAAACTGCTTTAGTGCGAGTCTGATTGATGGTATTACAGGTAGTGGTAAGACGGAAGTTTATCTTGCTGTCATCGAACGGCAGTTACTACAAGGGAAACAAGTTTTAGTTCTGGTTCCAGAAATTGGTTTGACGCCACAATTGATTCACCGGTTTGAACACCGCTTTTCAGTAAAGATTCAAACGCTTCATTCGGGTTTGAATAATACTCAACGAATGAAAATCTGGCAACAGGCCGCCAGTGGTGAAATTCGCATTTTAATTGGTACACGCTCCTCTGTCTTTACCCCCATGCCCGATCTTGGAGCGATTATTATCGATGAGGAGCATGATCTCTCCTTTAAGCAGCAGGATGGTATTCGCTATTCAGCTAAAGACATTGCTTTGGTTCGTGCAAATAATGCTGATATTCCAATTATCTTGGGTTCAGCCACACCCTCATTGGAATCCTTGTATCTTTGTCAGCAAAATAAAATGGCTCTCTATAAATTGCGTCAAAGAGCAGGTAAAGCCCGACCTCCTGAAGTGCATTTAATAGATGTCCGAGGTCAATATTTACAACATGGTATGAGTCGTACCTTGATTGATTTAATAAAGCAGCATTTAGCTAAAGAAAATCAAGTGCTTTTATTTCAAAACAGGCGGGGTTACTCACCTGTTTTATTGTGTAATAAATGCGGTTGGATCAGCCATTGTCATCGTTGTGATGCCAAGCTGACTTATCATAAGCAAAGAAATCACCTACG
>JADGEK010000088.1:6647-16987 GCA_016744395.1 Gammaproteobacteria bacterium | reverse complement strand
GACACTATCCATTGAATTAGTGGTTGAAATTACCGAGGGTGTGTTACTCAATCACAGTGATGATGTCATTCAGGCTATGTCTCTTTTAAAAGAAAATGGTATCCAAATCTCAATTGATGATTTTGGCACAGGCTATTCTTCTATGGCTTACCTTAAACGTTTAGCTCTGGGAGAAATAAAAATTGACCGTTCTTTTGTGACTAATATTCATGATGACAAAGACAATCAAGTGATAGTTGAAACCATTTTATCAATGGCAAAACATTTTGGAATGATGGTCGTTGCAGAAGGCGTTGAAAAAAAAGAAGAACTGGCGTTTTTAAAAAGTCGCGGCTGTCATCTTTATCAAGGTTATTATTATAGTAAGCCTTTGCCTGAAGATGAATTTTTAAAATTATTAAGTGAATTCAATATGAATAAATAACTCTCTGTTTTAAAATTGCATTTATTCTGTTCAGTTGCGGGTCATCCCTTCTTGATAAGAAATTAAAGTAGAAACAAAGGTGGGTTTACTCACTTCTTCTTGAATGATTTTAACGGGTAAGAAGTTAAGCTCGGGTGCACACCAAAGTGTGATTTTTTTTTCTTTCTTATAGCGTTGATGCTGTATCTTCAAAGCCTTATAGCTACCGAGTGAGGTATAGACTCGTTCTTCACCCATTATTTCAAAAAAATACTCTTTTAGTTTGCCACCATCCGCCACACGAATGCTAAAATTATTCTCGGGGTTGTTGGACAGTGTCAGCATGAGAGAAAGCTGATAAGAAAGCTTGTCAACGGTCAGTTGAGGTATGGCCATACGCCATTTACTCTTTTTATGTTTATGGTCGTTGGTGACCTCTTTTAATGCCCAGTCAAAAGTAAGTTCAACGTGTCGCCTGGTCTTGTTATCACGAATCTGGAGGTAATTGTAGCTATAAGGTTGTATATTGCCGTTAATGATCAAGCCTTCACTTTGCTCATCACGTGTTTCATCTTTTTTGAAAGCAAGCAGGCCAATGGGCATGGAGTATGACTTAAAATGGTAGGCTTGTTTTTGCTCACTAATAGCGGGCTTATCAGAGCGTTTGTTTTCAGGCTTACCAATACTTAGAGAGTTGGTGACATTGATACCTTCTAAACCCATGGCTGTGATCATATAGGTGGCAACAAAAGGTTTGAGCTGTGCAACGGTATTATCTTCTGTTGCACCCGCCTCATTCTCAGCAGTGACGGGTTCGGCAAAGACGGCACTCACTGTTATCGCTATCATGATATTCAATAGGAATATCAATGCTTTGGAAAATATAAAAGCATTCCTTTTTAAATTGTTGCTTTGTAAGTTCATGATTCAGTGCTGGCTAAATACTCTAAGGCTTTTCAGTTTATTGATTAAAAATAACCTGATTATTGATCAATTGCAAACGACCTTGAGAAAACCACTGAATGACTTGAGGGTAGGCAATGTGTTCTTGCTCCAAAACCCTTTGGGCAAGACTACTTTTAGAGTCATTTTCATGAATAGGGACTGATTGCTGTAAAATAATAGGGCCTCCATCCAGTTCTGCGCTGACATAGTGAATGCTGAGACCGTGCTCTTTATCACCAGCCTCTAAAGCGCGCTGATGGGTGTGAAGACCACGATGTTTGGGCAGTAATGAGGGGTGAATATTAATCATTTTACCGTAAAAATGATTCACAAAGTCATCGGTTAAAATCCGCATGAAACCAGCTAAAACAATTAATTTTGGTTGGTATTTTTCAATGCAGAGAGTGAGTTCAGCATCAAAATTCTCACGAGAGTCATATTGCTTGTGATCGATCACTTCAGTGGGTATTGCTGCTTTTTGCGCACGCTCAAGACCATATGCATCCGATTTATTGGTAATGACAGCACAAATTTTAGCATTGAGTGTTTTATCAGCGATTCTATCAATAATTGACTGTAAGTTGCTGCCACTACCAGAGATAAGAACGACAATTGGTAGTGGTTGTGCTTTATTCTGAGATAAGGACACTGGGTGTCTCATCAGAACTGGCTTCAATTGTGCCCAGAGTAAAGACTGTTTCACCCTGTTGTTCTAGAAATTCAATGGTTTTTTGTTGATTTTCTGGTGAAACGACAACGACCATGCCAATGCCACAGTTAAATGTTCGATACATTTCGGTGGATTCGATATTGCCTTGTTCCTGCAACCAGTCAAATACCTGCGGTCTTGACCAGCTCTTACCATCAATTTTTGCTGTGGTATTGGCTGGCATAACCCGAGGTAAATTTTCCAGTAAGCCTCCGCCAGTTACATGGCAAAGTGACAGGATCTCAACTTCTTTGGCTAAGGCTAATAGTGATTTAACATAAATACGAGTGGGCTCTAATAAGCGGTTACCCAGAGTATCCCCATCAAAAGCACTGTCTAAATCAGCACCAGACACTTCAATAACTTTACGGATCAGAGAGTAGCCATTGGAATGTGGTCCGCTGGAAGCAAGACCCAGGAGAATGTCCCCTTCTTTGACTTTAGAGCCATCAATTATTTCATCTTTTTCGACAATACCAACACAAAAACCTGCTAAATCATAATCGTCGCCCTCGTACATGCCAGGCATTTCTGCGGTTTCACCACCTGTGAGAGCACAACCAGACTGGATACAGCCTTCACTGATCCCTTTTATGACATCAGTTGCTGTTTCAACATCGAGTTTACCTGTTGCATAATAGTCTAAAAAGAATAAAGGTTCAGCACCAGCAACAATGAGATCATTTGAGCACATAGCAACTAAATCAATACCGATAGTATCATGTTTGCCTATCATTAAAGCTAACTTCAACTTAGTACCTACACCATCCGTACCTGAAACTAAAACAGGATTTTTATAACGATCTAAAGGTAATTCAAACAGGGCGCCAAAACCACCAAGACCACCCAGTACGCCAGGTCTTTGTGTTGCTTTCGTATAAGGTTTTATGCGCTCAATAAGCGAGTTACCCGCGTCTATATCTACACCTGCATCACGATAACTGAGAGATTGCTTGCTCACCTGGCTGCTCCAAAATTAAGAGGGGAAAATTCAAAAGCAGTATTATACTGCAAATGTAATTACAGAATCCAGAAATCACTTGCTCTTGTTGATTGTTGCCTCCATATGTTGGTCATGCCCGCTGTCTTTTATTTTTTTCTGACCTTTTTCAGTCAGTATTATACTAAAGTGGTGTTTTTTGATACCCTATCGAGTTAACAAAGAAATTGATTCTTCGTTTTCTTTTTATATAGGGAATTGAGGAAGTAAAAAGGAACCTACGCTTTGAAACTTAAGCAAACCAGCAATTTTTATTCTATTTATCTATTAGCATTCATTGTTTTTAGTGGTCTGTTATTGGTGCAGCCTGTTTTTGCTGGTAGTGTCAGCAAGCTTTATGAATCAACAATTCAGGTCGAATCATCGGATACTAAAAATGAGCAAAGCGAAAACCAACTGATTGCAGAAGCATTTACACACGTTTTGATTAAGGTATCAGGACGCTCAGATGTGGCCACTTCGCCTTCCTATGATGCGATGTTAAAAAAAGCGGAAAGTGCCATATCACAATTTCGTTATGATTATAGAACAGCGCCTTTAAATGGAGAAGATAAGACGGGTGCAATTGAACAACAAGAAGAAAAAAAAGAAAAATGGTTTTGGGTGAGTTTCAACCCTAAAATAATAAATGACCTGTTAAAAGAAGCACAAATTCCTATCTGGGGTAAAATCAGACCTGAGACACTTATCTGGTTTTCTCAAGAAATTCAGGGAAAACGTCAGCTACAGGGGCAGCATGATGAGCCAGAAATATACGCTGTTTTTAAACAGCAGGCAGAGCAGCGTGGTATCTCACTTATTTTTCCCTTTCTCGATCTGCAGGATCAATCTAACGTGTCTGCAACGGATATCTGGGGCAATTTTAACGATGCCATTTTATTGGCTTCAAGACGCTACCAGGCTCAATCCACATTGACGACCAGATTGTTTAAAGAGCCCAGTGGCTTATGGGTCAGTCAATGGAACCTGCTTATGCTGGGTGAAGTACAGTCATGGGACATTCGTGATGAGAATCTTGATCGGGTCCTTGCTTCGGGTATTGATGAGTTAGCCGATAAATTATCTCGTCAATTTACTCAAGTTGAAAGAGAGGGAAGTGATTCAGGTGTCTTAGTTCAGATAAACAATGTTGCAGGTTTTAAGGCTTATCAGGAAGTCGATGATTATTTGCATAATCTGGCCACTGTAAAATCAATTACCTTGCTGTTGAGTGAGCAAGATAGAGTGATTTATTTAATTAATTATCTCAGCAGCAAAAATTCATTGATTCAAGAAATTCGGTTGGGTGATTTACTCAACTCGGTTGAGCGTAGCCCCGTCGATAATCAACAATATGGCAATGCAAGCAGTGACAGCACTTATAAGCCCGTCATTCTCAGCAACCTGGATGATAACAATTTGAGTGAGAGAGAAAAGTCTTTAACGTTACTTGAGTCTTCAAAAGGTAATGCCCAAATGCAAGCACCAAATGGTGCAAAGCAGGGAACAAGTGCGACACCAATGATTGCAGAAAAAACAGTGGACAGACTCATTCCTGAGTTAGAATATTGGCTGGCAAGATAAAAGGCGTAGTCATGACGGAGTCACAAAAATGGATGTTACTGTCAATTGTCTTACTCATTGGCTGGCTGTTTTACCTATTATCACCCATATTAATGCCATTTCTGGTCGCGGCTTTTTTGGGCTACCTTGGTGATCCTCTCGTGGATAGGCTTGAAACTCATAAGTTGTCCAGAAGCTTGTCTGTCACTATTGTTTTTATTGCTTTTACTTTTTTGTTGTTGATTACAATTCTTCTGCTTGTCCCCCTGTTAGAAAATCAAATTGTGGCATTATTGAGTAAGCTGCCAGCATTTATTGATTATGTGCAAACCAGTGTCTTTCCTAAAGTACTGAGTTTTACAGGACTCAACAAGTCAGGTTCAGGACATGAGCTGGATTTTTCTGTATTTAAAAAAGCCATTGGTGAAAATTTGAAGAGTATTGGGGGCATTGCTGGTTATTTGGTTAACTCCATTTCAAAATCAGGCATACTCATTATTGCCTGGATATCAAATTTGGTTTTAATCCCTGTCATTGCTTTTTATTTTATGCGTGATTGGGACCTTCTGGTTGCTAAGATTTCTCATCTTATTCCTCGCCATTTTGAGCCTTTGGTCACTCGATTAGCAAAAGAATCTGATGACGTTTTAGCGGCTTTCATGAGAGGTCAACTCTTGGTGATGGCTTGTCTGGCAGGTATTTACTCCACTGGTTTGTGGTTAGCGGGTTTAGAGCTGGCTTTATTGGTTGGATTATTAGCAGGAATGGTTAGTTTTGTTCCCTATTTGGGATTTATTGTTGGTATTCTGGCTGCAATAATCGCTTCTTTGATGCAGTTGCATGATTTAAGCCTTTTAATTGGAATATCAATAGTTTTTGGTGTTGGACAGCTCGTTGAGAGTCTTTTACTGACACCGCTCTTAGTGGGAGACCGAATTGGTCTGCACCCTGTTGCTGTTATTTTTGCCATTATGGTGGGCGGACAATTATTTGGTTTTGTTGGTATTTTAATTGCTTTGCCTGTTTCCGCTGTTGTGATGGTGCTGCTGCGTTATGTTTATCAGACCTATGTTTCCAGTGCTCTCTATGAAAACCAGGATAAAAGCAAGAGTGAAGCTTAAAGAAATGCGTCATATTGTTTTACGAAAAAAAGAAAATAAATTTAGGAATAATGTCTTACATGCCACAATATCAAACCCTTAGAAAGCGTCTTAATGCGATTTCTGCATTATCTGAAGCTCGATTACTTACAGGGAATAACATTGGTCTTGAAAAAGAAAGTTTGAGAGTGAATGTGTCTGGTGGTATTGCACAAACAGAACATCCACAAGTGCTTGGTGCTGCATTAACCCACCCATACATCACCACAGACTATTCAGAAGCCTTGAGTGAATTTATTACACCGCCTTTTGCTCAAATAAACGAAGGTTTAGAATTTCTTCAAAATACTCAGAAGTTTGTCTATAAAAATCTCCAGGATGAGTTACTTTGGGCAACCAGTATGCCCTGTGTGGTGGCGGGTGAGTCAAGTATTCCCCTGGCCCGCTATGGCGATTCCAATGCAGGTACGATGAAAAATGTCTATCGCCGAGGACTTGGGCATCGGTATGGGCGAGTGATGCAATTGATAGCAGGCGTGCATTTTAATTTTTCCCTCAGTGAATCTTTTTGGCCTGTGCTTCAGTCAATAGAAGATGATCATCAAACATCGCAAGATTTTATAAACAGTCGCTATTTTGACCTGATTCGAAACAGCCAGCGTTTGGGCTGGCTTGTCCCTTATTTATTTGGTGCCTCTCCTGCCGTATGTAAGTCTTTCTTACTGGGTGGTTCGACCACTTTGGCTGAGTTTGATGAAAGCACTTACTATGAACCTTATGCCACTTCATTACGCATGGGGGATATTGGCTATCAAAATAATAAAGAAAATGAATCAGGCATCAAAGCCTGTTATAAAGACATTCACAGTTATATCAGCAGTTTAGACTGGGCCATAAATACACCCTATGAAGGTTATGAAAAATTTGGTCTGCTCAAAGATGGAAAATACCAGCAACTGAATAGCAATATTCTGCAAATTGAAAATGAATATTATTCGACAATTCGACCTAAGCAAATCTTACAGGGTAATGAAAAACCAACCATTGCTTTAGGAAAACGGGGTGTGAAGTATGTTGAGTTGCGTTCACTTGATGTGAATGCTTACGATCCCCTTGGTGTTAATGAGAGCCAACTTCATTTTTTAGAAGCTTTTTTATTATTCTGCCTATTGCATGAAAGTCCTGTGATTGAGCTTCCTGAACGCCGTGAAGTCGACCATAATGAGATGTTGACTGCACATCAAGGTCGGAAACCCAATTTAAAACTCTCACGACATGGAACAAACCAGACTTTAAAAAGCTGGGCGATGGAAATTATGCAAGAGATGCTAGGGATTTGTGAGTTACTGGATGCGGATGATCCGCTCAAGCCCTATACTATGAGTTTGAATAAGCAGACGGAGCGCGTATCTCATCCTGATATGACACCCTCGGCAAGAATGCTGGATGATATGCGTCAGGATAATGAAAGTTTTCACCGCTTTGCTGAGCGCATGTCCAGACAGCATTTTCACTACTATAAAAATCTGGAGCTGTCGTCTGAGCAAGAACAGTTTTATAAAGATGAAGCCAAAAAATCAAAACTAAGACAAGAAGAAATTGAAAGTACAGATAACATCAGTTTTGAAGAATACCTGGCCGACTACTTCTTTCAAAAGTAAAGAGTTCAGAAATAGAGGTGTCCCATAGAGAGAATGCTAAAAGTCCATTCATTAATTATTAGGATCATCCCAGCTGGTTTGTACTTCGGACTGATCGTAGGGCATTTCTAAGGGATCTCTTTCTCCATTTCGAATCATATTGCGTCTTTTTCTTTCGTTACTTAATTGTTGTTTTATTAAATAGTCATCCTGGCCAACGTATGTGGGTCGCCCTCCTTGATAGCCGTACTCGGGCTGATAAAAGGGCTCGTCACTCGTATTTATATTTTCCTGGATTTTACCGCCAAGCAGATAACCAGCTACTGCTCCAGCAGCCGTTGTGGCATATTTTCCATGACCGCCACCAAATTGATAGCCAATTAAAGCACCAGTAGCGGAACCAATAACCGATCCAATTGTGGTAGAAGAATTATCATCTTGTTCGGAATAAGCAATGTTAGAATAATTAAAAAATAAAATGATTGTTAAAAAGACTGTTTTAATATGGATCATAATGAACACCATCACTTTTATTTAATATAATGTGAATGCCTACTATTAAGGATAGCAGAAATTTTTTAGAGAGTGAATATTATAGACCAGTTGTAGGACAATTCTCACTTCACTTTTATCAAATGAATGCTAGTATTGAAAAAATTTAAATGCTATCGGGAGCATTCAAGACTGCCATGTATCGTCAACTTTCTATTCTTTGGTTTTTAATCTCTTCTTTGTTTATTTTTACTTCAATTTACACTTATGCATGGGCGGAAGAAAAAAGAATCGCACTTGTTATTGGTAATAGTAAATATCCTGATATGCCATTAACAAACCCGGCAAATGATGCATCTGATATGGCAGATTCATTAAGAGCGTTGGGATTTGATGTTGACCTTGCTTTAGATTTATCCTATTCAGACATGAATCAGCTGATAATTGATTTTGGAGAAAAACTGAATAAAGCAGATGTGGGCCTTTTCTTTTATGCTGGTCATGGTGTACAGGATGGTGGTAAAAATTATCTTATACCTGTTGATGCTGATCTTTCACAAGAAAAATCAGATGTTGAGAAAGTAATTTCCACATCCAATATTCAAAAGAAAATGGAGCAGGCAAGAAATGGTGTCAATATCATCGTATTAGATGCTTGTCGAAATAACCCTCTCTCACAAAATTTTCTTGCATCGTCCAACCATGGCTTAGCGGTTGTTAAAGCACCTTCTGCATTGTTTATTACATACTCAACAGCACCAGGTAATGTCGCCTCAGATGGTGTTGGCAGAAACAGTCCGTATACTAAGTATTTACTCAAAAATATCAATATACCCAATCAGACGATTGAACAAACTTTTAAAAAGGTCAGAGTTTCAGTGGTTCAGGATTCAAATGGGCAACAGGTGCCTTGGGAAAATTCATCACTATTAGGTGAATTTTATTTTGTTGAGCCTGTACATTCTGATGACATTACAAAAGGTGGTCACTATGCTTCAGCCGATCAATTTGAGTTGGAGTTCTGGAAAGCGGTGCAAAGAGAGCCTTCCAGAAATATGTATGAATCCTACTTAAAAAAATTCCCAAAAGGTAATTTTAATCTGGCTGCTCAGGAAAAACTCAAGAAAATGGGCAACGGGATATTAACGATTCGTTCCAATGTCTTTGGTGATAGTATAAAAATCAATGGCGAGTATCGTGGCACCAGCAAGTCATCACTGAGTCTTGAGCCAAATGAATATACAGTTGAAGTGAGCAAACCTGGCTTTAAAAGCATCATGAAAAAAATTGCTATCGCTTCAAAGCAACATTTAGACTTACAATTTACCCTGCAAGCTAAGGCAAATATTGACAATAATACACAACGCTCCGTGACACCCTCGTCGGAGCACGCCAAAGAAGTTATGCTGCCTGAGCCAGAATTAGTGCAAAGAGATTTCTCTGATGAGCTTACGCTCAACCAAACGCAACAGCCACCCAGTACCAATGTATTAGTTGAATATAATACCGAAAATAAATCTCAGAGCTCCATAATAGAAAAACTTGAGCCGATTATTAATATGAGCTTTATTAAAGTGGATTCGGGCTGTTTTACTATGGGGAGCTCACCTTTAGAAGAAGGCCGCTTAAATGATGAAAAAGCACATAAAGTCTGCTTAAGTAAAAATTTCTGGGTTTCTAAATATGAGGTTACTCAGGCCCAATGGGAAAAAGTCATGGGTTATAACCCTTCTTTTTTTAGTGGTTGTGGAAAAGACTGTCCAGTAGAAAGAGTGAGTTGGAATGAAGTGCAGGGATTTATTTTTAAGCTCAATTTACAAACAGGTCTGAATTACCGATTACCAACTGAAGCAGAGTGGGAATATGCAGCGCGTTCAGGAACCAAATCTGCAGTTTATACGGGTGACAGTGAATTGTTAGGTCAAAATAATGCCAGCCATTTAAACAGTATTAGTTGGTATAGTGGCAATAGTGGAGTGAAGTACCAGGGAGGGCGCTATTGTGAAGACTGGGATGATAAAGAATTTGATGCCCTTCGTTGTGGCACTCACCCCGTAGGACAAAAACAGGCAAATCAGTGGCGTGCCTCCGATATGATTGGTAATGTCTGGGAATGGACTCAAGATATTTATGGCAGCCTTTCGACTCGTGATGTAACCGATCCTCAGGGAGCCATCAAGGGTAACAAGCAAGTTGTAAAAGGCGGCAGTTGGGAAGGTTCACTCTCTCAAAATCGTGCTGCAGCGCGTTATGCTTTTGCTAAAAATAAAAAATTAGAACAGGTTGGTTTTCGTTTAGTCATAACGGATGAATAGTTTTTAATTTAACAGTACCGTTGGTTGTAATAAAATTTGATTAAATAAGCAAAAGAGTCCTATTGCAAATTTTAATACACTAATTTTTAGAATGTTTTAAATGGAAAATATATGAAAAATACTAAACTTTTTTTAGTTGTGCTGATGAGTGTGTTTTGCTTGATGTCAATTGCTGCTTATGCCGCACCTCGAGC
>JADGEK010000088.1:0-6547 GCA_016744395.1 Gammaproteobacteria bacterium | reverse complement strand
TTTAAATGGAAAATATATGAAAAATACTAAACTTTTTTTAGTTGTGCTGATGAGTGTGTTTTGCTTGATGTCAATTGCTGCTTATGCCGCACCTCGAGCCAAACCTGTGGTGGCAGTTAAAACCGCAAAAATTGGCGATGGTGTTAGTAAATATGGGAAAAAATACCTTAATTTAGGCACTATCCTGGATGAAATGGAAGCATCCATTCAGAAAAATCGTAAATTTACTCTGGTCAGTCGTAAGAAAGATGTGTTGTCTGATATTCGTGAGGAGCAAGAGTTTGCAAAATCTGATTTGACTGCTGGAAATGCAGCGGCAGAAGGACAGATTAAAAATGCTAATTTTTTGATCTTGCCAACGGTTCAGGACTTTAAATTTTATCGTTCCAGTACTCCAGTTCCAAATTTAGATAGTAAATACATCAGAGTTGATTCAGGCATGTTGGAAGTGAATGCTCAAATTATCGATACTGCGACGGGTGGCATTAAAACCACCTTTTATCTTAAAGCTTCTTTTGGCACTAAAAAACAAGTCGTCAATAGTCGTGGTGGTGTCCCGAACAGTGTTCATTTTACAAAAATGGCTAAGAAAATTGCTGCGCAAATGACGGATCAGTTAGTTGATGCTGTCTATCCAATGAAAATTCTTAATGTAAAAGGCAGCCAGGTCTGGATCAATCGAGGCAAAGATGGCGGTCTTAAGAAAGGTGATGTTTTGAAAGTCTTTCGTCCAGGTATTGAGTTAATCGATCCTGATACTGGCGAAAATTTAGGCTCGGCTGAAGAGGAAATTGGAAAAATCAAAGTCACCCGGGTTAATCCTAAATTTACGACGGCTGAAGTGGCTAAAGGCACAGAAGAGATTATCGAAAAAGGCGATATTGTTCGTGAATAATCTTTCTTTTATAAGAAAATAAGTCATTGCATATGCCTGTTGTATTTGAAGTATCACTTTAAGGCTATGCTCTAATTTTTTGTTTAAATTTTTGTTTGGAATATGGAACGTTTTATGACTCACTTATTGAAACAATTCGCGACTGGAATGCTTTTGGCAGGTCTGTTTTCTTCAGTTATAGCAGCACCTCCTGTTAGTTCAAATGTATCACAGGAAAAGGCAACAATTACGGTTATGTCTTTTACTGATTTTGTTCCAGATCGAACTGGTTCACAACGCGTTGGCTTACCTGATGTGCTGGCGGGAAGAATTATTGAAAAATTGAGCAACAATCAGCGCTTTACTGTTGTTGAACGTAAGGCATTGAGACGTACGGTGTTAGAGCAGCGATTTGGGCAGAAAATGGAAAAAAATTATCTGGATAAAACTCTGGATAAAGCAATAGAAACCATGCAGCATAATTCGGGCAGTGAAGTTGCAGCGACCAGCGACTGGAGTAATT
This sequence comes from Gammaproteobacteria bacterium, assembly GCA_016744395.1. Classification (GTDB taxonomy): domain Bacteria; phylum Pseudomonadota; class Gammaproteobacteria; order GRL18; family GRL18; genus GRL18. Next base: position 5,150 of record JADGEK010000088.1, on the reverse strand, counting down.
ATAATGATGTTGTTAAAGACTTTCAGTCCCTTGGAACGACAGTCGGAGCTGATTATATTGTTCTGGGAGATCTGGAGCAATTGAAACAAACGGTCAAGCAAAAAGCAGTTCCATACAGTAACAGCGGTAAAGTGGCTATATCGAACCGTGTTGATGCTCGCTTGCGTCTTAGGATTATTGATGCAAAAAATGGCACAATTGCAGGTGCCGCCAGTATTAAAACTAAATTATCTGAATTATTATTTCAAGGTAAAGAAAGTGACACCGATGAATTCACTTTTTATGATCATTTATCCTCTCTCGCAGCTGCAAAAATATTGGATGTGACATTTCCTGCACGAATTGTCAGTGTTGATCCTTTGATTGTTTCCAGAGGTATTAATGATGGTATTTCACAAGGTGATCAATTTACGATACAAAATGAAGGTAAAGAAGTTCGAAATAGTAGTGGTCTGTTATTGGCAAGACTAAAGAATACCATCGGCAGGGTGAAAGTCATTAATCTTCAGCAAACCATAGCAATCGTTGAACCAGTATCTGGTAATGGTTTTCAATTAAATGACTTGGCTGTGGCAGATGCTCAAGCATCAAATCCTCAGTCTTCTATTGCCAGTGAATCCCCAGTGGCCATAAAAAAAGCAAGTCCTGCAACCGTTTCTAAAATACCAAGATTGGCTGTTGGTCTGGTTAAAATGGGTTCTACCGCACGTACAGGAAATGCACTCATTGGGCAGAATGCACAAGAACATACCCCTATTTTTACTGACAACATGATTTCTTTGCTTGCACAAACAAAACGTTTTCAGATGATAGATCGTCAGGAAGTCGATCAGCTATTGGATGAACAATATGCTCAGGCTCTGGCTGAAAACCGAAATGTGCCTTCTGCGATGGGAACACTTAAGGGGGCTGATTATCTAGTATATGGCAATTTAGCTTCAATCAGTAATAAGGAAAAAGTCACAAAACTTCCAGGATCTAAGCGTATTTTTAAGCAGCGTCTGGGTCAGGCCAGCGGTAACATGAGAATTGTTGATGCTCGCAGCGGTGATATTATTGAATCACGAAAAATTTCTGTTGAACAAGCGATTTCTATCGGTGTCACTGATGCCGAAATGATTGATAAACTGGCTGATGCTTATGCTGAGCAGGTTGTTCTTATGTTGATGAACACTCTTTATCCAATTAAAGCTGCTCATATCAGCAACGACGGTCAGATATACATCAATAGAGGGAATGATGGTGGTCTCTTTGTTGGCGAAGAATTGAATATCTATAAGTCAGGTCAGGCGATTATTGATCCTGATACGGGTGTGCAGTTAGGGGTTGAAGAAAGTTATATTGGTAAGGTGCTGGTGACAGAAGTGGATGATGCACGTAGTAAAGGTGAACAAATTGAAGGTTCAGGTATTACTCGTGGTGATTTACTGAAGAGAACGACTCAGAATAAAACAAAACGAAGCAGTGTGGCATCACATGAGCGTCAAACTGCTCCCTCAAAAACAGGCGCGGCTATTGGTAAAAAGACAGCAGGCAAAGGGCGTTCAACACTCGCAATGGGCATTATTAAACTGAACCATTCGGCGCAGACCATTCGTGGATTTAACCACGGTCATCTGGAGCGCATCTCAGATGACATTATTATGGGCTTAACGAACAGCAAACGTTTTGTACTTATGGAGCGGGAGCAGGTTGATCAAATTCTTGATGAAAAAACCTTTGAAGCAATCTCTTCAGGTGGTGATATACAAGCCAGGCTTGGTGAGTTAGTAGGAGCTGATTATTTGATTCATGGTGAAATCAATAACTTTTATATTAATACAGTACGAAAAAAAGTACCTTATTTGGATGAAGTTCAAGTCATTAGTACGACTCATGTAGAGGGTGTTTTCCGAATTGTCGATGTTCACACTGGGGCTATTATCAGTTCTGAAAAGATTAAGATTAAAGAAAAAATAAAAGGCGAAAATGATGAAAGCCAAATTATCAGTCAAATGATAAGCCAGTACAGTCTACAGTCTGTCGCAAAAATTATTTCTCGTCTTTACCCAGTAAAAGTGATGGGCTCTTCCGCTGATGGCACTGTTTATCTTAACCGTGGTGCTGATTCAGGATTGAAAGTGGGGGAACAGTTTTTGGTCATGCGCCCAGGACAAGCATTGATTGATCCAGATACAGGTGAATCATTTGGTCAGGCTGAAAGTAAAGTGGCAGCTATTCAAATTACAGAAGTTGAAGGTGCTCGTTCACGTGCAAAACTGCTATCAGGTTCAAAACCTGTGAGTGGAGATATATTGCGCAAATCTGGAAAACCAGTAAAGAAAAAACAACAAAAAGTGATGCAGCCTTCCTGGTAAGGTTTTTCGCATCTACTTTAGTTAACGAGCAGTATCCATGAAAAGAGTAAAAATGTTGAATAAAATATTTTGTAAAAACATGAAGTTAAGTGCAGTTTTTTTAACTTGTAGCTTAATGCAGCAAAACATCTATGCTGGTTTTTTTGACCAGCTTGGCCAGGGTTTAAAACAATCCCTTTCGGGGAGTGCAGTGCAACAAGCTACCACTCCTGCGAAGGGCACCGCTCAGAAAGTGACTGTACCCACTGGTTCTGTGAAAAAAACAGTCAATATACGCTCAGGCCCAGGCACCAGTCATGGCAAATCTGGAAGCTTAAACTCTAAATCAATGATACGGATCCTTGGGACAGAAGGGAATTGGTTGCAAATAGAGGCTGATACTTCAAATGGTTTGGTTAATGGCTGGGTATACAAGCCGCTGGTTTCCATTGATGGCACGACCACTATGTTGGCCAGTGATGTTGCTAGAGCAACCTCTGCTACAGCAACCTCAGCCGCAACAACAGGTGCAATTCAAGGCAACTCTCCGAGTCAGAATCGTTCACAAAGTGTTCAATATGCAGGGTATTCACTCGCATTCCAGCCTGTAAAGTCAATGATGGCTAAGGGAAATTTGAGTGGTATTGATTCTTTTTTCACAGATCGAGAAAAAACCGTTCTTAAAAATAAATCAAAATGGGATTCAATTGAAGAAATTGGTTTACTCAGGTGGATGGAGCGCGGTACTTTATATCTTGATAAAGGTGACCTTGAGAACTCAATTACTGCTTATTCGAATGCGGAAGACATTTTAACTGTCCGTGAGGGCGATTCAAAAGTTTCAGATTTTTTTAGCTCAATCACTTCTTTTGCCACTGAAACGGTATCAGGGAATGAAGAATTTCAGGAGTATCCAGGTGTTGGTTATGAAAAAGTGCTTATGCTGAATTATAAGTCAATTTCTTTTTTACTGGATGGTCAGCGTAAAGCTTATAACGTTTCAAGGCGTGCTATAGACTGGCAAAATATGGAGAAAGAAAAGTTTAGAGATGAAATTGAAGCAATAAAGAAAGAAAAAAAGAAACAAAAAGTTGCTGTCGCGGATAGCAATGAAGACTGGAATAAAAAATATAAAGCATTAGACAAAATCGCCAATAAAGTACCCAGTGCTTTTGTTAATCCCTTTGGCTATTATGTGACAGGGATGATACAAGAGTTTGAAAGTAAAAAAGATCCTTCTCTAAAAGATAATGCCCGTATTGCATATCAAAAAGCGCTTGAACTCAACCCTAAAAGTACTGTCCTGAAACAAGCGGTTAAGGATATGAAAAGTAAAAAGAACTATGGGAATAAACGGCTTTTACATTTAGTGGTTGGTGATGGCTTCGTTCCTGAGAAAAAAATGTTAATTTATAATATCCCTGCTAATAATGGCAGTGTGATCCCTGTTAAATTACCTATATACGAGCCAGTAGCGTCTAAAGTGGCTCGAGTAGAGCTGCAGACATCGGGGGGAAAACGCTTAGCAAAACTCTCTATGGTTGCTGATATTGAAGCAATTTGTTTGAGGCATCAAAAAGATTCAGAAGCCTTTCGTTCGCTAAAAATGATTCTTGCAACAGTAAGAGCAACAGGAGTCACCGCAGTCACCAGTCAATTTGGCTCTTTAGGGAATAAAGTAGGCTCTGCTGTGAATGATACGGCTGCTCCTGACATGCGTTCCTGGATGAGCTTGCCTGCCAAATTACAGGCCGCCAGAATCTATGTGAGTAAGAATACTAAAAATTTAAAAGTGGTCAGCTTTGATTCCAGAGGCAGAAGGCTGGCATCAAAGAGCATCAAATTAAATGGTCAATCGGATGCATTTATATATGCACGCAGTGTCGATAAACAGCTATATGTCCATAATTCAAAAGCTCTGTGGACTGCTAGCCACTAATTTTTAACATAAAAGGCGTTTATAATGGAACGAAATATGATGACATCGTTTTTTAAAATTTTTATGCTTGTAGTACTTAGCTTGTCAATACTTGCTTGTAAACCTGCAAGTGTTGCAGAAAATCCAGGCTTTGTGAAACAAGATACTTTAGATGATTCTCATCCCAGAGCGAGATTGGTGTTAGGCTCAGAAAAACTGGTTGGTAATATCCGCATGGCCAATATACGTTTTAGAAAAGTAGGTTTGTTTACTCAAGCTCAGGTTGGAATTCAAAATTTATCAGATGTCCGTTATAATCTTGAATATAAGGTTGAATGGGAAGATGAGAGTGGCTTTATGCTTGATCAGTCAGGTGCATGGCAACGTTTTACACTTGCACCGACACAAATTGATACGGTTACAACAACAGGTAAGGTACAAAATGCCTATAAAGTTGTTTTTACTGTGAGACTTCCCGATGATCCATTCATCATAAATAGAGAACAAAAGTAATTTAAACAGGATAACTTTATGAAAATATCAGCAAAAAAAGCAATCTTACTATCAATTTTGAGTGCAACCATTATAACAACAGGCTGTCAGTCTATCCCAATGGGACAGCAATCGGATGTTGCAATGGTGGATCCAAAAGGACGTGGGCATTTACAGGCTCAACTGACAATGGCAGACTATGTTGCGTTGGCTGAAAAAGTCACCAATAAGATGCTTGTTTCAAAATTGGTTCAGAAGTGGGGCAATAGAAAGCCAAAAGTGATTGCCGCAACACCCGTTAATAATACAGATAATGAAAGTGTCCGTATGAAAGATCTTCATGACCGAATTCAGGAAACTTTATTTAATTCTGATGTGATGCGTGTTGTTGATACGTCAGCAAC
>JADGEK010000087.1 GCA_016744395.1 Gammaproteobacteria bacterium | reverse complement strand
AGCGGGTGATAAAGTGTTAAAAGTGGTGGCAGACTTATTACGTAAAAACCTACGTGAAACTGATTTTGTGTCACGTTTTGGCGGTGAAGAATTTGTCGGCTTAATGCCTGAAACAACCTTAGGCGGCGGTTTTAAAATTGCAGAAAAAATTCGCAATTCGATTGAAAAGCTTGAATTTCATTATCGAGGAAACAATGTTAAAGTCACTATCTCCTGTGGTATCAGTCTTTTTATGGAAAATGATACGCCTGAAATTGCATTAAGCCGGGCAGATAAAGCACTGTATCAAGCAAAAGATGAGGGTAGAAATCGTTGTGTTATTGCCAAAGAACCTTAAGAGTGTTGATGAGGCTTTGTGTTGAAAGAACTCATTCTCGGAGGTGCTCGTTCTGGAAAGAGCCGTTTGGCTGAGTCGCATGCATTATCTCTTTTTAATAGATCCAAAGACCTTCCTAAAAAAATGATTTATGTTGCCACAGCGAAGGCTTATGATGATGAAATGGCAGAACGCATCAAGCATCATCAGCAAAGTCGAGATGAGCAATGGCAATTAATAGAAGAGCCTGTGGAACTGGCTAAAATTCTTAAAGAACATGATCATAAAGGCTCTATTATTTTAATTGAATGCCTTACTTTGTGGTTAACCAATTTACTTTGTCACAGTGAAGCCAATATACTCAATTCAGAAAAACAAAAATTCATCCAACAACTCAAGTCATCACACGCTGATATTATTATGGTCAGTAATGAAACTGGAATGGGTGTGGTACCAATGGGAGAACTCAGCCGTCGCTATGTGGATGAGGCGGGCTTTTTACATCAGGAACTGGCTCAACTCTGTGATCGAGTCACATTAGTGATTGCAGGTCTGGAACAAACACTTAAACCTCAGTAAAAAACTTCTCAAGCAAAAAAAGCAGAATCCAGCATGATTAAATGGTTATCTGAACCTATCCATAAAATGGATGAAAATGATTTATTACAAGCACAGTTAAAACAAGATCAATTAACCAAACCACAAGGTTCTCTTGGGCTTCTGGAAACCATTGCCATACAATTATCTGCACTGCAACAAACGCACAGCCCTAATGTTGATGAGGCAAAAATTATTATTTTTGCTGCCGATCATGGTATTGCACAAGAAAATGTCTCAGCATTTCCACAAGTGGTGACTGCTGAAATGGTTAAAAATTTTTCTGCAGGTGGTGCTGCTATTTGTGTTTTGTCCAGACAGCATGGTTTAGCGCTTGAAGTCATTAATTTGGGGCTGGTGACAGAATTACCTGAGATGAAACGGGTAGAAAATAAAGTAATATCCAGTGGAACCCACAGCTTTCTTCGAGAAGCTGCCATGAATAAAGCGCAATTTCGGCAAGCCTTTGAGCTTGCAAAAGAGAAAGTCGATCAAGCTAAAGACAATCATTGTCGTTTATTAATCTTAGGTGAGATGGGCATTGCCAATACCACCAGTGCAAGTGCCTTGGTGTGTGCTCTGGAGTCAATTGAGCCTCAAGTGATAACAGGTGTGGGGACGGGACTGGATTCTGATGGCCTGCAACATAAAATCCAGGTGATTAAAGACGCTTTATTTTTTCATCAGGAAAAGCATCCAGCGGGATTAAACTCACCTTTAGATATTCTACAAACATTGGGAGGCTATGAAATTGTTGCACTGACTGCCAGTTATATTCGAGCGGCTCAGCAAGGAATTATTTCGATTGTCGATGGTTTTATTGGTTCAGTAGCGGCCTTATTTGCAATTCGCATTAAACCAGAATGCAAAGCATGGCTTATTTTTAGTCACCAATCAGCAGAGCAAGGACATAAGATGGTATTGGAGTTGATTGGAGTGAAACCACTATTAGGTTTTAATCTGCGTTTAGGAGAAGGCAGTGGTGCCGCTTTAGCTTACCCCTTAATTCGTTCTGCCTGTTTGTTGCAAAATGAAATGGCCAGTTTTTCCAGTGCTTCAGTGAGTACTTCTGTACACTCTAGTGAACCATAAACTTTATGCATGATACATCAACGATCATTCTCTTACGCCATGGTGAACCTTGCAGATCTTCTGTTTCTGGCGGACAAGCTTCGACTGAGAAAATATTTCGAGGTGTCACAGATGATTCGCTCACCTCAAAAGGTTGGCAGCAAATGTCAAAGGCGCTTAGTAATCTGTTGCCCATTGATCAGGTTTTTACATCACCTTTAAAACGCTGCTCTGAATTTTCCCATCAATATTGTAGTGAACATACTTTACCGATTCAAGTCTGTGATGAGCTGAAAGAAATTAATTTTGGTCAATGGGATGGTCAACTGGTAGAAAAAGTGGCTGAAAAATACCCTAAGGAATTAAAGCAATTTTGGGAGACTCCTCTAGAGTTTACACCACCTGATGGTGAGCCAGTTCTTGAATTTAAGTCACGAATTATTTCTATTTGGAATGAGTTATTAAGTACTCATAGAGGAAAAACCTGTTTAATTGTTGCTCACGGTGGAGTACAAAAAATGATATTAGCCGAAGTTCTGAAAATGCCTATCGAAGCTATTCACTCTATTGAAGTACCCTATGCCTGCTGTTCTACCATCAAAGCCTATTATCATGATGATGAATACCTATGTACTTTGAAGTCCCATATTTGTTTGACAGGTGAGTAAAAAACTCCACCCACTCTTCAACCGCAGTGACCTCACTCGTGTTGTCCAAAATCAAGAGATGAGAAAAAGCCAGAGAACAACCCCCTCAATCCCCCTTCTAAAGAAGGGGGAAGCAACAGCAAAAGCTAAGAATAGCGTCTTAATTTAATTTTAGGTGCTCTTGCCCTTTCTTTTTTTTTGACTTTCCCACAAAAAACGAGAATAAATGCGGTTTGAGAGTGTGCGGAGGAGAGGCTTAGCTGTTTGGGGTTTGTGAAAACAGGATGTTTTCACTAAGCGGGCCATGGATGGCCGAAAAGCGTCCCCAAACAGGTAAGCCTCTCCTCCGTGCAATCGGTTTTGATAGCACTTATGCGAGTGTAAAACCTTCTTTTTCTTTTGATCTTTTAGGCAACCCCAATTACCGCTCTACTCATTGAGTTGCCAGTTTAAAAAATAAAAATACGGGATAATTTGAAGACCCATGTTAAACTTCTTCTATAATACCTGATCGATCAATGACTGGAAAAATCAATGAATACGCCTTTTAATGACATGAATTTGCGTTCATTTTATATTGCTTTGAGTTTTTTGACTCGGATCCCTGCCCCCATTAAAGGTGAGGTGACTCAATATCAAATTGGGCAATCCATCATTTTTTATCCAGTGGTGGGGGCCTTGATGGGAGGTAGTTTTTTTCTGCTCAGCGAATTCATCTTATTTTTTTCGACTGATTTTTCCAGTGATGTACTGGCTGCAATTATATTAACTGTCTGGGTTTTAATGACAGGTGGCTTGCATCTGGATGGTTTGGCTGATAGTGCCGATGCCTGGATAGGTGGTCTGAATGATCGTGATCGAACGCTTGAAATCATGAAAGATCCTTATTGTGGGCCTATTGCCGTTGCGAGTATTGTTTTGGTTTTATTGCTGAAATGGGTGGCATTGAGTCAATTGCTTAAAACTGGAAACTCTGCCTTTTTGATTGTTGTTCCCATGATCTCAAGAAGTGTTATCATTGTCCTTTTTATGACGACGACCTACGTTCGTGATTCGGGGCTTGGATCGGCTTTTTTAGAGTATCTACCAGAAGAAAAATTTCTCTGGGCTGCTTTGTTAATCTGTGGCTTGTTCTATATTATTTTTGCAAGCGTGCTTTCAATGCTCATGATTGTATTAGTTGTTGTTTTTTTGAGGATTATGATGATAAATCGAATTGGTGGCATGACGGGAGACACGCTGGGAGCCACCGTTGAGATTGCAGAGGCTGTGGCTCTGGTCGGGCTTATTTTTTAAAAATAAATGGCAATAAATTTAGCGACTGACTGACTAACCTCAGGAGTTTGTTGAAAAAGTTCTAAGCTCTCTCCTTTAATCAAATAATTATTGGCTTTGGCCAGTAATTTGTGAAAATGACTTTCCATTTCTATGGCGGGACATGCCGTTCTAGAACTCATCAAAGGGCCTATCCTGATATTGTCTTCATCAAAAATAACCTGACCTGAAAATTTATTGCAGCCTGAAAAGCCAGAGAGTAAACCACCTTGTTTTATAATCATGTGCAGCTCTCTGATTGAGCTTGATATTTCTGGAGCCATCTTTTGCCAAATTTTTGTTTCATATACTTTTTTGCCATTTAACTCAACCAGCTTCCAATAAGTATTTGCCATTGTTGAGGGAGGCACAATTCCAGTACAACGCTCTTGTTGGCTAATGGTTAAAAATTGATCGACAACCACGACTTCTTCTTTACCATCACCTTCCATTTTAGGACGCATGGCTAAATGTCCTTCAAATGAAACTAATAGAGATTTCCCAGGCATATAACGGTTTTTAAGATAGGCTGTTTCCAGAGCAATATTATCGGCTTCCATTGCAACAGGGTAGCGTTTTGTTTGACCACATTCTCTGAACCATCCAGCATCAGCCATATAGGAATACATTCCTTTTATTTCACTGGCCTGTAATGGAAAGAGGTAAAAGAATGAGAGTAAGACAAACCATATTTTAGAATAAAACAGCTTCACATATTCTCCATTGGGTTTATTGTCAATAATAAAATAAATGAATTAGGTTGGCAATCAAAAGAATTATGCTAAAATCAAGCAGATAATCTTTCAATTAGTTACTTATTTACTAAAAAAGAATGGAAACAACCAAAATTTTATTCAGGGGGAATAAGCTTTGGAAAAAAATGCCAGATTGGTCGATGAATTCTCACAGGGTGTGAAAGCTCTAAAAAATTCTGACTACTCAAAAGGCGTATTCTATTTTCGAGTGGCATTAAATAAACATAAGAAAAGTAATACTGCAACAGCAAAATGTTTGGCTTATCTTGGTTTATGTGAAGTGCTGGGCGGTCTTGGGGATAAGATTACTCATATTGAAAAAGCCCACCAATTAAATCCATCCGACACGAATATTTTACGGGTACTTGCCTATGCTCGCTTGACTCTCGGCGATCGTAAGGAAGGTTTAGCGGCTATCATTCTGGGCTTAAAAATAGAGCCTGAGAATCCAGAACTTTTTCTATTTCTAGAACAGATTGGTTACCGTAGAAAGAATGTGATTGGCTCTTTAGAGCGCACTAATAAAATCAACCAATTTTTTGGTCGCCTGTTTAGAAAGTCTAAAAAATCCATTGATGTTTTAAGTGTACTACCTGCTGCTGCATGATGCAGGTTTTGCCATGATACGAATTACTTTGTTTTAAACACTTCTTCTGGTAGCCAGGTAGCCAGTTCTGGCCAGTAAGCCAGGGCTATCAGCATGAGTAGCTGGATCAATATAAATGGAATAATACCTTTATAAATATCGCTTGTTTGAACTGATTTTGGTGCCACCCCTCTAAGGTAAAATAATGCAAAGCCAAAAGGGGGTGTTAAAAAGGAGGTTTGCAGATTAATTGCGATCATGATGCCTAGCCAGACTGGATCCACTCCCATGGTCAATAATATCGGAGCAATGATAGGCACGACAACAAATGTAATTTCAATAAAATCGAGAATAAACCCCAACAAAAACATCACCAACATGACTATTAATACGGGTCCAAAGGGACCTTCAGGAAAAATCTGAGCCAGGAAGCTATCCGAATCATTTTCTGCAATACCTAGTAGAAAACCTTCAATTAACTCATCACCAGCATAGCCTCTGAAAACCAGTGAGAAAATGGCTGCACCAATAAAAATAAAGAAAATCATACTGGTGACCTGAGTGGTGGTATAAACCACATCCCTGATGACATTAAACGTCAGCTCTTTTTTTAATAGAGCCAGTAATAACGCACCCACTGCACCCACGGCAGCGGCTTCTGTCGGGGTTGCTGCACCTGATAGAATAGAGCCTAATACCGCAAGAATCAGAAGCAAAGGGGGCAATAGTGCTTTGGTGGTTCTTAGCAACATGGACTCATTACTCTGTGATGGATCCATGGTGACATCAGGTATTAAATCACGGCGGAATATACCCACGGCAATGATATAGAGAATATAAAACAGCACCAATAACAAACCAGGAATGAGAGCCCCAACAAATAAATCACCCACCGAGAGTGTCTCAGGTGCAAAAATACCCATATTCAACTGAGCTTGCTGATAGGCTGCTGAAAGCACATCTCCGAGTAAGATTAAAATAATAGAAGGGGGGATGATTTGTCCTAAAGTACCTGCAGCACAAATAGTACCTGTTGCAATGCTGGGATGATAACCACGCTTGAGCATAATGGGCAGTGACAGCATACCCATAGTGACGACGGTAGCTCCGACGATGCCTGTGCTGGCAGCCAGTAGCATACCAACGAGAATGACAGAGACACCTAGCCCTCCGCGAAAGTTACCAAAGAGATCAGCCATTGTGCCTAATAAGTCTTCGGCCACTTTGGAGCGCTCTAGCATCACCCCCATAAACACAAACAGAGGGACTGCGATCAGAGTCTGATTGGTCATAATACCGTATATGCGGTTGGGTAAAGCCTGTAAAAAAATGGGATCAAAGACATCGGGCATCAACAGACCAATGGCTGCAAATACGAGAGCTGTTCCACCCAGAGAGAGAGCAACGGGATAGCCTATTAATAAAACACTGCAGATTGCGACAAATAACAGCAGGGGCATAATGATTTCCAGTGCCATTATAGGGCTCCAGAATTCATAGAATGATTGGGATCATTGTCACTTTTAATTTTGTTTAAATTCGATTCGGGGGATAAAAGAAATGCAATGTTGAATAATAATTGACTGATGCCTTGAACTAATAATAGAAAGGTCATGACTAAGATGCCTGATTTAAGTAGGTAAACGCCAGGCAAGCCGCCTGCTTCACCGGATTTTTCTTTGAGTGCCCAAGAAGCCGCCACATAATCCCAGCTTACCCAGGCAATAAACAGACAAACAGGTATCAAGAGAAAAAAAGTGCCCAATAAGTTTACCCATGCTTTACTCCGTGGCGTCATACTACAGTAAAAAATATCAACACGAACGTGTCCATCTTTTTTGAGTGTGTAGGGAATACCAATCAGAAAAACCAGTGCATACATATAAACCACAGATTCCTGCATGGCGATCCAGCCCATTTGAAAGCCATAGCGGAATAAAACAATAGCGAATGTTGTGAGTACCATCAATAGAGTGAGCCATGAAATGGCCTGACCACAGAAAACTGAGATTTTGTCCAGCTGGGTTGCGAGTTTGGCTAGATTATTTTGGCCCATATTATAATTTATTTTCTGCTGGTTAATGACATAGGTACTTTGCTGTCGAGTTCATTGGTTGAGCTAAATGATTGTCTTAAACTATGGCGTCAAACAAAGCGACTGACAAAAGGAAACATTCTTGCGATGCTTTAACAGCAGGCATTTTAGCACATCTGGATCTTTATCCAGAGTTAATTCGGCTTCTTCCAGGCGGGATTGTCTATACATGAGACGAGAGAGCCAGAAGCGAAGCCCTGCAGAACGCAACAGACCTGGCCAATGTTGTTGTTCATGGTCATTTAATGGTCGGACCCGTTCATAAGCCTGAATCATGGCTGTGGCTTTATTGAAATCGAGATAGCGACTCTCTAATGTGCTTTCAGTTGTTGTCTTATCGGGGACTTCTTCAAGACACCAGGCATTAACCGTAATGGCTAAATCGTATAAAAGAGAGCCGTTACATGCGGTATAGAAATCAAGAATACCGCTGAGTTGACCCTTTTCAAATAAAGTATTGTCGCAAAATAAGTCAGCATGAATTATACCTTGAGGTAGCGGCTTGCTTGCAATGTTGTCTTGAAGCTGTTGTTGAAACAGCAGTTCTTCACTGAGTAATTGTTTGTCACCTTTATTCAATACTGAGGTATTAGAATCGTCAATCAGATTTTTTCCTGTCTTTTTAGCCCAATGATACCCCCAATCATTATGTCGATAAGATGAAAATTTTTGTCCAATGGTGTGTAGTTGAGCGAGAGCTGTGCCTATTTGTTGGCAATGGTTGATGCTGGGGTGCAAGATACTTTGCCCAGGCAATTTGTTAAACAGGGCTGCAGGTTTTGATTGCCATTGGGTGAGTATTTGTTGCTTTGAATTGGGAATGGGCCTGGGTACGTTCATTCCATGACTGCGAAGAAAAGCCATTAGATTGAGGAAATAAGTGAGATCTTTTACTTTATACTGCTCAAAAATAGTGAGGATGTAATCTCCACTGGTGCTTTTGAGCTGATAGTTGGTATTTTCTATACCATCAGAAATACCTTCATAGGAGATGATTTCTCCCAGCTCATATTGATTGAGCAGTTGTGTGAGCTGAGAAAGAGACAAAGAGGTATAAACAGACATTTACCACTCAAATATTTTCCATTGTTGAACGGTGGTTTCGCTGAGTTCTCGATTTGAACGTGTTTCCAGTGAGCCATCACCATCCGTGTCATAAAGATAATAAACAGGTCCTTTGGCGGGTATTACTTTTACTTTGTAGACAATACCATTCACACTATGAGTCTCAAGAGTTTTGTTGTCACGTTTGATAATATTAATATCGACATTATCAAGGGGATTGGTTTTGTCCTCATCGGGCTTGCGCTTAGTCTCCCCATCTTCTTCAGCAAACAGGGCGCTATTTAAGGCAAAAAAGCTGACGAATACGGCATTTATTAAAAATAAAACGTATTTTTTATTCATTGAAACGATATTCCTTTTGATATTGCTGGGATACTTATTGGTCGCTAGTGCCCATACGCATGTTTTACTTTATACGAATGAACACTAGTTTACCAAAATTACCGAGCATAACAATGTGCGCTATCTCAATTTTATCTACGAAAGTTGTAATGACTACCAATAGATGGATTAAGTGCATGTATAGCAACGCTCAATTGAACCAGCCTTAGAAAGCAGTAATTCAGAATCGTAATAACTCTTGTTGATAGTGAGTTTTCTATTTATATCAGAAAATGCTTTATATTAGAAAACACTTTATATTAAAAAACACTGGTCAATCGCTGTACTTCATCACCCCAGGCATGAATCAAAATGACCAGAACGGGTATTACTATTATGAAAAATCGAAGAATATTTCGTATTCGTTGATTGGCTGAACGCATATCCATATAAAAATCGATTACAAGACCGCCTTTTACAATGATGAGAGTGACTACGGTCATTGTAAGCAACCAGCCAGCCTGGCCAGTCTCAGCAAAGAATATTCCGACAAGGGTAAGCCCAATAAGCATCAACCAGATTCTTTCAGCATTTCCTATCATAATACTCACCTATCTTAGAATGTAGAAGAAGGGAAAAATCACAAGCCAAATAACATCTGTTGTGTGCCAGTAGACCGCAGCTGCTTCAATGCCAGTGTAATGCTCTGATGAATACATTCCCTTGCCAGTTAATACTGCAACCGTGATTAATCCGATCAATCCCCAGCTGACATGAACCAGATGATTTAGAGTTAGATAATAATAAATGGTATAGAAAATACCTGCCTCAGCGTCAACACCATGACTAATATTCCAACGGATCTCAAAATACTTCACAATTGGATAACCGAATCCTAATAGTATTGCCAATATTATCCAGCGAACGGTGGATTTACGTTGATCCTTTTTAATGGCATTTATTGCTTTTACCATGCAGTATCCACTTGTAAGCAACAAAATGGTAATTGTTGTACCTGCTATCGTGGCCAGTTTATCGGGCCCAGTTAAAAAAGCCTCTGGGTGATGAGCCTTGGCAACAAGATAGACACCGAATAAAAAAAGAAATTCAAACAGCACACAGAATATACCAACCCAGATGCCTCTGTTTCCTGGAATACGACCATGAATGGGTGTTTGTGTGTCAACTGCGACAGGAATAGAATCAGTCGATATAAGAGGACTGGATAATTTAATTGGTGACATTTTTAATCCTATTTAGTCTAAACCATCATAGTGATAGATATTGATGGACTAACAAATCGTAAATGGTTACCTTCAGACTTTTTCAGTAAAGCAAACATAATCATCATGGTAACCTATAAATGATAATAAGGGCTTGATTGATATCATGTACTCTCAGTGTTTGTATGTTCATAAAAGTGATGAAAAGATGACTGTAACTTTGCAGACTGTTTCTTTATTTATATTTTAATTCTTAACGGGTTCTCTACTAATGCCTCAGTTGTCGGTTTCTACTTCATTAATGTCTATAATTATTGTCCTGGGATTTTTCCCCAGGCACTTTTACACTCACTTTTATGTTGCCGCAATGCGGAAGGGAGGTTAATTTAATGGCCTTGACTCCAGTCATTATTCTTGATTATTGGTATTCTGAGCGAATAAAAAAACATTGGTTTCGTTCCACGCCTGAACTTGATTCTGAGATGAGAGATAAGTTTGAAGTCTTATGGGAAATAGCAGCTAAAGGAGGACTCAATCATTGGGCTGAAACCGCTGATGGTGCACTGGCTCTGGTCATCGTTCTGGATCAATTACCTCTTAATATGTTTCGCAATCAAGTTAAAAGCTTTCAAACGGAGCAGGCTTCTGTCAGCATTACTCGCGCTGCAATTGCTAAACAACTGGATAAGTTGATAGTAAAAGAGCGCTTGCCATTTTTATTTATGCCTTTGATGCACAGTGAAAATTTTGCGGATCAAGCGCTTTCAGTTGAGCTTTTTACGCAGGCTGAATTAGAAAAAAATATTCGCTTTGCCAAGCACCATCAAAGTATTATTCAGCAATTTGGTCGATTTCCACATCGAAATATCATCTTAAATCGTCAGAGTACTCAGCAGGAACTGGACTATTTGAATTCCAAACAAGCCTTTAAAGGTTAAAATATAATGCATTGTTTAATTAATTTAGGTTTTTATTTGTATTTTATTGAACAATGTTTAATAATGTGTCATATTATATATAACACTGTTTAATTAAACGGTCAGTTTGTTAATTAATAAGACCATAAGGTCATCCAAGGAGAACGACATGAATAGTATATTTAAGCGTATAAATGATGTAATTAACTCAAATATCAATGACTTAATTGATAAGGTGGAAGATCCTGAGCGTATGATTAAACAGATCATTCGTGAAATGGATGAAAATATTCGCTACTCAAAAGAAGGTGTGATTACCGCCATCACCAGTGAAAAACAATTATTTCGAGAATTAGAACAGCACCGCACTCACGTTGAACAATGGCAGAATAAAGCCGAAGTTGCTATGAAAAATGATAATGAAGAGCTGGCCAGAGCGGCATTAGGGCAAAAGAAAGAACATGAAAAAATTGTTAATCGCATTGAACCTATGTGGCGAGCGGCTTCAAGAACCAGTAATGATCTAAAACATCAGCTGAAACAGCTGGAAGATAAATTAGCGGACGCAAAGCGTAAGCGAGGCAGTTTGGCTGCTCGCCAAAGAGCGGCTCAAACTCAGGAGTATATGATTAATACAGGCATTGATTTTGATTCTCACCTAATGACACAGGATAAATTTAATCGAATGGAAGATAAAGTCATGGAAATGGAAGCACGTGCCCAGGCTTGCTCTGAATTAAATGATCAAAATTGTTTTCAAGATGAAATTTATGTCGAAATGGAAATTGAGGCTGAAATTAATTCAGAAATGGATATGCTAAAAAAAAGGTTTGAAATATAATCTTGCATTAAATTGTCTTAAATAAAATCCCTCTGCTTTTTTAATTAGACTAATGCCTGATTGATTAAAGATGGGGGGAAATTGGTAGAGCTTTCTGGAGTTTAAAATATGTACAATGATTTGTTTTACCCCATATCACTCTTGTTTGAGTTTTTCAGTCGACTGGACAATGAAATTATATGGGGTCTACTCTTTATTTCTTTGGGGTTTAATTTTTATTATTCTAAACTCAATAAACAACTTCGTTTACGATTAAAAAAACAACATTACGCTCAGCTTGAACGTCAGCAACAAGAATCACATCAAAAAAAATCGACTCATACTGAAATAAATAATAAGCCCATCGCCTCAAAAATTCAGTTACTGCCAGAAAAAAATGAAGTATCTGACTTGTCGGCTTTTGAAGAAGAAATGAATGACAGTCTTTGGTTGGACGACAATGAAAGTAAAATAAACCAGCCCATCAATGTAAGTGCAACAAAGACCATTGAATCTGAAACAATGGAAGCAACATTGCATGAAGATAAGAGGTTTCAAGGCTCATCAGTTGAGCACAAGAGCAGTTTAATGGATTCATGGCTGGCATCATTCAGTGGTTGGCATAAATCACTGGTTCCATTTTTACTACAAAATATTGGTTGGTTTATTGGTATTCTTTGTTTCATCAGTGGCTCTATATTTTTTATTTCCTATACAGAAGGCTTTAATAAAAGTATCACCATTTTTTATACCGTATTAAGTTATACACTATTACTGGCATTTGGCGGCTATCGCTTAAAGTCAAAAGTTTCCCATGCTTCGACAAGCGGTTATGTATTGATGGCCATTAGTTTTCTATTAATACCATTGAATTTTTCTTCAGATGCACAACTATTAACCAGTAGTACTGAAAACTATCAATTTGTTATTTCTGGATTATCCACACTCCTGGCATTGCTTGTCTTGTACTATGTCAGTCGGCTGATCAGTGGTGTGTTTAATCGACAATTATTGCAATATTTTACGCCTGTATTCTTTGCTTTGAGCATTTTTCAGTTGCTCGTACCATGGATACAAAACAGTCATAGTTTGATTTTTCTCATGGGAATACAAGTGGCTATTCTGACTTTATTGCTATGGGCTCTTATTGATTATATGCCTGCTTTATTGAAGCAAGTCTTTACAGATAACCACTATCTGCTGCTGATGAGCGTGGGTAGTTTGATTTATGCCGCTTTGATTTCCATTATTCATCTTACTCTTAGTAGTCCTGTCGCTATTACTCTGAGTTATTATGCCCCTCTTGTCTTATTGATCAGTGCGGCATTATTTTATATTGATGGACAGCTTAATGATTATAAAGAGCGAATGAATTTATTATCCTATTTTAGTTTCATCTCATACGGTCTATCATTTTTGGCCATTGCTTTATCGCTGAATGATGATCCCGTTAGAAATATCACATTATTCATGGCAGTATTACTGTATGGTCGCCTGGTTTGGTTGTATCGTTCATTAGCCCCTCTTTACTTAATGATGGGAACAATTGGTTTCTTATATTTTGATGTGATTTTGTCCCATGGGATCTTCTCTATCCCTGGCGTAAACACTGCAAGTGTTGAACAGTGGTATTATTTGGCCACACTGCCTTTGATTGGATTTTTTTCATTGATACTCTTATTTTTAAGAAAATCAGAACTTCAAAGTAATAAACAATTTTCTTTAACGAAACATCTTTTTCATACACTGATATTAACTTCAATTGCATTAAGTACTTTTTCTCAGTGGCTGATTGCATTGAATCATTATGGTACGAGTACTGAGCTGTTCTTAAATATTGTTAATAGCCTTGCGATTATGACAAGCTGTTTCTATTGGCTAAAATCAAAACAATTGAAGACTTATCAATGCTTAGAAAATAATTCGATTTTCAGCTTGTATTTGTATGTTTTTCTATTGCTGCCAGTTCTGCATATTTTACTTGGTTTTCAAGAAGTATTATCAATTGATATTAAAATGCTAATGATTACGGTTCTTATTTTTTTCTATTCACTGAATAGTCGTTTTAATATCATGGCTTTTGATTCAGCTGATGCTCCTCATGTGCAGAGTGAACAATGTCATTTGATGAATAAGGAATGGTTTACTAATGCCTCTCTTTTATTGAGTGTTTTAGTTTTGGTTTTAGTCGCCAGTGATTTTTCCCTTTCAATAAAAACAGGTCTTTTGATTTTCATTATTTCAATTAACTTTTTACTATTGAGTTTAAACCTCTTAAATCAATTGTTATTTTATGTCTTTATGATAGTGCTATCAGCTGCAATTCTGACGGTAAAGTTGTATTTAAATCATCCTCATTCAACAGGTTTGCTGGTCGTCAGTTGTGCTTTTGCAATTTTTTATCTTATTCACTGGTTAGATAAGAAGAAAAATAATGAAAGAGAATTACTGCAATTAGAGGCAAAAAAACAAAGCAACCCTGAATTCATTTTATGGTTTTATCCCGCTAATGATTTTTCAATTCAATCACAGGAGATGAAAAATGTTTAATTTCCATCTTTCTAATAAAACGCTGGTTAATAAGCTTATTGCTAATAATAGAGTACCCGTTAATTTACTCCAACAGCCTATTGAACGAGCATCACTGCTTGTCTTGTTAATCGCTTTTGCACAGTTTATGACTTATAACCCAGGACCAGTTCAAGGTCCTGCTTTTAGTTGGTTTTTAACGGCACCTGCGCTAATGATTTCAGCAATTCTGGTTGCCATTCGCAGTAAAAATAGTGCGCCATTATTACTGGCTTTTGTCAGTGGTGCATCAGCACTGCTTTTTTATTTTAATCCTGATATGGCTTTTATTGGAAAATGGTTGTTCAGCTTTTCCTCTGGTTTTGAGGTAGGAAATAAAAACTGGTTGGTACTCAGTCTTTATACTTTGATGTTCTGGATAATAATAAGCCAGTTTGTTAAAAGTCGATACTTTATTACTTTGCAGCAATGGGTTCTTCCTTCTGACAGAGAGTATGATGAAACTCTATCGACTCAATTTGAATTCTTCATGTTTATGACGACTTTGGTTGTTTTAAATACTGCTCTTTTTTTCAGTTTGAAAAATATTGATCCAATGTCTGTGATGACTATTTCTCTGGCGGGAATTTATTTATTTGTTTCAGGAGAGCATTTTTCAGCTCAAAAACGTGGAATTTTATTACCCATGTATCTGACTTTATTAGTGATAGCCTCTTTGTTGATGCAGTCTCAAGGTAATTATCTGTTTTCCAGTTATGATGCTCAAATACTGACATTGGAACCAAATTTAATGGTCTTTATTTTGGAGGTATTTCTACTTTGGTTGGGACATCATTTTTTATCACCAGTCTATAATAAAGTCTTTTCAGAAAAGCAAATTGATACGGCCATTTGGCCCTGGTTTGGATTGTTCATCTTAGTGATGTTTTTATTTGAAGCTTCTTTGATTCTGCTTTTGGAGCCATTATATTTAATCATTTTATTAGCTTATTTATTATTAATGTTAAGAAACACTTCACTATCAGTCATAAGCTGGTCGTTTATCCTATTGTTAAGCTGGTTGGTGCTTGTGGTTTTGTCGCCTGTCAATGATTATCTTTTTTCAAATACAGTTATTCCTCAGTTTGATGGTTATAATCAGCTGATACTTATGTTTTGTTTCGCCCTGATAACATTTCACATTTTATGGGAGCGTTTGTTAAATCCGATGCTATCCCATTTAGGGTGGCACTTGATCTCATTTGAAAAGCCTGCAATTCAAGTCAGTTTGGTGATAACAATAATAAGCTTTGTGAGTAATATTCTATTAGTCGCGGGCCTGTATTCAGGTTGGTTTGACCTGATGCCAAAAGAGGCATTAATCGAAATAAACACGTTGATGATGATTGCTTTATTTATCACTGTATCTTATTTCATGAACACTCAGTGGTTAGCACATTTGACTCATGCGAGTCTGATCTTTTTCTTTCTTTTGATATGGCGTGTGAATGAAATTGTACCTGTGTATACGTTGCTTTCAGCTATTTTTCTTTTATGGGTCTTACTGCCTTCTATGCTTAAAAAATTCGGTGAGCGATTCACTTTGGTCAATCCAGAGCAATTTGTCAGGGCCTCTGTTTCTTGGGTCTATATACTTTTTGCTACGGCAATAGTGACATTGCTTGCTTTCACTGAAGACTCGAAATGGGGCATTGAACACTTCAGTTTCTTATCAAGTATTGCTGTTTTACTCTTTGGAACCATTCAGTTATCAAAGCGTGATATCAACGGCCTGTGGACAGTACTGAGCTATTTTCTGGCAATGGGATTGCTGGTGTCTTTGCGCTTTATGTTGCTGGGCAGTGTCGCGGTTAATGCCTATGATACAGCGGGTATATTAGTGGTATCGTTGGTTCTTTTTGGTCTTAATCGTATGGGCTTATTAACATCACCTGTTATAAACTCAAATATTGTTGTTCAGATCTTACCATTGACTGCTTTGTTGACAATACCATGGCAAGTGGGTTCTTTACACAGCAGTGTGACCTTATTACTGTTGGGGATTTTTTATCTTTTAAATAAAAAAGAGAATCATGCTTCATTATATACTGGAGTTGTTTTAATCAATTTGTCAGTGTATTTATGGATGCCATTATTATCTGATCACACCAGTTTGATGCTGTTTTATGTGATGCCTATATCGATGAGTTTATTACTGATTTTGCATTTACACAAAAATGAAATAACTGTGGATTTGCAAAATAAAATTCGCTTTATAGCACTCAGTGCTTTGTATCTAGTGGTTACTGCAGACGTGTTTATCAGTTCTTCATTATTGCTATTTTTTGTGGGACTGTTAATCGGTCTTCTCAGCGCAGTTTATGGTATCAGTAGTAAAACAAAAGCCTTTCTGTATACAGGCATTGGTTTTATTATTATTAACATATTAGGTCAGCTAGTGGTTTTCTACCCAGATGATCGCCTGGGAAGGGCATTGATTTTAATGTCAACAGGTGCTGTTATCACAGGTCTTATGGTTTGGTTTAATATTAAACGAGAGATGCTATTGTCAAAAATTCGAATATTCAGAGCCGATTTAGATCATTGGGAATAGTCATATTTTTATGCAATTTTAGGGAGTAATCTTTTACATCCAAACTCCCTATAACGGATGTCCATGTAATAGAGTATAAAAATTAGAAAATTTTAATCAACTTGTTCTAAAGCATATTCTTTACTATTATTAAATTGAAA
>JADGEK010000187.1 GCA_016744395.1 Gammaproteobacteria bacterium | reverse complement strand
CGACTACTATTACGTGATACACCTGATAAACTCATGGAATTTGAAAAAATACTGGGTGGCACCCTCTGTTCTGGCGATGTCCCTGTAGACAAAGATCATCCTTTAAATGAAATTAATCAGGAAATTGCCGAGGTGGTGGTTGTTCCAGGTTCAACCCTGGATGGCACAACACTCAGTCAGGTTCGCTTTTCTGACCGCTATCATCTCCTTGTTCTGGCACTGCACCGAGCCAATTTATGGAAAAACAGCCCTGAAAGTAAGCATGCTAGTGATGTCCTGTTAAAACCAGGGGATGTTATCTTAATTCAGGGGGCTCGTGAACGAATTAAAAATCTTAAAATGAGCCGCAACCTGCTCGTTCTGGATGCCCGCCTCAGTTTACCGCATTCCATTAAAGCACCTATTGCATTGATCATTATGAGCTTTATCGTATTAAGTGCAGCATTGGGTTTACTTCCTATTTCCGTGAGTGCCTCCTGTGGCGTTTTATTAATGCTCTTAAGTGGATGTTTACGCTGGCGTGATGCCACTCGAGCCTTGAGCGCACCCGTTATTCTCATTATTGTGACCAGCTTGGCTATGGGAATGGCACTCGTACAAACTGGTGGTGCCGAGTTTCTTGCCCAATACTATGTGCAAGCAACACAGGGATCCTCACCATCGGTTATTATCAGCGGTTTGTTACTGCTCATGGCCATACTCACTAACATCATCTCTAATAATGCCGCAGCAGTCATTGGAACTCCCATTGCCATGAGTATTGCCCACCAGCTTGGACTCCCCCCAGAACCCTTTGTTCTCGCGGTTTTATTTGGTGCCAATATGAGCTTTGCCACACCCATTGCTTACCAGACTAATTTATTGGTCATGAATGCAGGCAATTATTCCTTTGGGGACTTCATCAGAGTGGGTGGTCCACTCACATTAATATTATGGGCGTTATTCAGCTTTTTATTGCCCTGGATTTATAATATTTAAGCCCTCTGGAGCCTGCTCATCCCTGTATATCTCATCACTATTTTTCATCACCCATTAATGACCAAAAGTAAGAATATACACACAAATTTATCATGAGTTATATGTTAAAATTCATTGCCTTTAAACAAACCAAGCTTGTTAAATCCTTATGTATACCATTCTATTCGTCAGTATCAGTGCCATTATCTTAATCTGGTTCATTATCAGCTATAACCGCCTTGTTTCCTTAAAAAATCAAGCCAATGCAGCCTGGAGTGATATCAGTGTGCAACTCAAACGCAGACATGATCTCATTCCTAAATTGGTCGAAGTGGTACAACAGTACGCCAGTTATGAACAAGCACTCTTAACAAAAGTGACAGAAATCAGAACTCAAAGTCAAAAACTCGAAGATTTAAAAGAGACTCTCGATCTGGATGAAACTGGACTGCTTGAAAATACGCTCAGTAAACAATTAGGTCAGATAAAGGTACTTGCAGAAGATTACCCTGATTTAAAAGCCAGTCAGCATTTTATTGAATTGCAAAAAGAGCTCTCAGTAATTGAAGAAACATTACAACACGCCCGCCGTTATTATAATGGTGCAGTACGTTTGTTAAACACACGTATTGATACATTTCCAGATCTGGCGGTTGCTAATCTCTTTGGGTTTAAATACCGTCAATATTTTCAAATGGATATGAATTAATGAACATTTTATGTGACCACACTCTTTTTTCCCTGCGCCTATCCCTAAAGCATTCATTGAAGGTTACTTCAATTCTGTTTCTCTTGTTCTACAGCATCAATAGTTTTGCCACTGAAGTCATTCAGAATTACGACAGCACGATTCTCATTAAAACAGATGGCAGCCTCATCGTGACTGAAAAAATTACAGTGAACTCAGAAGGCAATAAAATAAAACGAGGCATTTTTCGTGATTTTCCAACACAGTACAAAGATATTTATGGCAACCATTACAATGTAACATTTGAAATATTATCAATCAGGCGTGATGGTATAGTAGAAAATTATCATACTGAAAACCTTAGCAATGGTATCCGAATTTATATTGGCAATAAGGGTATCTATCTAAAAGATGGCATACATACTTATACTATAGAATACTATACCCATCGTCAGCTGGGCTTTTTTGAACAATATGATGAACTCTATTGGAACGTGACAGGCAATGATTGGTCTTTTCCTATTTTGCAAGCCAATGCCAAAATACAATTACCACCTGGCGTAAGAAGTCAACAAATTGAAACTACTGGTTACACAGGCGCAATGGGTGATAAAGGTAAAGGATTTATTGCTTCAACACCTGATGATCATAGTGTTTTTTTTAGTACCACAGATAAACTACCACTGCATCATGGACTCACCGTTGTTGTTAACTGGCCCAAAGGTTATGTCACTGAACCCAGTCAAAAGCAAAAGCTACTCTGGTTTTTTAGCGATAATAAGCCCGTACTGGTTGGATTTTGCGGATTATTCATTCTCTTGATATATCTTTCCATTATTTGGCTAAAAGTAGGAAAAGATCCCCAAAAAGGCGTGATTTATCCTCGATACTATCCTGATAAGCAACACTCTCCCGCATCAATGCGCTTTGTACAGAAAATGGGCTATGATGACAAAACTTTTTCAGCCGCACTGGTTAATATGGCCGTAAAAGGTTATCTCAGTATTACCATGAAAAGAAAGTACTTTACCATTGAGAAAATAAGTGATTCAGCCAAACTTTCTTTAGGAGAGGCCGCCATTGCCCACTCACTTTTTAATCGTAAAGATAAAATAGTCTTAAAACAGGCGGAGCACAGTTCAATTGCCAAGGCTATTTCAGCTCATAATAAAGTATTAAAAAGAGACTATGAAAAAGCATTTTTCAATCATAATAAAATGGCTTTATTACCTGGCTGGTTAGGCAGTATTATTATTTTGGCTCTGACTGTTTTATCAATGGATTCTGGTGACGCACAAGCAATAACAGCCTTTCTTTCCTTATGGCTTGGAATATGGACGGTTGTTGTTGCCTTTTTAACCATAGGGGTTTTTAGCACATTAAAAAATGTGAACAGTGTTTCAAGCTTTTTTTCTTCTTTAGGCTCTCTTGGTTTCGCAACACCTTTTGTAATTGGAGAAATAGTCGGCATCATCATATTCTGGAAAATGGCAGGTCCTGGTATTTTATTGATATTTATCCTGGTGATCATGAGCAATTTTTTATTTTATGAATGGATGAAATCCCCCACTCTAAAAGGTAGGGAACTACTGGATAAAGTGGATGGTTTTAAACAGTATTTAATGGTCACTCAAACAGAAGAACGACAGCAGAAAAGCACTTCTTCAACTCAGGAAGAACCTAAGCTCACACCTGAGCTGTTTGAAAAATATTTGCCCTATGCCATGGCTTTGGATGTTGAAAAACAATGGAGTAAGCGCTTTAGTTCACTTTTTTCCCAATTAGAACAAACGGGGCAGCACTACAAGCCCATGTGGTACCACGGCAAACACTGGAACACTCATAACCTCAGTGGATTTTCATCTGCTATGGGAAGTACTTTAAGCTCTGCAATTTCATCATCGTCCACCGCACCAGGTTCTACATCTGGCAGCGGAGGGGG
>JADGEK010000086.1 GCA_016744395.1 Gammaproteobacteria bacterium | reverse complement strand
GCATTGTTAATCAGATTAATTAAAATTTGTTCAAGTTGAATAATGTCAGCTCGTACTTTTAATTCAGGAATACGGCTTTGAATTTTTATTATAGAATTATTATTTTTATATTGATGACTCACAATTTCGATAGCCGATTCTATCACTCTTTGAATCGTGACAATCTCCATGGACTGATTAGACTTGCGTGAAAAAAACTTAAGTTGGGAGCTGATCTTGCTCATGCGTACGGTCAGTCGAATGATTCGACTCAGGTTTTCATCCACTACTGTATATTTTTCGATATTCAGAAATTTTCGGGCATTCTCAGTGTAGCTTTGTATCGCAGCCAAGGGGTTATTTAACTCATGACTGATGCTTGCAGACATTTGACCGAGGACAGCTAATTTTGCTGTTTGAATTAATTCATTCTGAGTTTCACGTAATCTTACTTCGGTTCGTATACGCTCTTCAATTTCATGAGTTAAATCTGTGGTTCTGACGTCTACTTGGTGCTCAAGTTGTCTCTGTGCTTCTTGTTGAAAATGCTCTCTTTCATGTTGGCGCTTCAGTCGTTGCCAGATGAGAAAACTGATTAGTAATGATAGTATGAGTATTAATGATAAAACAATAATGGTATTTAAGCGATTTTGCTTCAGTTCTGTCAGTGGTGCCATTATCATGACATTCCAGCCTGCATGGGGCATATTTTTTTGTATGCTAAAATATTCACTTTTTCTATTCCCTGCACCATTATTTATCTCGAGTATTCGATTATTTTCAGAGATTAATTCTAATGGTTTGATATTCATTTCCTTTATTTGAATATCTTTGTACCGCTGGCTTTCGTGTATTTTTTTAAGAGTCTCTGTTGATAAGGGTTTTATGCTCTGATACAACCACTCTGGTTGTGTTGTAATAAAAGTAATACCTTCAGGATCGCTCACAATAAATTGTATTTTTCGATTAGACCAGTTTAATTCAATATTATTCAAGTCCATTTTGACGACAATAACACCAAGAGTTTCTATGCCATAAGTTATGGGGTAGGCAAAATAATAACCGCGTTCACCAGAGGTTGCTCCCAGTGCAAAATAACGCCCAAGGTTTCCTTTCATTGCTTCAGTAAAGTAAGGTCTAAAATTAAAGTTTTGGTTATTAAATGTGTATTTTTTATGCCAGTTACTGGCTGAGAGAGTTAAACCCTGATCATTCATTAAATAAGTATCTGAAGCACCAATAATGGTATTAATGTCTTCTAAAAAGTAATTGACCAAATCTCTGCGGGGACTGCTCTCAGGATCTTTTAGTAGATCAACTAATATCCTATTTTTAGATATAAGCTGAGGAATGAATTTAAAGCGTGCTAAACGAGCATCCAGATGACTGACAAATTGATCGAGTTGTTGTTGGCTATTAATCTGGAGCTTATCAATACCT
This sequence comes from Gammaproteobacteria bacterium, assembly GCA_016744395.1. Taxonomy (GTDB): domain Bacteria; phylum Pseudomonadota; class Gammaproteobacteria; order GRL18; family GRL18; genus GRL18. The sequence goes on along the minus strand of JADGEK010000086.1, from coordinate 15,673 downwards.
AATTTCCAACTGAAATAACCACCAGCCCAGATTATGACAAACATAAGTATACCTATAAATAAAACCAGAGGGGTTTTAATTAAGTATTGATTTTTTATTTGCATATTGAAATTTGAGTCAGTAATTGGCTTGTTTATATCATAGTTTAATCATTGTTAGATTTCTAGTCAGTCACAAACTCATGTTTTTTTTAAAGGTGTAGCCCATTAGTCAATTGAATAATATCTTGTTGTTTTGTTCAAATTGTTCAATTTAGGGTTGATTTATACCCATAAAAAAATACAAATGGGTGGAAATATGCCCATTAGTTCATTGAATACAAGCCATTGATATTACAATAAAGTCTTTTGTTTCAAAGAACTATATGTTTTTTCCAGTATTTTTTAAATATGGCACAAATAGTGATATAAGTATGTATTAAGTTCATCACAAACGAATACATCGTAATGAATATTAATAATTATCACTCAAAGGGGCTTATTATGAGAAAAATTCTATTAGGTATTGTTATTTCATCAACATTGGCAGTGACTAGCACATCAGCTTTGGCAAAATGTGATCCGGGCGAACTGGTGATTAAATTCAGTCATGTTACTAATACCGATAAACATCCCAAAGGTATTGCAGCTTCTTTATTAGAAAAACGTGTCAATGAAGAAATGAATGGTAAAGCCTGTATGGAAGTTTTTCCAAATTCAACACTTTATAATGATAAAAAAGTCCTTGAAGCAATGTTGAATGGTGATGTTCAAATGGCGGCACCTTCACTCTCTAAATTTGAGAAGTTTACCAAAAAATTCCGCATTTTTGATTTACCTTTTGTTTTTAATGACATAGATGCTGTTGATCGTTTTCAGAATTCAGCCGATGGTGAAAAGCTTAAAAACTCGATGAATCGTCGTGGTTTAAAAGGTTTAGCATTCTGGCATAACGGTATGAAACAAATGTCTGCCAATAAGCCTCTTATCAAGCCTTCTGATGCGAAAGGACTTAAGTTCAGAGTTCAAGCATCTGATGTCCTGGTGGCTCAGTTTGAACAACTTGGGGCTAGTCCACAAAAAATGTCATTCAAAGAAGTCTATGGTGGTCTGCAAACGAAGGTTATCGATGGGCAGGAAAATACCTGGTCAAACATTTATGGAAAAAAATTCTTTGAAGTACAAGATGGTGTCACTGAAACTGACCATGGTGTCCTTGATTATCTGGTGGTTACCTCATCAAAATGGTGGAAAGGTTTACCCAATGATGTACGAGAGCAATTATCCACTATCATAAAAGAAGTCACTCAAGCTCGTAATTCAGAGTCCACTAAAGTTAATAATCAAAACAAGGCAAATGTAATTAAAGCGGGTGGTACCGTTCGCACTTTAACTGCTGATCAACGCCAAGCTTGGGTTGATGCAATGAAACCTGTGTGGAAGAAATTTGAAAAAGATGTTGGTAAAGACCTGATGAATGCTGCCCTAAAAGCAAATCAATGAAAGAGGTAAAATAACAACTAATATAAATCCTTTAGTTGATGTGGTCGATACTGTCGGCCACATATGATTATAACTCTAATTATAATTTCAGTGACAATGATTAAAATATTGCTATAGGGGAGTAGAAGTTCATGAATAAAGAACATCTAGTAAAACTAGGCCGAATGATGGATAACTTTGAAGAAACATCCATTGCTCTTTGCTTAGGTTTAATGACACTGATCACGTTTGCTAATGTTGTTGCTCGTTATCTTTTCAACGATAATATTTTATGGGCTTTGGAAGTGACCGTCTTTTTGTTTGCCTGGCTGGTACTCATGGGTGCTTCATATGCTGTTAAACATCATGTTCATATTGGTGTAGATATCCTCGTTAATGCTGTGTCTCCCAAAACTCGAAAAATCCTGGCATTGCTAGCGATAGCTGCCTGCCTGTTATATTCAATTTTATTGTTAATCGGTTCATGGAACTACTGGTACCCGTTTATTACAGAACGGGCCTGGCTGGAAACTGATGATATACCTATGCCAGAGGCTTTGATGTTCCTCGCAGATTGGTTTAATGAAGGTGAGCGCTATGAAAAAATGCCTCGGTTTATTCCTTATTTAGCGTTACCTATTGGTATGGCTCTGTTTACATTACGTTTTTTTCAACTGGCCTGGCATGTAATAACAGGTAAAGTGGATAAATTGATTTCATGTCATGAAGTGGAAGATGAAATGGAAGATGCATTGGAGTATGAAATAGCTCTTAATCAGTCAAAAGAGAAACAATCAAATGACAAGAAGGAGAATAAATAATGGAAATTTTATATCTTTTTCTTATGGTGATTGGGTTTATGATGATTGGTGTACCAATTGCTATTTCTCTAGGACTGTCCAGTATCATATTTCTCAAAATTTATTCTGATTCTTCTTTGGCATCAGTGGCTCAAACATTATTTTCTGCCTTTGAGGGCCATTATACCTTGCTGGCTATCCCATTTTTTATTCTAGCGTCGGTATTTATGTCGACGGGGGGAGTTGCTCATCGAATTATACGTTTTGCCATAGCGATGGTGGGCTCATTTCGTGGTGGTCTGGCAATGGCTTCGGTTTTTGCCTGCATGATGTTTGCTGCTTTATCAGGTTCATCCCCAGCAACAGTTGTTGCTATTGGTAGTATTGCTATTGCAGGTATGCTGCAAGTTGGTTATACCAAAGAGTTTGCTGCTGGAGTGATCTGTAATGCAGGTACTCTGGGGATCCTCATCCCACCTTCAATTGTTATGGTGGTATATGCTGCTGCCACCGATGTTTCTGTGGGCAGAATGTTTTTAGCAGGTGTTATTCCTGGATTAATGGCTGGTGGTATGTTGATGTTGGGTATCTACATTGTTGCCCGATATAAAAATTTGCCCGCACAACCCTGGGTGGGATGGGCTGAAGTGTTAGGTGCTGCAAAAGATGCAAGCTGGGGCCTGTTATTAATTGTGATCATTCTGGGCGGTATTTATGGAGGCATATTTACACCGACCGAAGCAGCTGCAGTGGCCGCCGTTTACGCTTTTCTGATCTCCAATTTTATTTATTGTGACATGGGTCCATTCAAAGAAAAAGGGGCTGGCGGTGTCATGATTCTTTGGCGGGCTTTATCAATATTTTGGCATAAAGATACTAAACACAGTTTATTTGAAGCGGGTAAGCTCACAATTATGCTGTTATTTATCATTGCTAATGCTTTGATCCTTAAGCATGTGTTAACTGAAGAACGTATTCCTCAAATGATAACAGAGACAATGTTGGCAGCAGGTTTTGGTGCAATCATGTTTCTTGTTGTCGTTAATATTATATTACTCATTGGCGGTCAATTCATGGAGCCATCAGGCCTTTTGATTATTGTCGCACCTTTAGTTTTTCCAATTGCTATCGAGCTGGGAATCGATCCGATTCATCTTGGCATCATTATGGTGGTTAATATGGAAATAGGTATGATTACTCCTCCTGTGGGTCTTAATCTTTTTGTAACTGCGGGTGTTGCCAAAATGCCGATGCATAGTGTGGTAAAAGCTGCCTCACCATGGTTGGCTATTTTGTTTGTATTTTTGCTTATTGTGACTTATATACCTTCTGTTTCTACCTGGTTACCAACTTTGATGATGGGACCTGAGATAATCACTAAGTAACTCCCATTTTTTTAATACAGCGATGAGATGAGATGATGAATCCAACGATTAAAACAATTCTTTATGCAACGGATATGGGGAAGCATATGCGCCCTGTGTTTCGATATGCAATTGATATGGCTAAAACACATGATGCTAAAATTGTTATGCTGCATGTGATGGAACCTCTGAGCTCAGGAATTCTAACAACAATTGATGTCTATATGCCAAATTTCAATGCCCAAGAAGTGCGTCAGGATGGTTTGAAAAAAGCCCTAAAAAAAATGCAGCAAAGACTCAATAATTTCTGTGAAGAAGAATTAGTGAAAAAACCTTCGGACTGTGAATTTATTTCTAAGGTAAAAGTAGTTGATGGACGCTCTGCGGAATCAATTATTCATCAAGCAGAAAAATTGAATGCAAATCTTATTGTGGTTGGTACCCATACAAGTCCATCAGTTAGCTCTAACATCTTAGGTTCAACTGCTCGAAAAGTAACCCAACTTTCTAAAATACCCGTACTCGTGGTACCCGTGTATGAATAAGCATAGAGATGATATTAAAATGCCCCCTGTTAAGAGTAGTAATATAATGCAAGAAGTGGATCAAAAAGAAACATCAGAAGAGTTCAATGCCGCAGCTTTAAAATACCACAGCATGGAACCACCAGGAAAAGTTGCCCTCAGGGCAACTAAACCAATGGATACGCCACGAGATCTTTCACTTGCCTATACGCCAGGTGTTGCTGTTGCTTGTGAAGCAATAGCTAATGATCCATCGGAAGCAGCCAGATTCACTTCCCGGGGCAATTTGGTAGGTGTAATAAGTAATGGCACTGCAGTGTTAGGTCTGGGTGCTATTGGTGCATTGGCATCCAAACCCGTAATGGAAGGTAAGGCTGTTCTTTTTAATAAATTCGCAGGAATTGATGTTTTTGATATTGAGATAGAAGAACGTGATCCCGATAAGCTGGTTGAAATTATTGCAGGCCTTGAAGCGACATTCGGTGGAATAAATCTTGAAGATATTAAAGCCCCTGAATGTTTTGAAGTAGAAAGTAAGTTAAAAAAGCGGATGAATATTCCTGTTTTTCATGATGATCAGCATGGTACAGCAGTGGTGACAGCCGCTGCCGTTGTCAATGGTCTGGAAATTGTCAACAAAGATATAAAAAATGTAAAAATAGCCGTATCAGGTGCTGGTTCGGCAGCAATTGCCTGTCTTGATCTATTAATTGAACTGGGACTGAGTAAGAAAAATATTTTAGTAACAGACCGAAGTGGAGTGATTTATCAGGGACGTTCAAAAGACTTAGCTCCCAATAAGGCAAGTTATGCTGCTGATACAGAGGCACGTACATTATCTGATGCCGTCAAAGATGCAGATATATTTTTAGGCTTGTCTTCAGGAAATGTACTTAAACCAGAAATGGTTTTAAGTATGGCTGCACGCCCATTAATTTTAGCTATGGCGAATCCAACGCCTGAAATTATGCCTGAAGAAGTGAAAGCCATTCGTTCGGATGCAGTCATTGCGACGGGACGTTCGGATTTTCCCAATCAGGTGAATAATGTACTGTGTTTTCCCTTTATTTTTCGTGGTGCTCTTGATGTGAATGCCACGACTATCAATGAAGCAATGAAGGTTGCCTGCGTCTATGCTATAGCAGAGCTTGCAAAAATGCCTGTGACTGAAGAAGTCGCTGCAATTTATGAGGGTGAAACTTTAACCTTTGGTCAAGAGTATATTTTACCTAAACCATTTGATTCAAGACTGCTCACTCATGTTTCCATTGCCGTTGCTAAAGCGGCAATGGAAAGCGGTGTAGCAAAAAATCCTATCAAAGATTTTTCAGCCTACCATGATAAATTAACTCAACTGTAATTGTTTATTTTTAAGGATACATCCTATGTCTCAGAACATCATCTGGTTTAAAGAACTCGGCAAAAACGATGTTGAAATTGTTGGGGGGAAAAATGCCTCTCTAGGTGAAATGATTAGCAAGTTGACCAAAGCGGGCATTCGTGTGCCAAATGGTTTTGCAACGACTGCTGAGGCATTTAGACAGTTTCTGGCTCACAATGATTTGGAACAGCGGATTAATGATCAATTAAATGATTTGGATGTTAATGATGTTGATGCCTTACAGAAAAGTGGTGCAACGATACGGCAGTGGGTAATTGACTCACCCTTGCAGGATGATTTGCAACAGGAAATTACTTCTGCCTGGGAAACAATGAATGCAGGGACTGGTGATGAACTTTCAGTTGCCGTTCGATCTTCAGCAACGGCAGAGGATTTACCTGATGCCTCTTTTGCTGGTCAACAGGAAACCTATCTAAATGTACGGGGTATTGATTCGGTCCTATATCACATTAAACAGGTATTTGCTTCACTTTATAATGACAGGGCAATTTCCTATCGAGTTCACCAGAATTTTGTTCATAGTGAAGTAGCACTTTCTGCTGGTATTCAACATATGGTGGGCAGTGACAAAGGTACCAGCGGTGTTATGTTCACTCTTGATACTGAGTCGGGTTTTAGAGATGTCGTTTTTATTACAGCTTCCTATGGTCTCGGTGAAACAGTTGTTCAGGGTTCTGTTAACCCAGATGAATTTTATGTTCATAAAAAAACACTGTCTGCCGATCGATATGCTGTTTTGAATCGAAAATTAGGCAGTAAAGCCATTAAAATGATTTACAGTGAAGAGCTGGATGAAACGACAAAAATTGTTCCAGTTGAGCCCGCTTTACAACAACAATTTAGCTTGACCGATGATCAGTTACATGAATTGGCCTTTCGTGCGGTCATTATTGAAAAGCATTATCGCCGCCCCATGGATATTGAGTGGGCAATTGATGGTGATGGATTACTTTATATTGTTCAAGCTCGCCCAGAAACGGTGATGAGTCGGCAGAATGTACACGTCACTGAGCGTTATAAGCTTAATCAAAGTGGTGAAGTAATCATTAGTGGTCGTGCCATTGGTAAAAAAATTGGTGCTGGCAATGCTCGAGTCATTGAAGATCTCAATGAAATGGATCTGGTTCAGGAGGGCGATGTGTTGGTAACAGATATGACGGATCCCGATTGGGAGCCTGTCATGAAACGTGCAGCAGCGATTATTACCAATCGTGGTGGCCGAACGTGTCATGCGGCCATTATCGCCCGTGAACTGGGTATTCCTGCTATTGTTGGATGTGGTAATGCCACCGAACTTATTAAAGAAGGCCAGGCTGTAACAGCATCCTGTGCTGAAGGTGATACAGGATTAGTGTATCGAGAGATTTTGGACTTTGACATTGAAACCTCTGAAGATCTCAATATGCCTGCTCTTGATAATAAAATGATGATTAATGTCGGTAATCCCAGTCGTGCATTTGATTTTACTTCCATTCCTAATAATGGCGTTGGACTGGCACGACTTGAGTTTATTATTAATAACACGATTGGTATTCATCCTAAGGCCTTATTAGAATTTAATCAGCAAGAACCTGATATTCAGGCAGAGATTGTAAAACGTATTGCCGGGTATTCGGATCCAGTCACCTTTTATGTCAATAAACTGATAGAAGGTATTAGTACGATTGTGGCAGCTTTTTCTCCCAAACAAGTGATTGTTCGTATGTCTGATTTTAAATCGAATGAATACGCTAATATGGTGGGCGGTCCTCGCTATGAGCCTGATGAAGAAAATCCAATGATTGGCTTTCGTGGTGCATCACGTTATATTTCTGAAGATTTCAGGGATTGCTTTGAGTTAGAATGCCGAGCTTTAAAATACGTATATGAAGATATGGGACTTAATAATCTAACGATTATGATACCCTTTGTGCGAACACTGGAAGAAGCAGAAACCATTATTCGTTTATTGGCAGAAAATGGCCTGAAACGTGGTGAGAATGGTCTTAAAATTATCATGATGTGTGAGATACCCGCTAACGCAATTCTAGCGGAAGAATTTTTAGAGTTTTTTGACGGTTTTTCAATAGGCTCAAATGATATGACGCAGCTTACTTTAGGCTTGGATCGAGATTCAGGTTTGATATCTCACTTGTTTTATGAGCAAGACCCGGCGGTCAAAAAATTGTTGCAAGGTGTTATTGCAACGTGTCTTAAACATAAAAAGTATATTGGTATTTGTGGTCAGGGACCTTCAGATTATCCTGAGTTTGCTCTATGGTTAGTAGAGCAAGGTATTGACAGTATATCTCTTACACCTGATTCTGTTGTCCAAACATGGCAGTATCTGGGAGAGAAACAAGGACAATAAATATGCGTTCTATCAATCATCAGAAAACAAGGCCAAAAAACCTTAATTTACTGTCAGTAAAATTTCCAATGTCTGCAATTATGTCAGTAGGACATAGAGCTGCTGGTGTTTTATTGTTTTTATCATTACCATATTTTATTTATATTTTTCAATTATCATTGACGAATGATGCTGGGTTTTTACAAGCAAAAGGTGAATTACAAAGCCCGGCAGTAAAAATATTTTGTTTGATAAGCATTTGGGCATTAGCACACCATTTCATTGCAGGCATACGATATTTTCTTCTGGATATTGATATTGGCATTGAAAAAAAATGGGCTCAAAAATCTGCTCTTTTTGTTACGGTGTTGGGCTCTGTGATATTTGTGATTTCTTTCATCCTTTTTTATCTATAATTTCTAATTGAGAATTTTTATATGTCTTATCAAGCAAAAGGATTGCAGGCTTGGTTTTTACAACGTGTCTCCGCTGTTTTTATGGCCTGCTATATCATTTTCTTTATATGGTTTTTTTTAAATACCGAACAGATGACGTATCCAATATGGCTGAATTGGTTTTCACATCCACTCATGAATATTGCAACGGGTTTGTTTCTGGTTCAACTGGTGATTCATGCATGGGTTGGGATGCGAGACATTGTCCTGGACTATATTCCAAATGATGCCGTACGACTAATTACTCTCACTTGTATAGGTTTCTTTTTGATTGCATCAAGCCTTGAGATGATACGTATATTATTTTCACTATCGTTTAATGTTTGATAGAGCTGAAAGGCTATTGATACAAATTGAATAAAAGACTTATATAAGAGAGTTGATATGAATATTTCTACAAGAAAATTTGATACGTTGGTGATTGGTGCAGGTGGTGCGGGTTTACGGGCATCGTTGCAATTATCACTGGCTGATGCGACTGTTGCCGTTATTTCAAAAGTTTTTCCAACGCGTTCTCATACTGTTGCAGCTCAGGGTGGTATGAATGCAGCACTTGGAAATGTCAGTTCAGATCATTGGCACTGGCACATGTATGACACCGTAAAAGGCAGTGATTACCTGGGTGATCAGGATGCCATTGAATACATGTGTCGGGCGGCACCTGAAACTATTATTGAATTGGAACATTATGGTGTCCCATTTTCACGTTTAGAAAATGGTTCTATCTATCAACGCCCATTTGGTGGTCAAAGTCAAAATTTTGGTGGTGATCAAGCCGCGAGAACGTGTGCAGCTGCAGATCGTACTGGGCATGCGATGCTGCATTCATTGTATCAGCAAAATATTAAGGCAAAAACCCATTTTTTTGATGAATTTTTTGCGATTGATTTTATAAAAAATGAAAAAGGTCTGATCCTTGGTGCGATAGCCGTTGATATAGAAACCAATGAAAAACTCATCATTGAAGCCAAAACTGTTTTAATTGCAACAGGTGGTGCAGGACAGCTATTTCGAACCAACACAAATGCCAGTATTAATACGGGCGATGGTATGGCGATGGCGCTAAGAGCTGATATTCCCCTGCAGGATATGGAGTTTTTTCAATTTCACCCAACAGGCATTGCTGGAAAAGGGATGCTCATTACGGAAGGCGTTCGTGGTGAAGGTGGTTATCTGGTGAATTGTGAAGGCGAACGTTTCATGGAACGTTATGCACCTCATGCTAAAGATCTTGCCTCAAGAGATGTGGTGAGTCGCGCCATTGCGATTGAAATTCGTGAAGGAAGAGGCTGTGGTCCCAATAAGGATTATGTCATGCTTAAACTGGATCACCTTGGCAGTGAGGTCATTAAAAAACGCCTCCCGGGTATTCGTGATACCAGTATGACTTTTATGGGTGTGGATCCAATTGAAGAAGCGATCCCTGTTTTTCCTACGGCTCATTATACGATGGGAGGGATACCAACCAATCGTTATGGACAAGTCGTGGTCCCTGTTGGTACAGGTTCTGAAGAGGTCATTCCAGGTCTTTATGCCGCAGGTGAATGTGCTTGTGCATCCGTGCATGGTGCTAATCGATTAGGTGGCAATTCATTATTGGATATTGTGGTTTTTGGTCGTGCAGCGGGTAATCACATTATTGATTACCTCAAAGAAAATCCTCACCACAAAGCCTTACCCGAAGACTGTGCAGATTCTATTTTAAAACGCCTTGAACGTTGGGAAAAACCAACAGACAGTTCTGAAAAATCCTATACCATACCAGAATTAAAAGCTGAACTTCAGCAAGTCATGGAAGAAAATTGCGGTGTTTTTAGGACAGAAGAGGTGCTTGAAAAAGGAGTGATTGCTGTAAAAGAAATCAAAGCAAAACTCAAAAAAGCTAAGATGTCTGATTATTCTAATGTGTTTAATACGGCACGCATTGAAGCACTTGAACTGGAAAATCTGGTGGAGATTGGTTTAGCAACAGTGATCAGTGCTTTGGCTCGAAAAGAAAGCAGAGGTGCACATTCTCGAATGGATTATGAGGAAAGAGATGATATCAATTGGATGAAACACAGTCTTTATTTTATGGAAAATAACGCATTAACGTTTAAACCAGTGCGTTCTAAGCCCATGACTGTTGAGAGCTTTCCACCAAAAGTCCGTGTTTATTAATGATAAGCCACTATAAGCTGATAATTTCTAAGTGATAATTGCTAAACTACTAATATTTAAATAGGATTTATGCCATGCGTTTCACCCTCTATCGATTCAATCCTGAAACAGATTCAGAGCCTTATATGAAGGACTATGAATTATTGAATATAGAACCTGGCACTATGTTGCGTGATGCATTGTTAAGAATAAAAAATGAACAAGATGAAAGTCTGTCATTTCGTCATTCATGTGGAGAGGGTGTTTGTGGTTCAGATGGTATGAATATTAATGGTAAGAATGGTTTAGCCTGTGTCACGTCAGTGGATAGTTTAAAAGAACCAGTCACCATTCGACCCTTACCTGGCATGCCAGTCATTCGTGATTTAATAATTGATATGACTCAATTCTTTACACAATATCATGTGGTAAAACCCTGGTTAATTGTGAAAGATCCTATTCCTGATGTTGAGCTTAAGCAAACGCCTGAGCAGCGTGATAAACTCGATGGATTGTATGAATGCATACTGTGTGGATGTTGCTCGATGTCCTGTCCTTCATTTTGGTGGAATCCTGATAAATTTCTGGGACCAGCTGCTTTACTACAATCCTGGCGGTTCTTAGCAGACAGTCGTGATCAGGCAACAGAGGAACGCCTGGAAGCTTTAGAAGGCCCTTATAAATTATTTCGTTGTCATAGTATTATGAACTGTGTTGATGTTTGCCCTAAGCAGCTTAACCCAACCAAGGCAATTGGTAATATAAAAAAACTGATGCTAAAAAATATGGTCTAATACTATGAAGTATGAGTCATTTTGTTTATATACGCTTGTTCATGAGGAGAGTTATGGGTGCATAATTTTGATTTTCTGATCATTGGTTCGGGTCCTGCCGGCCAAAAAGCAGCGATTCAAGCGTCTAAACTGGGGAAAAAAGTTGCCATTGTCGATCGTCGTTCCGATGTTGGCGGGGTTTGCCTTCACACAGGCACAGTGCCGAGTAAAACATTACGAGAGACCGTGCTCTATCTTAGTGGTTATAGCCAGCGAGGATTTTATGGACAAGGGTATCGGCTAAAAAATGATTTGACTATGGCCGATCTTAAGCAACGTCTTCACACTACTATTAAACGTGAGGAAGAGGTGATATTACACCAGTTGAATCGTAATGGTATCCAGGTCTTTAGTGGTACGGCAACCTTTACCGATGATCACCATGTTCAAGTTGAAGATGAGAGAGGTAAAGTGATCGAAATTCAGGCTGATTACTTTATGATAGCAACTGGTACGTATCCTGTTCATCCAGAAAATTATCCTTTTGACTCAGGTAAAGTCATTGACAGTGACAATATACTCGAACTGGATGAATTACCAAACTCTATGACTGTTATCGGAGCTGGAGTCATTGGCGTTGAATATGCCTCTATCTATAGTGCACTGGATGTTGAAGTCAATCTGATTGATGGTCGTGACACTCTTTTAGGCTTCATGGATAAAGATTTGACGGATGAGTTGGTTCATCAGTTTCGTGAACAGGGAATGGTTGTACGTCTTGGAGAACAGGTTGATGCAATCACTTGTCAGGATGATGGTTCGGTGCGAACGATGCTTAAAAGTGGTAAGCAAATACATTCCGATGTGGTATTGGTGGCAGCAGGGCGCTCTGGTTGTACTAAGAGCCTTAAGCTTGAGATGGCAGGTGTTGAACAAAATAGCCGTCATCTTATTCAGGTCAATGAGTTCTATCAATCAAGTCAACCGCATATTTATGCGGCAGGTGATATTATCGGTTTTCCAAGTCTTGCCTCAACTGCAATGGAACAAGGGCGTCAGGTTGCTTGTCATGCTTTTGGACAGAAAATAAAAAATAAACTGGATAACTTTCCTTTTGGCATATTTGCAGTGCCTGAAATGAGTATGGTAGGCGCGACTGAACAGGAGCTAACGAAGAAGAACATTCCGTATGAAGTGGGTGTTGCGCGTCTACGTGAGACGACACGAGGACAAATAATGGGCTTGGAACATGGAATACTGAAGCTCATTTTTAGTTTAGAAGATCACGAATTGCTTGGTGTTCATATCATTGGCCGTGGTGCGACCGAACTTATTCATATCGGTCAGGCAGCTCTGGTGCTCAATGGGGGACTTGACTATTTTCTTGAGAATGTTTTTAATTACCCAACTTTGGCGGAGGCGTATAAAATTGCCGCGCTTGATGCCTGGAATCGTTTAAATTAATAAGCCTGTTACAATAAAACCAGTGGGACATTTAAGTTGCATGAAGACTTATAATTGAGCAACTAAGCCATCAGCTTCCTGATTATTTATTTCATCACTTTTGATTAAAATGCCATTCCAGGATGCATCAAAGACTTCATCTAAATAGGTGGGTAATGGATTTTCAACAATACCATCCAGGCGTAGTTGAACCATGCGGATGGCCACACCAAAAATAGTTGAAGCCGCTACTTCCGTTGACATTTCTCGAATTTCACCTCTGTCCATACCTTCACGAATAATTTCTCTCAACCTTCTAAAAGGGGAGGCGCTGCAAATAGGGGGTTCATCGGGTAGAAAGTCTTGATGATTTGGCTGAAAGATAAAGGCAATAATATTGCGCTCTGTTTCTGTGTAAGTAAAAAGCAGACGGATGATTTCTTCACTTTTTTCCTGGATAGTGCTTTTATCTTTACTCGCCTGATTAATTAATTCATCAATTTCATTGAGTAAATGATAATAGAGTTTTTTGGCAATCCCTTCTTTACCACCAAAATGTTTATAAATGGAACCTATGCTCACATTGGCTTTTTTCTGAATATCATGAACAGAGACATTATGGTAACCATCTTCTACAAAAAGTATCAATCCTGCTGTTAAAATACGGCAGTCGATTGGTTCGGGATCAGGCGCTGCTCTGTTGAGATAAGGCATTTTTACTCCAAAATTCGGCAATTCCTGAATATAACAGGTTGATTGTTTGATTTGCTTACATACTTATATTATACACAAGATTGTAATAATAATAGTAAAAAGTGAATAAAATGAACATTCATTTCATTATTTTTACCTTTTTAATGTTTTTTTGTTGACAAAAATGAACATTCATTCTATAAATAAAACAACGAATACGGACACTCGTTAATCATAATAAAAATATTTAAGGGGAAATTCTTGCCTCTAGTAAGAATGAAGAGTTCAATCTAAATTGTATGCGTCAAAGGAGATAAGTATGAAGTTGAAATTAATGAAACAATTAAAAGTAGGAATTTTGTCTACAGCAGTTGTTTGTAGTATGGGTCTGTTAGGAATGACAACGCCAATATCTGCCGATGAAACCTGTCAGTCACCCTATATGGCAAAAATTACTGGTCAGGAAGATTTTGTCTATGTATGGACCTTGGGGATTGAAGGTGTTGGTGATGGTCAGGATAAGTTAGTGACGGTTGATGTCAACCCTGTGTCTAAGACGTATGGCAAAGTCATCAATTCTGTCTCGGTTGGTGGACGAAATGAAGCACACCATTCGGGCTTTACAGATGATCGTAAATATCTTTGGACTGGGGCTTTGGACACCAACAAGATGTTTATCTTTGATGTACACACCAATCCAGCGAAACCTAAACTGCATAAAGTCATTACCGATTTTGTTGAAAAAAGTGGTGGAGCAGTAGGTCCACATACAACTTATGCTTTGCCTGGTCGAATCATGATCACCGCTTTATCGAATAACCAGGATCATGGTGGCCGTTCTGCATTGGTAGAATACACCAATGAAGGTAAATACATTGCAACGCATTGGATGCCAACGGATGAAAATTTAAATGGTGCGGTTAAGAGTGGTAAATATGCAGATGGATACAATTATGATGTCCGTGCATTGCCTCGCAAAAACTTAATGATAACCTCTTCTTTTACTGGCTGGTCCAACTATATGATGGACTTTGGCAAAATGTTACAAGATAAAGAGGCAATGAAACGCTTTGGTAATACCGTCGTACTTTGGGATTTACACAGTAAAAAACCTAAAAAAATACTGGATGTTCCAGGAGCACCTTTGGAGATACGTTGTGCATGGAAACCTGAAAACAATTGGTGTTTGACCACCACTGCATTGACCTCCAAGATTCATCTGATTTATGAAGATAAAGAGGGTGAATGGAAATCCAAAGCAGTTGCTGATATTGGTGATCCTTCAAAAATACCCCTGCCAGTTGATATTTCAATTCGTTCTGATGATCAGGGCCTTTGGGTGCAAACCTTTATGGATGGTATGACTCGTTATTTTGATATATCGGATCCATTTAATCCTAAACAGGTCTATGAGAAGAAAATTGGTAAGCAGGTTAATATGGCCTCTAGCAGCTGGGATAACAAGAGAGTGTATTTTACCTCATCGCTTCTCGCTAACTGGGACAAGAAAGGTGATGCTGGAGAACAATATTTCAAAGCTTATGACTGGGATGGTAAAGATCTGAAAGAAACCATAAAAATTGATTTTCTGGAAGAAAAGCTAGGCCGTGCTCATCAAATGCGTTTTGGCGCTTATTCATTATATAACATGGCTTCTAAAAGTCCTCAACCCACATTAGGAGATGAACTGGTGGCTAAAGCCTTATTGAATAAATAATGTAATAAATGTTTGCTAAGTGGATAGAAGGATTGATAGTGATATTGGTCCTTCTACACTGAGTTGAGAGAGAGTTATGTTTGTAAAGCCTTTTAGTCATTTAAAATTAATAATTATTCTGCTGACATTATTGAGTCATGCTGCAAGTGCAGTGGCAATTGATAATCAGGTCGCAGAGATACCATTAGCACCAGGTTATGGTGCACTGGACTATCAATTACCCCAACCTGGCAGCTATGATTTACCTGTTTTTAAATCAGCAGCCGATGGACAGGTATTAACAACTACGGGTAAAAGCAGTCATTTATTAACAGAATTTGATAACAAATACGTATTAATGGGGTTTGTATACAGTAGTTGTGATGATGTTAATGGCTGCCCATTAACTTCCTATGTTTTCTATGAACTCAAATCTGCAATGGAGAAAGATCCGGTTCTTGCTGAACGCTTTAAACTGATCAGTTTAAGTTTTGACCCAGAAAATGATACACCAGATAAAATGAAATTATATGCTAATAATTTTAAATATGCTGGTAATACAGGTGAATGGCAGTTTCTAACGACGGCTTCTCAG